>JBGPKH010000124.1:0-17188 GCA_041485845.1 Bryobacteraceae bacterium
CATGCGGCGGCGCAGCGGCGGGGTGTGGGAGATCTTCGTTCCCGGGTTGGGGGAAGGCACGGCGTACAAGTACCACGTCCGCTCGCGCTTCGAAGGGTATCAGCAACTCAAGGCCGACCCATACGCGTTCTACTGCGAGAAGCCTCCGAAATCGGCGTCGGTGGTCTGGAACATCGGCCGCTACGAGTGGCAGGACGCCGCGTGGATGGAGGCGCGTCCCAAGACCGACTGGCTGAAATCGCCGGTCTCGATCTACGAAGTACACCTGGAATCGTGGCTCCGCGGCCCGCAAGGACAGCCGCTCACGTACCGCGAGCTGGCGGTGAAGCTGGTGGAATACGTGAGGCAGATGGGCTACACGCACATCGAGCTGCTGCCCATCATGGAGCATCCCTTCTCCGGATCGTGGGGCTACCAGATTATCGGCTACTACGCGCCCACTTCGCGGTTCGGCAACCCGGACGATTTCAAGTACTTCATCGATTGCTGCCACCGCGCGGGAATCGGAGTGATTGTGGATTGGGTGCCCGCGCACTTTCCCAAGGACGCGCACGGCCTGGTGTTTTTCGACGGCACGGCGCTCTACGAGCACGCCGATCCGCGCAAGGGCGAGCAGCGCGACTGGGGCACGCTGGTGTTCAACTACGGACGCAACGAGGTGCGCTCGTTCCTGATCTCCAACGCGCTGTTCTGGCTCAAGGAGTACCACATCGACGGACTGCGGGTGGACGCCGTGGCCTCCATGCTGTACCTGGATTATTCGCGCCAGCCGGGGGAGTGGATCCCCAACCAGTTCGGTGGAAACGAAAACCTGGAGGCTATCGATTTCCTGCGCCGATTCAACGAACTGGCGCACGAGGCGCCGGGCGCGTTCACGGTGGCGGAAGAATCCACCGCCTTCCCCGGAGTTTCCAAGCCCGTGTACCTCAACGGGCTGGGCTTCACCATGAAGTGGAATATGGGCTGGATGCACGACATGCTGGAATATTTCAGCAACGACCCCATCTACCGCAAGTTCCACCACAACCACATCACTTTCAGTCTGCTCTACGCCTTCACCGAGAATTTCGTGCTGCCCATCTCGCACGATGAAGTGGTACACGGAAAGAGTTCGCTGATCAACAAGATGCCCGGCGATGAATGGCGTCAGTTCGCCAACCTGCGCGCGTTCCTGGCTTACATGTGGGCGCATCCCGGCAAGAAGCTGCTGTTCATGGGGCAGGAGATCGGACAGCGCGAGGAGTGGAACCACGATCGGGGCATTCGCTGGGAGTTGCTGGAGTTCGAGAAGCACCGCAAGCTGCAGTCCCTGGTGCGCGAGCTGAACCGGATATACCGGGCCAACCCGGCGCTCTACCAGGTGGATTTCCACCACACCGGCTTCGAGTGGGTGGACTTCCACGATTGGGAAGACTCGGTGATCTCGTTTCTGCGCCGCGGCGAGGACCCCGGCGACTACTTGCTGTTCTGCTGCAACTTCACGCCGGTGGCGCGCCATGGCTACGAGATCGGCGTGCCGGAGGAGGGCTTCTACGAAGAGATCCTCAACACCGACTCCGAGTTGTTCGGCGGATCGAACGTGGGCAACGGGGGACTGGTCTCCTCGCGGCCGGTTCCGCGGCACCATCGCAAGAACAGTATCGCGGTGACGCTGCCGCCGCTCGCGGTGGTGGCGTTCCGCAGACGCTGAGGGCGGGACGCGGATCGCCCTCGGCTTGTGGACAGAAATTGAATACAATGGAGGCATGCCACGAGATGCAGCGGAGTTGCTTCGGGACGCACTGGCCCTCCCGGCCGAGGCTCGTGCCGCTTTGATCGACTCGCTGATCGGGAGCTTGGATATCGAAGTCGACGAGAACGCGGAAGAAGCTTGGCGAGAGGAGATCTACCGCCGTCTCCAGGAGATCGATAGTGGGGCCGTCAAGCTGATCCCCTGGGACGACGCGCGGCGCCGCCTCCGGGCTCTGCTGGGGCAATGACGCCTCGATCCGTCCAAATCCACCCCGATGCTCTGGAAGAAGCGAAGGCGGCAGTGGAATGGTACCGCGAGCGCAGTCCACGGGCTGCGGAATCGTTCGTAAACGAGCTGTCTGGCGCGTTACAACGGATTTCCGAGCACCCCGGATTGTATTTCTTGTCCGAATTCGGCACCCGCCGGGTTCTGCTGCACAAGTTCCCGTACCTGGTCGTGTTTCGCGAGACCGCTAACGGCATCGAAGTGATTGCTGTGGCCCACGGCCGTCGCCGGCCAGGCTACTGGCGCAATCGCGTCACGCGCGCGTGAACGTCCGCACCACAAGCCGCGCCAGGTTCTATATTCGTAACTGAATGCCCAAATACGATGCCATTATCATCGGCGGGGGCCACAACGGTCTGGTCACCGCCGCCTATCTCGCACGCGCCGGCCGCAAGGTGCTGGTGCTGGAGCGGCGCGAGATGGTCGGCGGGTGTGCCGTCACCGAATCGATCTGGCCGGGCTATCGCGTGTCGACCGGCGCTTACCTGACGAGCCTGATGCAGGAACGCATCGTGCGTGAGCTGGAGCTGGTGCGCTTCGGCTACCAGGTGGACGCCAAGGACCCCGCCTTCTTTTCGATCTTTCCAGACGGGCGCCATTTCTTCATGTGGCAGGACCGCGCGAAGACGCTGGCCGAGATCGCCAAATTCTCGCGCCGCGATGCCGCGGTCTATCCGGCATACGAAGACCAACTCGAACGCATTTCCCAGGTAGTGGAAGGCCTGCTGCTCACCACGCCGCCGCAGTTCCCGCCGCGAGGGCTCCCGGATTTCGTCGATTACTTGAAGCTGGCCGGCCGCCTACGCGGGCTCAGCGCGAAGGATGCGATCGCGCTGGTCAAGATCTTTACGCAAAGCGCGGCCGAGTTCCTGGATGAGTGGTTCGAATCCGAGCAGGTGAAGGTCACGCTGGCCACCGACGGCGTGATCGGCGCCAACGGCGGCCCGCGATCGCCGGGCACGGCTTACATTTTGCTGCACCATTGCATGGGTGGAGTAGGAGGACATCGCGGGCTGTGGGGGTTCGTCCGCGGCGGGATGGGAGCGGTCGCGGACGCCATCGCGGCCTCGGCGCGGGCCCACGGCGCGGTGATTCGCACGGAGGCGCCGGTGGCCAAAGTGCTGGTGCGCAGCGGCCGGGCCTACGCCGTGGTGCTGGAAAACGGCGAGGAGATCGAGGGCGGCGCCATCGCCTCGAACCTCGATCCCAAGATCACGTTTCTTCGTCTCCTGGAGGAGCGCTCGCTCGACGCGGAATTCGTCGCCGCGATCCGCCATTTCCGGATCGAAGGCACCAGTTGCAAGATCAATTTGGCGCTGTCCGGCCTACCGGAGTTCACCTCGTACCCCGGCGCGCCGGGACCGCATCATCGCGCTACTATGCACATCTGTCCCGACATCGAGTATATCGAGCGCGCCTGGGACGATGCCAAGTACGGCCGGCCCTCCGAGCGGCCGCTGCTCGAAATGACGGTCCCCACGATGTACGACGCGACGCTCGGGCCTCCGGGCAAGCACATCATGGGCATCTTCCTGCAATACGCGCCCTACACGCTGCGCGACGGCACGTGGGACGACTTGCGCGAGCCGTTCGGCGACCGCGTGATCTCGCTGATCGAGGAGTACGCGCCCAACATTCGCCGGATCATCGAGCACCGCCAGGTGCTGACGCCGCTCGATCTGGAGCGGCGGTTCGGCATCACCGGCGGCAACATCTTCCACGGCGAGATGAGTCTCGACCAGATGTTCGCGATGCGTCCGGTAGCGGGGTGGGCGCGGTACCGGACTCCTGTGCGGGGCCTTTATTTATGCGGGTCGGGCGCGCATCCGGGGGGCGGCGTGATGGGCGCGCCGGGATACAACTGCGCGCGCGAAATGCTGAAGGGCATCGGGGTATGATAGGGGATACCGCCCATGGATATTGAACGAACGATGCAGTTCATTCTGGAGCATCAAGCCAAGGCCGAAGTCGAGATGGCGGCGATGCGCGAACGGCACGCCGAATGGCTGGCCGAGTTCGAGGAGAAATCGGCCGAATCCAAGGCCAAAGCCGACCACGATTTTGCGGCCATGCGGGAGATTCTTGACGACACGATGCGCGTTCAGCGTGAGCAGACGCGGCTGCAGATAAAAACAGAGACCCAGCTCAGCCAACTGGCCGATAGGGTCGACCAGCTCGCCGCTTCCCAGATCATCACCGAGGTGAAGCTGCAGGGTCTGATTGACGCCCTGCAGCGTGGCGCCAATGGCAGGGAATAACGGCGAGCGCTGAAATGGTGAGGGCGAACGATGGACGTTGAGAAAACGATACAGATCATTCTGGAACAGCAGGCCAAGATGCAAGCGGAAATCGACGCTATCCGGGAGCCGCAAGCCAAATCCGCTCGTGAGGCGGGGGCCGAGGTGGCTGCCCGCGAGAGCGCAAGGCCGAGGCCACAGCCAAGGCGCGTCTTGAGTCGGCAGCAGATCGGGAGCGGTCCGCTCGCGCCCGCGCCAATGCCGATCGCGAAATAGCCGAGATGCGGAAGACACTGGCGGAAACCAAGGCGATCATGCGCCAGATCCGGCACGAGGCGTAGCCAGCATGGCGCCCCAGTTCAAGCCCGCGCCGAAGGCCGCCAGCACAATCGGCGCATCCATCCGCCCCGTCTCCCGCCACCATTCGGCGGCGGCGATCAGCAACGACGCGGACGATGTGTTGCCATATCGACTCACATTGCGGAAAAATTGAGACTCCGGAACGCCCAGCGCCTGGGCCACCCGGGTGATCAGGTTGAGGTTGGCCTGGTGCATGAGGAAAGTCCCCACCTGATTCGGCTTGCACTGGTTGCGATCCAGGACTTCCAGAATCGCTCGCGGCAACTTACGCGCCGCCTGCAGGATGATCGTGCGGCCGTCCATGTAGAGCGGCCCATCCAAATCCAGACGCAAGGCACCTGCGAATTCGCCGTCGCTATGCAGCACCGAATCGGCGATCGCGGCGAAGCCCGTGTGCGCACTGACCAGGCACGCTCCCGCGCCATCGCCGAAGAGGATCGCGGTATCGCGGCCGGCCGGGTCCATGCGCACCTCGCGCGACATGATCTCGGCGCCGATCACCAGCACGTTGCCGTAGTCTCTCGACAGGCCCGCCGCGAGCGCCAGGCCAAACAGCGACCCGGCGCTGGCCAGCGGCAGGTCGATCGCGGGCGTGCCGGCCATCCCCAGGGCGGACCCGATCGCCGTGGCCGGGCCGGGAAAGCGGCGCCCGCTCGTTCCGCTGGATACCAGGATCAGGCCCACTTCCGCCGGGCCCACACCGGCCGACTCCAGGCAGTCCTTGGCCGCCAGCGTGCCCAGCGTGGCCACCGACTCATCCGGCGCCGCGAAGCGCCGCTGTTCGATGCCGGTGGCCTGCAACAGCCAGGCCGGATCTACGTCCACGAGCGCGGCCACCTCGGCGTTCTCCACCACGCGCGACGGCAGATAGCACCCCAGAGCGCGCAGGCAGGCCATGGTCAGGACCGGCTTTGGAGGTAAGCCTGAATGCGGGCGATGGAATCGAACTTACGGGGCGTGGCGTCGGAATCCGGAATGCGAATGGAGAACTCCGATTCCAGGGCCGTCAGCACGTCGGCCAGGGTGAACGAATCCAGCAGGCCGGAAGCGAACAGCGATTCCTCGGGCGAGGGATCGATTGGTTTGCCCGCGACCTTGCGGAGGATGGCCACAATCTTAGTCTGCGTGTCCATGTAAAGTCAGTGCGCCTATCTCCAGGCGAGTCTTTTTGTAAGTGTCATACTGCCGGAGCAGGTCCGCGAATAACACGCCAGCCAGCCGGCGGTAGCCTGGGGACGAGAAGTGAACATAGTCGCCCTGCGCGAGCCCGGCATATACCCAATCGCGCATGGCTCCCTTACCACCCATGCGGGCGCGTGTGTCCCAGAAAGCGCAGCCGTTCTCGCGACAGGCAGTCTGCTGGGCGGCAATCACCCAGTCGATGCCGGGATAGGGGCGGAAGGCGCCCCGGTACCGATACCAGCGGTCGGGAGGGCCCAGCACCAGGATCGAAGCGGCGGGCGCAGCGTGGCGGAGCCGCTGGAGCAGCACCGAGAACATCGCCTGGTAAGTCTCGGGGCCCAGGTTCGGATCGCTCGCTTCGTTGGTTCCGTAGGCCAGCACAATCAATCCCGGGTTACGGCGTTGCAAGTAAGTGGCCAACATGCTCTCGTCCCAGCGAAGGATGACTCCGGCCTCCGCGCCGTTGATCCCGAGAGCCTCGTATGTGACTCCGCGTTGCTTGTCCGCCACCCAGCCGAAGAGGCGGACGGGGCGTGAATGCAGGGTCCTCAGCGAGAATCGGTGCGTGCCGGCAGGAGTCTGGTAACGAACGAATCCGGGTCCCAGTTGGCCATCGGTGGAGAACTCCTCCAGGCGCTGGTCGTAATCGTAAAGCGCCAGGCCGCCGCCGCCGGGCTGCTGGAGGTAGTGAATCTCCAGGTAATCGCACTCCGTCTCGATGAACACCGATTGGCCGGCATGCTGGGTCGTGATGCTCACGCCGCCGATTCCGAAATAGCCATCGCCGTTGGCGGAGCGCAGCCCTTCGCTCCGCCAGCCGGAGGTTCCACCGCCGCGCACGTCGAAGCGCCGGTAACCCAGGAACGGGTGGCCGGCCAGCGAGAAGCCCGATCCGCCGTCCCCGAAGCGCGACTTGAGCAGGTCGCGGACCCCGCCGGTGAAATCGTCAGCGGCGGTGTGGGAATCGCCGAAATGGAGAATGTGGACGGGGGTGGGAGGCTGCGGCGAATCCAGGCGGAAGAGTTGTTCGAAAACGGGGGCCAGGGCGCCGGGTTGTGCGAAGGTCTGGACCGGCGGGTCTTCCAGATAGGACGTCACTTTGCGCAGGGAGGCGGCGCGGAGTGACGAACTGACGGACGGCACGGGGCGAGCCGCCGGCCGCTTGGTCTTCTTCCCGGCGGTGGCGCCTTCGGATGACGCGGCCAACAGAAACAGACTGCAAGCCAGCCCTAGTCCAGTCGCGATGCCGGCGCAGTGGCGCATCTTTTTAGAGTACCGCGCTGCCCCCTCTGATGATGAGTCCTTGCCCCGTGGGCAACGACAAAATATCGGCGCCGGGCGCTCGGGCAACGGCATCCATCGCACCGGCCTGCAAATCGTGACCGAAGTATCCGTAGTCGTCCAGCAGGACCATGGCGCCCGGCGACAGCCGGTCCCAGAAAAACTCGAGCGCCGCCCGCTCCGGATAAACGCAGTTCATATCAAGGTGAAGGAACGCTACAGCGCCGATGTCCAGCCCAGGGAGCACGTCCGGCACTACGCCCGGCACGACGATGGCATTGGGCCACTCGGAGTAGTTGGCCCGCACGCGGCTGAGATCCGTAACGTATCCCCCGGCGGCGATCGCGTTTTCGGCCACGGCGCGCCGCCCGCGCGCAATCTCCTCCCTCGAGAATTGTTCGAGGACCGGACCGCTGAACGTGTCCAGGAGAAAGAACCGGCGGTCGAGACCGTTCCAGCGCAGACGGTGCAGAACAGCCGAACTGATCAACCCGGCATTGACCCCGCATTCGACAAAGTCTCCGGGCACACGCAGGCTCGCTGTCGCGGCCCATAAGGCGATGTGCACACGCCACTCGAATTCCGCATGGGGGTTGCGGATCGCTTGTAGTCCGCGGCGATAGGCCTCCTGGAAGTCGCGGTCGCGGCGGAAGTGGTCTTGGTGGAGGGTGAAGAGACCGTCCTGCATATAGCGGCCGCTCGTCCGGAAGACCGCGAATCCGCGCGCGGCCAGAGCCTTCCTGATGATCTGCTTCAGCACGTGTGACCACCATGGTACCTCCGGCGCTTCCTCCGCCGGTGCGGCCAAAGGGGATTACAATCAGGGTGACTCCGGAGAACCGACTTTTGACCTCCATCCGAGACAAGAGCGTTTTGATCACCGGCGCGGGGCGCGGAATCGGAAAGCGTCTGGCGATGGGGTTCGCCCAGGCCGGCGCGCGGGTCGGCCTGCTGGCGCGCAGCCAGGCCGAGCTCGACCTGGCCAAGCTCGAAATCGAGCAGGCTGGAGGCAACGCCCTCCGCTTGCGCGCCGACGTGCGTGATTTGGAACAACTGTCGGCCGCCGTGGACCGCATGCGCGTCGTCTTCGGAGGCATCGACGTGCTGATCGCTTCGGCAGGCGTGCAGGGCCCTATCGGCCCGTTCCTTTCCAGCAAGCCGAAGCCGTGGAACGAGACCATCGAGATTAACCTCATCGGCGCTGTCAATTCGTGCCGCTCGGCGCTGCCTCCGATGATCGAGAAACGCTCCGGCAAGATCATCCTGATCGTGGGCGGCGGATCGGGCCATGCACGCCCCAATTTCAGCGCGCATGCCGCGTCCAAAGCGGCCCTGGTGCGCTTTGCCGAGTGCCTGGCGGCCGAGGTGATCGACCACAACGTACAGGTCAACTCGATGTCGCCGGGCAACTGTTACACGCACATGACCGATGAGATCCTGCACGCCGGCGAGGAGCGGGCCGGCCGCCGCGAGATCGAGGACGCCGAACAGATCCGCATCACCGGCGGGGTGGCGCCCGAAAAACAGATCCACCTCGCGCTGTTTCTGGCCTCGGAGCGGTCCAACCACATCAGCGGAAAGCTGATCCACGTCAGCGACGACTGGAAGCGCTTCGAGAAGGACAACATCAGACCCGAGTTGTACACGCTCCGCCGCGTGCAGAAGATCTGAGTGGCTTCTGGCCGGTGGAATCCTCGCATTTCAGCGTCATCTCTGCGGGAGTTCAGTGGGACAGGCCTCCGGGCGAGTCCGGGCTCCGGCTCCGGTTCAACACCACCTGGATCGGGAAGGACGACCTCGGTTTTCAACCCGAAGGCCCAACAATCCGAATAACCACCCCGGGAAACGCGGCCGCCAGAACGGCGCTGCCGCACCCCCCGAAAACCAACCAAAAGGTCCCGCCATACTCAGCCGCGACTTTTGGTTTGAGAGACATCCCTTACGCTCCTTGGTCCGACAGTATATCTCAGGGCCGCCGGCGCGATCACTGCCGCTTGGCTTCCAACTCCGCCCACCGCGCATACAGCACTTCCACGCGGGCTTCCGCCGCTTGCAGTTTCTGGTAGCAGACCTGCAAACGCGGGCCGTCCGAAACCACGTCCGGCGATTGCATTTCGCCGCGGATCGATTCCAACTCCCGCTCGGCATCCAGGATGCGCGCTTCCATCTGTTCCCATTCGCGGGCATCCAGGTAGGAGAGCTTCTTTTTCGCGGGGGCGTTGCGCGCGGGAGGGGGCGCGGTTTCTTTTTCGGGCTGGACAGGCCGGGAGGCCTGTCCTACTTCCCACTGCCAGTAGTCGGCGTAGAGTTGCGCGCCGCCGCGGCCGTCCAGTCCCAGGACCGCAGTGGACACACGATCGAGCAGGTAGCGGTCGTGTGTCACCAGCACGACCGCGCCGGGAAAATCGTTGATGCTCTCCTCCAGCACTTCGAGCGTGGGGATATCGAGGTCGTTGGTGGGCTCGTCGAGCAGAAGCAGATCCGCCGGTTGCAGCATGAGCCGCGCGATCAGCACCCGCGCCTGCTCGCCGCCGGAGAGGCTGGAGATCGGACGGTCGAGTTGACCCGCGTCGAACAGGAAGCGTTTGGCCCAGCCGGCCACGTGGATGGGACGATCGCGGTAGATCACGTGATCGCCGTGCGCCCCCAAGCCCTGGCGCAGCGTGTGGCTCTGGTCGAGTTGCTCTCGCGCCTGGTCGAAGTACACCATCCGCAGGTTCGCGGCCGGTTCCACACGGCCCCCATCCGGCGCCAGTTCACCGGCCAGAACGCGCAAGAGTGTAGTCTTGCCGGTTCCGTTCCGTCCGAGCAGCCCCAGGCGCGTGCCGGGCGCCAGAACGAAGCTGAGATCGCGAAACAGGGTGCGCCCGCCGAGCTCTTTGGCGATGCCCTCCACCGAGACGAGACGTTTGGTGCGGCGGCCGGCAGCCGTGAAATCGATCTGCGCCACGCCTTTCGCCGCGCGCGATTCCAGGTCCGACAATTCCCGCATCAGGCGGCCAGCCTCGCCGATGCGCGCGCGCGATTTGCCCGTACGCGCCTTGGGGCCGCGACGCAGCCATTCCACCTCGCGCCGCACTTTGTTGGCCAGCGACTCCTGGCGGCTGGATTGCCCCAGTAGAAATTCTTCCTTCTTCTCCAGGAACTGGCTGTAGCCGCCCTCCACGCGAAAGATGCCCTCGGGATAGATGCGTCCCATCTCAGCCATGTCGTTGACCACGTTGTCCAGAAAGTAGCGGTCGTGACTTACCACCACGCTGGCGAACGGCGACGAGGCGAGCAGTTTTTCCAGCCACAGAATTCCTTCCAGGTCGAGATGATTGGTGGGCTCGTCGAGAAACAGCAGGTCGGGTTGGATCGCCAGTTCGCGGGCGATGGCCAAGCGGCGTTTCCAACCTCCCGAGAGCGTTTCCGTGCGCACCGAGCCGTCGCTGAAACCGGCGCGTCCCAGCGTCAGGTTGATGCGCGCGGCGCGCTCCATGTCATCCAAACGCTCGTGGGCGATTGCGCCGGCGACGATTTCCGCGGCGGTGTGGCTCTCGGGGAATTCCGCCTGCTGCGGAACGTACCCGATGCGCATGTTGCGGCGCACCGAGATGGAGCCCGAATCCGGCTCCAAGCGTCCGGAGAGAATCAGCAACAACGTCGACTTTCCCGAGCCGTTGGCGCCGATGAGCCCCAGCCGCTCGCCTTCGGAAATGCCCAGCGAGATGTTCTCGAACAGCATGCGCGAGCCGAAGCTCTTGGAAAGAGAGGCACAGCTTTCGAGGAGAGCCATGTAGGATCCAGGGCCTGTGTTGGCCTTTACTCTTTAGCGCAGTGCCTCCAGCGGATCCAGCCGCGCCGCTTTCACCGCGGGCCACACGCCGAAAAACACGCCCACCGCCACTCGCGTCTCATCCAGCGGGCTTTCCAGGTTCAGTCCGCTGCCCGGCTTAGGCCTTCCGGACAATGCGAATCCGTTGCGCGGAGCGTACATACGGTCGAACGCGGTCACCGGGATGCAGACCGGCTTGTCCTGGTCGCGGCCGAATGCGGGCCCGGAATTGATGCCGGAAGCGGAAAGGTCCCGGCCCGGATTGAGCCATCTATATTCAGGATAACGTAAGATGAAGGTTCGGCTTCACGAATGCCAATTCTCCGCCTCGCTTATGCTACGCAGTTCCTGCTCGCTTTGATCGCGGTTTTCTTGCTGTGGAGCCAGGTCGGCGGCCAGAGCCACCTCGACCTGATGCCCTGGTACCTGAAACTCGGGCTTGGCGCGGGAGCGGCCTTGACCGCCGTCAAGGCCACGGTGGCCGCCGTTTCCCACGACCATACCTGGAACGGAGCGACCCTGAAATGGTTCGGCATGACCCTCGCGCTCCTGATCGGCTGCGGTCTGGCGACGTACTATTACCACGTTTACGGCGAGACCGACGAAGGAGATGAACAGGACACCCAGACCTCGTCGATTACGGTTCCGCCAGGTTACAGAGGCGCCGCGGCAACCGGCGCCGGCGCGGCTCCCTTTCGTTTTTTCGCCGGCGAGGAAGCGAGCTAAAATAGAGGACGAGTTGGAACCAGGGATGGATCACGAGCTGAGAACGTATTTGGAAGCGATGGAGAAGCGGATCACGGATCGGATGCGCAAGGTGGAAACCGGTCTGCTGGATGGGTCGATTGTGACCAACGGCACCGTCGATCGGCATTCTTATAGCCTCCGGGAGCACGAACAGTGGCTGCAAGATCATACCCGCGCCATCGCGCAGCATCGGGAGTGGCTCCAGCAGCACGAAGCGGTCATGCACGAGATTGACCGCACAAATCAGCAGATTGACCGCAAGTTAGATCGGCTTGCGGAGCTGATTCTCCGGGGCCGCGGGTCGAATGGCGGGAGCGCGCCCTCGGCCGAGCCTGAAACCGGGCTCTGACCTCCAGCGTCACCGTTTCGCAATCCTTGTCAGCAACTCCTCATACGCCCCGGTCACCGCGTCCCACGAATACCGTTCACGGATTCGGTCCATCGCTTTGCGCCGCAACTCCGCCCGCTGCTCCTCGCTCATGTCCAGCACCAGCCGCATCTTCGCCACCAGTTCCGCGGGCTCGAACGGAATGCCCGAGTCTCCCGCCACCTCCGCGTTCTCCGGCGTGTTGCGGTACAGGGCCAGCGCGCCGCGGCCCATCGCCTCGATGAGCGCGGGGTGTGTGCCGCCGACCTCGGTGGCGTGAATGTATGCGAAACAATGCGACCCGAGCTGCCGATACCCCTCGCCATAGATCGCTCCGGGCATCGCCACGCGCGGATCCCAACTGACTCGCAGTTTCCGGATGTACTCGCGCGCATAAGGAGCGTCGCCAATTAGAGCCAGCTTGAGCGGAGTCTCGAGTTGTTCGAACGCCTCCAGCACGTCGAGCGGATGATTCTCGGGCTCCAGGCGGCTCACGTAGAGAAAATACCGGCCGGGTTCGAGGTCCAGCTTCGCCAGCTCGCCCGAGCCCGCTACCTTGCCCACTTCCGCGCCGTACGGAATGAACGTGCTCGGCTTGCCGTAGCGCTGGCGATAGTAAGCCTGGATGGTCAGGGCGTCGGTGATCATGACAGTCGGCAGGAAGGTCGACAGCCATTCGGAGACCAGGTACCACGCCTTGGCCAGCCGGTTCCACTTCTTGCGCCGGCGTTCGATGCCGTCGACGTTCAGCGCCACCGGCATGCCGAGGACGCGCGGCAGAATCGTGAAGACGGCGTTGGCGCCGTTGCAATAGAGCGCCACATCGGCGCGGCGCCACAGCAGGTGCAGGGTGGAGAAGAAGGTGTGCGCCAGCGTGTCGAAGTACTTGTGGCGGATGGTGGGGAGATATTGCAGACGGACACCGCGGTATTCCGGTGGCTGGAAGCGCTCCCGGCAGTAGACCGTCACGCGGTGGCCGCGCGCCGCCAGGCGGGTCGACAACTCTTCGGCGAAAGTTTCGAAGCCTCCGTAGTTAGCGGGTATGCCGCGGGTGCCTAGGAGCGCGATACGCATGGGGCGGGGCTATCCCCATCTTACGTCCTGGCAGTTTCGGATCGCGAACGGAGACGCGCCATCTTTTTGGGCGCCGGCTTGCTCACCTTGGGGGTCCGCTTGCTCACCGGCGCGTACTGGAACCAGCTCGCCATGTACTCGTGATCCACGCGCCGGCTGGCTTGAATCAGGCGGCGCTTCGCCCACACCCGCTTCAGGTTCCGCGCCAGGAACCAGAAGGCCTTGAGCGAGGTGTGCTCCCAGAGCAGGCAGCACATCACTACCATCACGTCGCGCGTGGTAATCGAGAACCAGTTGCGCCGGTAGAGATTCGGTGAGATGTTCTTGATGCGCATCAGGAAGCGGTTCTTCACCGAGTGCATGTTGATCTCGGGCGGCAGCGCGCGCCGGTTGCCGGGCAGAACCTTGCGCACGTGATAGCCGCGCGCGTAAGGAGCGTACAGGCACTTCCAGCCCATCAACTGCGCGCGCCAGGCGACGTCGGCGTCTTCCCGGTACACGAAGAAATCGGAATCGAAGAACTCGCCGTCGAGCGAAATGTCCTCGATCATCGCGCGGCGGTACAGGGCGGCGGCGGCGGTGGCGCCGAAAACATACTCATATTGCAGATAATGGCCGTTGTCCACTTCCTGGCTGCCGCGGTCCAGGTGCCGCAGCATGGGGTTGAAGTAGATGCCGGTGGAATCCACTACGGGCTTTTCGGGGATCTCGAAGTGCGCCGTCATGGTGAGCAGCTTCCCGCACACCGTTCCGATCCGCGAATCGAACTGGCCGGCATCCACCAGGGCTTGAATGAAATTCGGCAGAAGGAGGACATCGGGATTCAGCGTCAGCACCCACTCCCCGGCAGAGAGCTTGATCGCCTGGTTCTGCGCCGCGGCAAACCCGACGTTGTCGTCGTTGTAGTAGACCTGGCAGCGATCTTCGAACTGCTCCAGGATATCGATGGTGCCGTCGGTCGATGCGTTATCGATGACGATGATCTCTTTGAGCCGATACCTTTGGGCCAGCACCGATTCGAGGCAGCGCTTAATGAAACGGCCGCTGTTGTAGGTGACTATCGTGACGGTGACAAAGTCGTTTTGCGCCATGAACGAGAACCTGAGAGTCCCAACTTTCTGTACATTCGAGCACCCTAGATCTGGGGGCCGGATAAAACCGGTCCGTCCCCCCGGCCGCTGAACAAGCAACGGCCGGCCAGCCGCACGACTTTCCCGTATGCTGCCATGGGCTTCAGGCTCCGATCGAAGGCCGATTCCCCGATCATCCGCAGAACGGAGCCCGTTACTACGGCCAGACACACCACCCGAAAAGCCCATGGGCTGAAGTGCCTGGCTGAATATCTCAGAAGACTACGATACCAATAAACACGCCGCATCTCTACTGTCAAGTGCGGGAGGGAGTGCGCTCCTGTGTGTTTGGCGACAGCCTCCGGCACATAGTACAAGCGGTATCCGCGATCGATGGCACGCCGGCAGAAGTCCACGTCCTCAAACCAGAGAGGAAAAAATCCTTCATCGAACCCGCCCAGATCGTGCCAAACCGCACGCCTGATCATGAGCATCGCCCCGGCGGGCTGCTCCACTTCCTGGCGCAAGCGATAGTCCAGGTCCAGCGCGCGATAGCGGCGGTTCACCGGCGAATTCGGCCATATCCGGTTCAGCAGCAGCGATTCCATAATCAGGGCGATGGGAGCCGGAAGCCGTCGGACCATGAAGCCGATCTGCGGACATCCGTTGGCGTCCAGGAGCCTGCCTCCCGCGCCCGCCGCACCCGGCAGGCCGCAAGCTTCGCGGAGGGCCCCGAGACCGCTTTCGAGCACCGCATCTGGATTCAACAACAAAACATACGGGCACGTCAATACAGAAAATGCTTGATTGACAGCCGCGGCAAATCCGCGATTCTCCAGGTTGACGATCAAGTGCACGCCGCGCCGGGCGGCTTCGGCCACGGTTCCATCGCTGGACGCATTGTCCACGACCACCACCTCCGCGCCCGTCCGCAGGGCCGCATCCAGCGATTCGCCGATATGCGCTCCGGAGTTATAGGTGACGATCGCGATGCCGATATCGGACATGGCTCACTTCGCCCCGCCACTGGTCAGGAGCAGGTAAAGCCTCCAATAAGTATCGAATCCTGTAGAGGCCTGGATTCCACGGATCGCGCGCTCATTCGTCCGTAAATGTTCTAGAAGTCCTGAATCGAATTCACACTTATTACGCGCCGTCCGGAAGCTGCGCAGTCCTTGAAGCTTCCCGCGCAGCCACGCGAGCCCGCGGCCGTGCCGGATGGCAACCGCGCCCCACAGCAGTTGCGCCACGAGGATCGGCCACCAGCAGCGTAGTAAAGCGCGCGCCGGATAGTGGCGGGCCAGCAGGAGAACCTGGTTGCGGGCGATGCGGCGAACCGTGCCGGGATGCCATGGCCCAAGGGTTGCGCTGCCTCGATGCCATGCCACCGCATCCGGGAGATACGTGCCGGTCAGCCCTTGCCGGTTGCAACGCAGTCCGAAGTCGACATCTTCCAGGTAGGACTCGAAGCTCTCTTCGAGATACCCGACGCGCTGGAATAGTGCGGCGCGGAACAGCGCGGCGGTCCAGGGCGGCGAGGAGATATTACACGTGGAAGCGAACGCCGGACCATCGGGCCGTCCGCTGCCCACGCGCCAGGCGGCGCCCCCGCGGCAGACCGCGTCAAAGGTCCCATCGATTGTCCGCCCCGGTCCACTTTGCAAAATTTTGCCGGTGGCAAACCACCCCTCGGCAGCCGACAGGATCGCGAAATAATCCGGCGCCAGCTCGACATCGCTGTTCAGGACCGCGATCCACTCGCCGCGCGCCTCGCGAATCCCGCGATTCACCGCGGCGGCGAACCCCGCGTTCCGTCCCATCGCGATTACACGAGCTCCTCGGCCGCGCGCCAACTCCGGCGCTCCGTCGCTCGACCCATTGTCCACCACCAGCAGCTCGCCCGCGGGCAGAGTCTGCGCTTCCAGCGTGGCCAGCAGGCGTTCCAGCAGCTCGCGGCCGTTCCACACCGGCACGATGGCGGTAATCATCGGAAGAAACGCTTCCTCAGCAAAAACGCCAGGTTCTGAAACCCATCGCGCCAAGCGTTCAGTTTGGTCTCGCCCAGCCGCGACGAATACTGAATGGAGATCTCCCCGAAGCGGATGCGCGAGTTGAGCAGGGCTTCGATTTTGATCTCCTCGGAGAAGGCCATGCCGTCGGATTCCAGCTTCATCTCCTTCACAATGGAGCGGCGCAGCACCCACATGCCGGATTGCGAGTCGCGCACCCATCTCAAGAAGAGCACGGACATCGCCACCGCCAATACCAGGTTCCCGAATTTGTTCTTAAAACTCATGGCGCGGGGGTCGCGCGCCGGAAAGCGCGAAGCATTCAGAAAATCCACGTCCAGGTGGAGAAACGCCTCGATCAGGTAAGAGATGGCGTCCACCGGATAGCTGTGGTCGCCGTCCAGCGTGATGATGAGGTCGCTGGTGGCCGCGGCGAATCCGCGTTTGTAGGCCCGCCCGTATCCCCGCACCTCTTCGCGGATGACTTTGGCGCCGAGTGAAGCGGCCACCTCCGACGTGCGGTCGGTGGAGGCATTGTCGACCACGACGACTTCGTCGACGAAATCGGGCATGGCGCGCAGCACCTGTTCGACGCCCTGCTCCTCGTTGAGGCAGGGAATGATGACGGTGATCGACTGGCCTTTGTACATGGGGGTCTATAGCCGCCAGACTTTTATTGTGGCGGGCGCGTCATAATAAAAGCAATGAAACGCCTCCTGTTCCTCCTCGGCTGGTCCGGCGCGCTGCTCTGCGGCGCGGACGTGACTGGCGTGCATTCGGTGTACCTGCTGCCGATGTCCCACGGCCTCGACCAGTACCTGGCGAACCGGCTGACCAATGACCATGTGTTCCTGGTGGTCACCAACCCGAAACTCGCGGACGCGGTGTTTACCGACCGCATCGGCGAGGCCTTCGAGACGCAAATGGATAACCTCTTCCCGCCGCCGGAAGCCGAAAAGCCGCCCAAAAAAGAGACCAAGAAGGAGGATGAGCCGAAAGCCGCCAGCCTGGCCACGGACACGGTGAA
>JBGPKH010000125.1:0-17162 GCA_041485845.1 Bryobacteraceae bacterium
CGGGAGGCGCGGCACGCGACCCCCAGAATGCGCGGTCGCGGCGCGTCGTTCGCGTCGGCCGTCTGCTGGCCCGGCAGCAGGGAACACTACAGAAGCAGCCCGGCGAGCCGCGTCATTGGCCCCCTCCCGCCGGCAGCGGCTCATAGATCACGAACGCAAAGCGGGTGGAATCGGGCGACCAGGAATTGACGTTGATGGTGCCCTGTCCTCCGAAGAAGGTGGTCAAGACCTGGATCTTCGCTTGCCCAACCTCCGGTTGAGGCGCTGGCGCGAGGCGCGCGCCGGGCATCGGCATCATGCGCAATTGGGTGCCCGGGAGCTTGTCATTGTGCGTTTTCACGCCCTTGGCGAAGGAGAGAAACACCAGCCATTTCCCATCCGGAGAGGGATGGGGAAACCAGTCCTCCAATTCGTCCCTGGTGATCTGCTCGGCCTTCTGGTCGTTGGGGCCGGCGCCGTCGGCCGGGATGCGCCAGACGTCCCAACCGCCGGAGCGGTCGGAGTTGAAGTAAATCCATTTGCCGTCGGGCGAGTAATCGGGACCGTCGTCGTACCCGGGGTTGGAGTCGAGCTGCTCGGATTCGCCGCCCGCGGCGGGGACGCGGAAAATGTCGTAGTTGGCGGGGGCGCCGTTCGGTCCGGGGTGTTGATACACGTACGCCAGATAGCGGCCGTCCGGCGACCAGCCGTGGAAATAGCTGGGCGTTGTCGTTACCATCAAGCGCACGTTCGAGCCATCGGCGTTGGACACGTACACCTGCGATTGGCGGGAAGCCGGCGAGGATGCCGAGAACGCGATCGTCTTTCCGTCGAATGAAGGAGCATGGTCGTTATTGAGACGCAGCGTCGAGTCGATATTGATGGCCTCCGGGATGGGCTTGGCGCCATCCACGGGGAGGCGATACAGGCGCCCGCCGGTATTGTAAATCAGGAATTTGCCGTCGAGCGACCAGTTGGGCGCTTCGAATACCTGGTCCGCCTCGTAAATCGTGCGCGTGTATTTATCGCGGATATCGTAGATCGACATCTTGCTGCGATAGCGCTGGGCGGGACCGCGGCCGCCGGTGGCGGGGGGCAAAGCCTGCATCGTGACATTCGCAAAGACGGCGGTTTCGAGCACCGTGGCATCGTGCGAGCAAACGGCGAGGCCGACATACACGGGACCGCTGAGAGTCACGGTGGCGGGTCCGGTGGATGTGAGCTGCTCACCGGGTTTTCCCGCCAGCATGGTGAAGCTGTCGCCCCGGCGCTCGATCCGCAATCGGACGGGTGCGGTCAAATCCGACTTGGCCTCCTGTTTCACTTCTTGCGTCATGGCGCCCGCCGACGGCCGGAACTGGAGCGAGGTCAGGCCGTCGCCGTGCAGGGCCACGTCGGCATAGGCAGAGCCGGGATCGAGGCTCTGGCGGATCATGAGCGTGGCCTTGCGATGCGCAACTTTGCCGCTTCCGATGAAATGAACATCGGCGGTGATTGCGACATCGCCGGACATTTGCTTCCACACGTAATGGAAGGCGTCGGCAGCGGCCCAGATGTTGGCGCCGCCGCCGGTGACGCGATACTCGCCGCCGGCGAATTCGACTGTTCCTTTTTGCGGGGTCTCTCCAACATCGCCGTGGGCCTCGTACAGGCCCAGGTTGTCCGCGCCCGCAAGGGCCGTGGCGCAGCACAACGCCAGAGTGCGTAGTTTAACTCGAGGATTCATGAGATTGCTATTTGGCCGCCCAGTAGGCGGGGTGACCCACGTAAGTTTCGTTTTCGAGGTTGGCCAGAATCACACGGCGCAACTCGACGACATCCACTTCACCCTGTTGCTGGAAGAGTACCTTGCCGCCGGGAGCGATCACCATCGTGAAGGGCACGCCGGCGTCCCACTTGGCTTCAAACGCGGCCTGCAACGCGTAGGTGTCTTCGGAGGCGAATTGCAGGTTGCGGCTGGAAGCGTGCTGCGCCTGAAGAGTTTTTAAGACGCCGTTCTTTTCATCCGGATAGTTGGTCGAGACCGTCACCAGGTCGAAGTCCCGGCGGCGGAACATCCGAAAAGTCTCTTCCAGCGCCGGAAACTCCGTGATACACGGACCGCACCAGGTGGCCCAGAAGTTGATCAGCAGCACCTTATTGGTGGGATTCGTCCGCAGCTTCTTGAGATCTTCGGCCGAAACCATTTCCACGTTCACGGGCTCGGCTTCGATTCTCTTCGCCTCCGCCAACCGGCTATCGATCTTGGACTTCCATTTCGTCGAGCAGCCGAACGCCGGCGTATGCGGCACGGCGACCGGCTTGCCCGCGAGCATGGCATCCAGCGCCAGGCGGGCGTCCTGTATCTTCACGATGGATTCCCGCTGCGCGTTATCGATGCGCCCTTCGTATTGCAGCTTCCGATCCTGGTCGAAGATGAAGATGTGCGGCGTCGCCTGCGCTCCGTAAGCCTGGGTGACCTCCTGGGTGTCGCCGTCGTACAGATACGGGAAATTGAAGTGGCTGTATTGGGCGCGGATCTTCATGTCTTCCGGGCTGTCGGTCACGTCGGTGTAGCCCAGCTCGGAGAGGGTGACCGCCTTCGGGTCGTTCGGATTGATGGCGACGAAGCCCACGCCTTTGCTGCGGTAGTCCTCCACGAGCTTCTTCATGCGGCCCTCGTAGAGCTGCGACGTCGGGCAGTGATTACAGATGAACATCACCACCAGGATGGGGTCCTTGTACTCGCTCAGCTTATGAATCTTGTCGTCGATCCCCGGGAGCGAGAAATCCGGCGCTGGGGAGCCGATCGCCAGGGTCGGATGCGTCTGGTTGACCCGCGGCGTGAGTCGCGGCTCCTGTGCGAGCGCCGGCAGGCAGACCAGCAGCAGCGGCGCGATGGCGGTTACGGTTTTCCGAAGTCGATGGATCATGGCTGATTCCTTCTTCATTATGTTTATCAGAACTGAAGCCTGAGCGTGAGCTGCATGTGCCGCGGGACGTTCTTCTGGGCCGTCACGCGCCCGAACAGTGTGTTGGTCGGGGCAGTGTTGGGCGCATCGAAGGTCACCTGGTTGAAGTCGCGCGCACAAAACGGCTCCAGCCGGCTGATGGGAAGAGCAGCAAGACCGCAAACAGGGAGGCGCTATGCAGGGCGGAACGGCCCAATGGGGATATCCTGAAGCATATGACACGCAGGGAGGTATTGTCGCTCCCCTTATGGGCGCTGGCCGGGATGGAGCCGCGAGCCGGCGCGCAGCAGAATCGCGGCATGACCTCTCGCGGCGTCACTCCCACGCCCCGGGGCGCGCCTTCCGGAAGACCGTTCCATGCGCGCTTCGTGAACGTGGCCCAGGCCGCGGGGCTGCGGGCGCCGGTCATCTATGGAAACACCGGCAGCACCGATTATGTTCTCGAAGCCATGGGGTGCGGCGCGGCGTTTCTGGATTACGACAACGACGGCTGGCTGGACATCCTTGTGCTGACCGGCCGCCGGCTTCGAGCCACGCCCGAAGGTGCCATCATCCGGCTGTACCGCAACAACCGCGACGGCACTTTTTCCGACGTCAGCGAGAAATCCGGCCTGGGCCGCAGCGTGTGGGCTACGGGCATCACCGTGGGGGACTACGACAACGATGGCTTCGACGACGTCTTCATCACCTCCTGGGGCCAGAACATTCTCTTTCATAACAACGGCAACGGCACGTTCACGGACGTGACGGGAAAGTCCGGCCTGCTCCACCCCGGGACCCGCTTTGGCACGGGCTGCACGTGGATCGACTACGATCGCGATGGCCGGCTGGATCTCTTCGTTGCGCACTACGCCGTCTTCGACCTGGACAAAGTTCCGCCGCGCGGTAAGGATCCCGGCTGCACCTACAACGGCGTTCCGATCTTCTGCGGGCCCGCGGGACTTCCGCAGGAGAGTTGCCGCCTGTACCACAACGACGGAGACGGCACATTCGGCGACGTGAGCGCGAAGTCCGGCATCTCGACCGTCAAGCCGGGATACGCGCTGACGGCGGTGGCCACCGACTTCGACGGCGACGGCTGGCCGGACATTTATGTCGCGTGCGACACGTCGCCGAGTCTGTTCTTCCGCAACCATCACGACGGAACGTTCACCGAAGAGGGACTCGACCGCGGCGTTTCGCTGAGCGAGGACGGACAGGAGCAGGCGGGGATGGGGCTGGGAATCGGGGATTTCAACGGCGACGGATTCCTGGACATTTTCAAGACGCATTTTCGCGGGGACACCGAGGTCCTCTACCGCAACAACGGCAAGGGGTTCTTTCGCGACGCCACCCTGCGGGCCGGTCTCGGCGTGGAGACCCGGTTCGTGGGCTGGGGCGCCGCGATAACGGACCTCGACAACGACGGCCTGCCCGACATCTTCTTCTCGACCGGCATGGTCTATCCCGAAGCGGAACGGAAGATCCCCGATGCTCCGTACAAAACACCCAACGTGGTGTTCCGCAATCTGGGCGGAGAGAAATTCGAAGAATTGCTGAAGGAAGCGGGACCCGGCATCGCCGAGGCGCATTCCAGCCGCGGAGTGGCCTTTGGCGATTTCGACAACGACGGCGACGTGGACGTCCTGGTGGTCAACATGAACGAGCCGCCGTCTCTGCTTCGCAACGATGTGACCGGCACGGATCACTGGCTCAAGGTGCTGCTCGTGGGAACCACCTCGAACCGCGGCGCCATGGGCGCGCAGGTAGTGGTCTCCTATGGCGAGCGCAAGCAGGCGCAGGCTGTCCTGGCTCAGTCTTCGTATCTCTCGGTCAACGACCGCAGACTGCATTTCGGGCTAGGTCCGGCGACGAGTGCGAACATAGAGATCCGCTGGCCCAATGGCGGAAACGAGAAGGTCGCCGATGTGGCCGCCGATCGACTGGTGGTGATTCGCGAAGGCTCCGGAGTGATTCGTACGGAGCGTTTCGCACAGCGGCCGGGTTGACAGACGAAAGCGTCTGTCCCACGGTGGTGCGCAGGCGCTTTCACCATGGCCAGGAGGCCTGTCCTACGTTAGAAGAAGTAGCGGGTCTTTGCCGTCCTCAGGCTTTGCGGCCGAAAATACCGGTCTCTTTCTTGGGAAGCTGATCGATCATGTTCCTGGGAATGCCGAAATTATCCTGCAAGATCGAAACCGGATTCCCCCCGAGCCAGTTGGCCAGCGAAATCTCCTGGAACTCGCCGCTGTTGAACAGAATCAGCACCTCGGTCGGTTCGTCGCCGGTCTGCTCGATGTAATGGCCGTAGCCCTGGTTGATGAAGGCGACGTGTCCGGGACCGAAGTCCTCGGTGCGCGTGCGGCCGTGGGAACCGAAAATCCCGACCCTGGCTTTGCCGCGCACATAATATTGCCACTCGTCGGCATGCGGATGCCAATGCAGCTCGCGCACCGCGCCCGGCTGGAGATCCATGCGGACCGCGGTGAGCGTGGTCTGGATGGGAAACTCTTTGGCGGAGACAATGAACTCGCGGCCGCCGGGAAAAGTCTTGGGCGGCTGCATGTCGAGCCGGTACTTGTGGGAGGACTGCGTGGGCTGCAATTCACCGTTGCGGAGGCTCTCGATGGACTGGGCCGGGACTCTGCCGGGACCGATGTAGACCTCTTTCTTGGGAAACTGCGCGAGAGCGGAGACCGGCAGGCCCAGGGTCTTGCTCAGAATGTGCGGCGGCGTGGTGGCGATCCAGTCGGTGATGCTGAAGGTGCCGTATTCGGAGAAATGTCCGTTGTCGAACCCCAGAAGAAAGTGGCATTCGCCGGGTCCCAGGCCTTGCACCAGGTGGCCGTGACCGCGAGGGAAATACCAGGTATCGCCCGGCCCGAAATCCGCAATCTCCGATTGTCCGTTAGGCGAGATGACGGTTGCGCGGCAACGGCCCTCCAGCATGTAGGCCCACTCGGCGGCCAGGGAGTGCCAGTGCAGCTCGCGCATGGCGCCGGCCTTCAGCCGCATGGAGACGCCGGCGATGCTCTGCGAAATGGGGAATTCGGCCGCCGTGGCTTCCTTGGCGGAACCGGCGTCGCCGACCCATCCCTTTTGGTTTTCGATGTCGAATTTGAAGGTCGGCAACGGCTCGAACTTGGTTTCTTCCGCCGCCTCGGCGCTAACCTGGCTGGCGGCCAGCGATGCCAGCGCGACGGCGCTGAACGCTTTTCGACGGCTGATGCCCTCAGTTTTAGAATGTTTCGTTTCCTCTGCCAATGCTATGCCCCTCCTCAAGGTCGTCAGTTAGGTATACACCCGTTCGCGGGGCAAATACAACTGGGTTCAGCGCGACTGGGGTTAATGCGACGGTATCCGGCGGGAGAATCGCTTCACCACCGCCACGCTTGCAAAAATGATGGTCATGGCGACGGCTTCGCGCCATCCAAACGGCTCGCGGTAGAAGAGCCAGCCCAACGCGACCGCGACCACAGCGTTCACGTACGGGTATACGGAAACGATGGCCACAGGCAGGCGGTCGAGCGCATAGGCATAGGCGCTGTATCCCACCAGCGAACCGAACACCACCAGGTAGAGCAGCGCGCTAGCGCCACGCACGCTCCAGTGCACGGGGTGTTCGGGGATGGCCAGCGCAAACGGCGCCAGAATCAGGCCCGCGGCCAGTTGCTGCACGCCGCCTGCGATTACCGGGTGAGCCTTGCCGGCCTTGCGCCGCTGGTAAATCGAGCCGAACGACCAGCCGGCCATTCCCAGTTGCAGGATGAGAAATCCGTTCAGGAGGTTTCGGTCGATGGCGTGCGGACCGGAGTCCGGCGTGAAGAGCAGCGACGCGCCCAGCAGCCCCACGAGCATGCCTCCGATGGTGGGAGCGTGGAGGCGCTCGCCGCCGGGAAGGAGCGCCTCCGCGCCCACCATCCAGAAGGGCGAGATGGTGATGATGAGGCCGGCGATGCCGCTGGGAACCAGCAACTCGGAGAAGACCAGGGCGCCGTTGCCGATTCCCAGGGTGAGAAATCCGCTGAAGCAGGCGGCCCACAGCTCGCGCCCGCGCGGCAGGTAAAGGCCACGCGCCAGGGCGAAGAGAAGCAGGAGGGAACCGGAGACGATGTAGCGGACGGAGACCAGCGCCAAGGGAGGAAAGGACTCGAGCGACATGCGGATGCCGAGGTAGGTTGTCCCCCAGAAGAAGCACACTGCGGCCAAGGCGAGGTACGGCCTGAAAAGAGGATGGCGCTGCAATCCTTCAGCGTAGCATCGCCGCTTCCTGGTAAATTTCCAGGACCTGCCGCGCCGTCCGCTCCCAACTGAATCGCGCCGCCTGCTCGCGGCCGCGGCGGATCAGTTCGGCGCGCAGGGACTCGTTGAGCAGCACGTCGCGAATACCGCGCGCGATGTCGAAGACATTTTCCGGATTCACCAGGACCGCGGCATCGCCCACCACCTCGGGCAGCGAGCTCACGTTGGAGGCCACCACCGGCGTGCCGCAGGCCATGGCTTCCAGGGGCGGCAATCCGAAACCTTCGTAGCGCGAAGGGAAAACGAAGCCCGCGGCGAATTGGTAGAAGCAGCGCAGCGTCTCAAACGGCACGAATCCGAGAAACCGTACGGTCTGTTCCACGCGGCTCTTGATCACCGCCTGGCGTACCGCGGGATACTGCGAAATGGTGTCGCCGATAATCACCAGCCGCAGGTCCTTATACAAAGGATGCGAGGCCAGTTGGTCGCGCACCACGGCAAACGCCTCCACCAGCCGCGGGATGTTTTTGTGGCGGCGAATGTTGCCGGCATAGAGCAGGAAGGGATAGTCGATCTGGTAGCGCTCCAGGATTCGCAGTTGCTCCTCGGATCCGGCCGGAGCGCCGCTCGAAAGGAAGCCCGGATCGGGCGCATTGTAGACGCGGCGGATGCGGTCCGAGGGGATGCCGAAAACGTTCTCCACGTCACGCTTGGTGGCTTCGGAAACCGCGATCACGCGGCTGGCGCGCTCCAGGCCGCGGCGAAAGCGGAAGCGGCGCAGTTGCATCCGGAAATTGGAACGCTCCTCTTCGAAAAGCAGGCTCGCCATGTCGTGAATGGTCACCACGTAGGGGCGGATCATCAGCAGCGGGACGCGGTTCAAAGGGATGTGCACCAGGTCGGGCGAGAGCCCCCGCAGAAAGAGCGGAAACGCAACGTGATCGAGAACCGCGAAATCGCTGCGCTGGTAAATCGCGGACCTGAAATTCTCCGGCAGGCCGGACAGCGTGCGCACGTCGCCCGGCCCGCTGACCAGCGTGTATTGATCGGTCGTATCGAGGGCGCTCAGCGCATGGACCAGGCTTCGGATGTAAGTGCCGATGCCGAAGTCCCGGATGCGCCGGGCGTCCATGACGATATGGAGAGCCATGCCTACGCCCGGACCGGGTCGAGCTTCCAGTTGTAGAGCGGGAACCGGGCGGTCAGTGCGCCGACCTTCTGCCGTACCGCAACGAAAACGCCTTCGTCGGTGATGTGGCTCAGCACCTCCGCGATGAGCGTGCCGACCTCGCGCATCTCCGCTTCCTGGAAGCCGCGCGTGGTGACCGCTGGCGAGCCCAGCCGGATACCGCTGGGATTGAGCGGCGGATTGGTGTCGAAGGGAATGGCGTTCTTGTTGACGGTGATGCGCGCCCGGTCGAGCGCCTGCTCGGCCTCCTTGCCGCGGACGCCTTTGGAAAAGACGTCGAGCAGCAGAAGGTGGGTATCGGTGCCGCCCGAGACCACGCGGAAGCCGGCGTCGATGAGGCTCTCCGCCATGGCGCGGGCGTTGGCTATCACCTGCTTTTGATAGTCGATAAACTCCGGCTGCATAGCCTCCAGGAAGCACACGGCTTTGGCCGCGAGAACGTGAACCAGCGGTCCCCCCTGCACGCCGGGGAAGACCGTTTTGTCGATGTCCTTGGCGTATTTTTCGCGGCAGAGGATGATCCCGGCGCGCGGGCCGCGCAGCGTCTTGTGTGTGGTCGAGGTGACGATGTCGGCGTACTCGCACGGGTTGGGATGCAGGCCCGCCGCGACCAGTCCGGAAAAGTGCGCCATGTCCACCAGGAAGAGCGCGCCCACCGCGTCGGCGATCTGGCGGAAACGCGCGAAGTCGAGAATTCGCGGATAGGCGCTTCCGCCGGCGATGATCATCTTCGGCTTGTGCTCGCGCGCCAGGCGTTCCACTTCGTCGTAGTCGATGCGCTCGTCTTCCTGGCGCACGCTGTAGGGGATCACGTGGTAGGTCTTGCCCGAAAAGTTGAGCGGGTGCCCGTGGGTGAGGTGCCCGCCGTGCGCCAGGTTCAAGCCCATGATGGTATCGCCCGGGGTGAGCACGGCGGCATAGGCGGCCTGGTTGGCCTGCGATCCGGAATGCGGCTGGACGTTCACGTGCTCGGCCCCGAACAGCTTCTTGGCGCGGTCGCGAGCCAGGTTCTCCACGATATCCGTGAACTCGCAACCGCCGTAGTAGCGCCGGCCGGGATACCCTTCCGCGTACTTATTGGTGAAGACGCTGGCCGTGGCTTCCAGGATCGCTTCCGAGGTGAAGTTCTCGCTGGCGATCAGCTCGAGCTGCGAATGCTGCCGCTCCACCTCGTGCTGGATGGCTTCGTAGATCTGGGGGTCGACTTCGGCCAGGGGCCGCTCCATTGGACTTGCTGTCTTCATAGTGTGAACTCCCGTAAACGGGGTTGGGGGCTGGGGGTTGGGGGCTGGGGAAAAGCTCGCGAAGCGAGCCACCCTTCCCTAACCCCAAATACCCAAACCCCAGCCCCAGTTTTCGTCCAACACCCCGATAGTTGCCCCCCGGCGCGCGTGCCGTCCGCCGGCAAACTTGGTACTCAGGAACACGTGAATCAATTCGGCCGCGCGCTCTTCGTCGAGGTACCTGGCGCCCAACGTCAGCACGTTGGCGTCGTTGTGCTCGCGCGTCAGCCGCACTTCGTCTTCCGATTGCGCGGGAGCGGCCCGCACACCCGCCACCTTGTTGGCGGCCATCGCCATGCCGATGCCGGTGGAGCACACCAGGATGCCGCGATCGGAGCGGCCTTGCGCTACATCGCGCGCCACCGGTTGCGCGAAATCGGGATAATCGCAGGACTCCGGCGACGCTGCGCCGAAATCCACCACTTCATGGCCCTCGTCCGCGAGCCGCTGCCGCAGTTTCTCTTTGAGGGCAAAACCGGCATGGTCTGCGGCGATAGCGATCTTCATACAGGGAGAAGCCCAATTTTACCATGCTAGAATTGGGGTTTCCCCTTTTTACAGCCCTATGCTCTGGAGCAAGTTGTTCATCCCTACCCTACGCGAGAACCCGGCGGAAGCCGAAGTGGCGAGCCACCAGTTGCTGTTGCGCGCAGGATACATCCGCCAGCTTGCCGCCGGCATCTACAGCTACTTGTTTCTGGCGCAGCGGTCGCTCCTGAAGATTCAGCAGATCGTGCGCGAGGAGATGGACGCCATCGGCGGCCAGGAGATGCTGCTGCCCGCGTTGAATCCCGCGGAAGTCTGGCAGGAGTCGGGCCGCTGGGACGTGATGGGCGACAACATGTTCCGCCTGAAGGACCGATTCCAGCGCGACCTGTGCCTGGGCATGACGCACGAAGAGGTCATGACCACGATCGCGCGCGGAGAGCTGCGCAGCTACAAGCAACTCCCCCAGATCTGGTATCAGATCCAGACGAAGTTCCGCGATGAGCTCCGTCCGAAGTCGGGACTTCTGCGCGTGCGGCAGTTCATTATGAAGGACTCCTACACGTTCGATATGGACCAGGCCGGGCTGGACGTGGCGTACGAAAAGCACTACCAGGCCTACTGCAAGATCTTCGATCGCTGCGGGCTGGAGTACACCGCGGTGGAGGCCCACTCGGGCGCCATGGGAGGCAGCCAGTCGCACGAATTTATGGTGGCGTCGGAAGCCGGCGAAGACTTCGTTGCGGTGTGCCAGCAGTGCGGCTACTCGGCGAATCTGGAGAAGGCCGTGTCGGCGCCCAGCCAGCCTTTGGCCGCCGACTCCGAAGGCGACTTCACGCCCGAGGAGTTCCACACGCCAGGGCGCAAGACCATCGCCGACGTCGCGGAGTTCACCGGCCTGCCTGAGTCCTCGCAGATGAAGAGCCTGGTGCTGGTGGCCGACGCCAAACCGGTGCTGGTGATGCTGCGCGGCGATCATCAATTGAGCGAAGCGAAATTCGGCATGGTGTCGGGCGATCCGGAATTCCGCCCGGCGCACCCCCACGAGATTCGCGAGTGGTTCGGCGCGGAGGCCGGGTCGCTGGGGCCGGTCGGCGTGAAGAACATGCCGATCTTCGCCGACCCCGCGCTTGCGGGCCGGCGCAACATGATCGCCGGCGCCAACAAGGACGATTACCACCTGCGAAACGTGACCCCGGGCGAGGATTTTCAGGCGGAGTTCCGCGACCTGCGCCAGGTGGCCGCCGGCGACCGCTGCGCGAAATGCGGGGGCGTGCTCGAGATTCGCAAGTCAGTCGAAATCGGGCACATTTTCAAGCTCGGATACAAGTATTCCGAGTCGATGGGTCTGCGGGTTTTGAACGCGGACGGCAAGGAAGTGACGCCCATCATGGGCTCGTACGGGATTGGCATCGAGCGCATCTTGAGCGCGGCCATCGAGTTGTATCACGACAAGGACGGCATGATCCTGCCGCCGTCGATTGCGCCGTTCCAGGTGGTGGTCACGCCGGCCAACAATTCGGACGCGTCGCAGGCGGAGGCTGCGCGGAAGATTTTCGACGACTGCCTGGCGCTAGGCCTCGACGCGTTGCTCGACGACCGCGACGAGCGGCCCGGTGTGAAGTTCAAGGACGCGGATCTGATCGGAGTTCCGTTCCGCATCGTGATCGGCAAGAAGCTGGCAAACGGGTTGGTGGAACTCGTCGAGCGAAAGACTCGCCAGGCGACGGACGTGCCCGTTGCCGAAGCTGCCGCTGCCGTGTCGGCGAGGTTGTAGAATGCGCGGCTCCCGCCTCGTGCCCGCGTTCGCGATCGGGATATTGGGCGTGAAGGCCTGGCCGCAATCCGGGGTTCAACCGATTAACGGCCTCCCCAATCCCTATCGCACAGTGCGGGACTGGGGACGTGCTCCCAGTGGAGCGAAGTGGGCGGCGGTGACGGCCGTAGAGGCTGCTCCCGATGGCAGCATCTACGTGGTGCATAGGTGTCATGACAACTCCTGCGCCGGCCGCCCCGAACCTCCCATACTCAAGTTCGATCCCTCCGGCAAACTTCTGAAGAGTTGGGGTGAGGGCATGTTCATATTCCCTCATGGGACTACAGTCTTACAGTCGACCGGGAAGGAAACCTGTGGGTGACCGACGAACAGGGAAAAGACGGCAAAGGGCAACAGGTTTTCAAATTCAGCCCGCAAGGATAAAGTCTTGATGACGCTGGGAAAGGCGGGGATGGCCAGTGCGGAACCGGGACTGTTCGATGCGCCGACCGATGTGGTGGTGGCGCCGAACGGCGATATCTTTGTCACCGGGGGGGCATTCCGGACCGGCGCCCGGAAATGACCGGATCTCGAAGTTCTCGAAAGATGGGAAGTTCCTCAAGTCGTGGGGCAAGAGAGGATCCGGCCCGGGTGAGTTCCAGTCTCCTCACACCATCGCGCTCGATTCCCAAGGGCGGCTGTTTGTCGGCGACCGGTCGAACAATCGGATCCAGATCTTCGACCAGGAAGGACGCTACCTCGACACGTGGACGCAATTCGGCCGGCCGAGCGGCATTGCCCGGATGGCCCTGGTGGTTCGGCACCCTTACCTTGAGCACGAGCGTTGTCTGCCGGCGGTGGTACTCTCATCCTGGAGTTTTGCGGGCCGGGTTCGGATGGACGCCATAGGGAACGACGTCTTTCCCCATTTTGATCGGGAGGGGCTGTGCGGATACGAAATCAAGAACACGGGATTCACCGGATTTGCCGCCGGAGGCGCAAAGGGCCTGTGGTTCTCGCATACCGGGCCGGACGACCGACGTCTGGTCTTGACCGAGAGTGCGATTGACGCCCTGTCCCACGCCACGCTGTTTCCGGATGCCGCGGACCAAACCCGCTATGCCAGCTTAGGCGGCCAGCCCAACTCCCAACAGCCCGGCCTGGTCAAGGCGACCATAGCGAGGCTGCCGGAGGGTTCCGAAATCGTGGCGGCATTCGATGCGGACGGCGCGGGGCGGAGGTTGGTTGATGTGCTCCGACTGGCTGTCACGGCTGTAGCTACAGAGACCGGAAGGACGGACTTGATTCTCAACATTCACCTTCCGCCGCAGGAAGGCCAGGACTGGAACCAGGTCCTGCAGGAACATTCTCAAAGAAAGGAGAAACCACCCGGCACAGGTGTACCGATTTCAGGATCATCTTGCATTGGAAACGATTCCTAATTTAACTTACGAATGAGTTGTGGCCAGACGCTGAAAATATGAGGTTCGCATCACCCGCACCGCGAGGTGTGACATGATCGCCATAATGAGCTGGAGCCTGATGGAATTCGGCGAAGATGCCGCCCTCCGCTATGATGTCTTGATAACGAAGGCTTTGAGGGACATCGCCGCTGACCCACCGCCGGAATCGCCTGATTGAGGTTCTCCGTGTTCTTCACGACGCTCGTGACCTTCAACGGCACGTGACCTTCTCCGGGGAATGAAGTACCGACGAGGACCGGTTCGACCGCGCGGTCCGGAGTCCTGTCCTACTTTGCGGCCAGCAACTTTTGAATCTGCCGGACGGCGTAATCGACCTTCATTTCGAAGGCGCGCTTGCCGAGCTCGGCGGTCGAGGGGCGGGCGTCGCCGGTGATGCCGTTGTTGACCCGCGGGGCCTTGGGATCGACGGCCTCGCCGGGCTTGCGGATGGGGTTGCCGACCGCGGTGGCGATCAGTTCCTTGCGGACCCAGCCTTTGTCGCCGCCCAGGTAAAGCATCTCGGAGGTGTCGGGGATACCAGCGTGCGAACTCGCGGGCATTCCCTTCCCGGCGAGGTACTTGTCGAAATCGCCCTGGGCCCTGGCGTACACCTCGTCGCAGAAGACCACGTGGATGCCCTGCGGACCGTACTTTTCTTCGAGCTTTTTGGCCACGTCGCCAAGCTCTCTCTGGCCGCCGCCGTGATCGCCCATCAGCACGACATTCTTGAAGCCCGTTTTGATCAACTGGTCGGCGACCTGCTCATTGATGGAAGCAAACAGCGGTCCGGTCAGCCCGATGGTGCCCGGCAGCGTGGCGCTGGCGTTGTTCACGGAGAAGGGCAGCACCGGCGCGGCGATGGCGTTTCCGAGTTTTTCGGCGATGGCAATTACGGTGGCGTGACCCATGAGCGTGTGGCCGCCGTTGACGTTCTGCGGTCCGCGCTGCTCGGTGCCGCCATTATAGACCAGCGCGGTGGTCTTGCCCGCCTCCAGCGCTTTTTTCACCTCGGGCCAGGTCATCATTTCGAAGTCCACCGGGGAGGACTTCGTCTGGGCGCAGGCGGCGGTGGCGCAGATCGCGACCAGGCAAATGGTCGATGTCAGGAAACGCATGGTCCCTCCAGAGAACTACCTTCGCGGCAGCATACCATTGCGTGAGTGGGCAAAACAAGCCGGTTCCGGCGACCCCGGCGACCGGACGAGGCCCAGAAGAAAGGTCTGCAGCGCGAGCAGACGGCGGCCGAAGTACGCAAGCGCAATGCGGATCTGGGGACCGGCCTGGAAATGCGGCGCCGCAATGCGCAGAAGCTGATTCAGGGTGGGGGTCCGTATCACTCCGGGGACGGACAGCTATTGGGGCGCCGCGCCGGACCTGGCGCGCGAGCCGAAGCCGGAGAACCAGGATCACGGCATGGGCACGATTCTGGCGATCGAGGGGCTGGTGGAGTTGGGGATGACGCCGGCGCAGGCGATCGTGGCGGCGACCAAGAACGGCGCCATCGCGTGCCGCAAGCTGGATCGGTTCGTCACGCTCGAAGTGGGCAAGCTGGCGGATTTGGTGGTGCTCGAAGCGGACTCGCTGGCGGACATTCGGAATATCCGGAAGGTGCAGTCGGTGATGAAGGAGGGGAAGCTGATCGATACGGCGCGGTTGCCGGAAGTGCGGGTGCTGAGCCGGAAAGCGGCGGAGTGATGGAGTCTGTCGCGAGCCGACGGTCTGTACTGGCGGAAACCCAGCGCGTTGACCGCAGTGTCGACGCGGCAGACGGCCCTACTTCTCCCCTGTCCCCAGCACCGTCTCGAAATGCGGCGCCTCCGGCTCGCGATACACCACCGCCGTCTCCACGTTCCGGAACCCCGCGCCTTTCAAGTATTTCTGGATCTCCAACTCCGTGAACCCCAGCCACAGGTCCGCATACATCTCGCGCGCCTCTTCGAAATGGTGCCGGTTCAAATCCAGCACCGCGATCCGCCCGCCGGGCTTGACGATGCGATGCGCTTCCGCGATGGCCCGCTCGGGATGCACGGCGTGATGCAGCGCCTGGCTGAGGAACGCCAGGTCCACCGTCGCGCTGCGGATCGGCACGTCCTCCAGATCGCCCAGCCGGTACTCCAGATTCCCGATGCCGTGTTTCTTCGCCAGCTCCGCGCCGAACTCCACCATCTTTTCGGAATTGTCGATGGCGATCACCTTCTTCGCGCGTTGCGCCATCAACTGTGAGATCGTTCCTTCCCCCGCCCCCAGGTCCGCGATCACCATCGGCGGCATCAGCTTCAGCAGCGCCTCCGCGATCCCTTTCCACGACCGCCCCGGCACGTACTGCCGCCCGAACTTTCCCGCCAGCTCGTCGAAGTAGCGCCGCATCTTGTCCTGCCTTTTGCGCAAGGCCAGACGCAGCGCCTCGCGGTCGGGCTCCGCCTCGGGCACCTCGTGGACCGCCTGCCGCAGCAGCCGCATCAACTCCGGCGGCGCCGACAACCGGTAAAACGCGTTCTTCCCCGTACGCCGGTCGTCCACCAGCCCGGCCTGCTTCAACTGCGCCAGGTGCGTGGAAATCTGGCTTTGTCCCTTGGCCAGGACCTCCTGGAGCTCCGCCACCGACAGCTCTTCCTGTTCGAGAAGTAACAGGATTCGCAGGCGGTTCGGGTCCGCCGCCAAGCGCAGCGATTTCAGGATTGACGCCATACGCTAGAGTAGTCTAATATCAATCTATCAAGATTTATCGATGCGAGGAAGATAAAAATGGGCACCGCAACGCAGAACCAGACCGTCACCGGCTTCAAAGTCGCCGACCTTTCCCTGGCCGGCTGGGGCCGCAAGGAAATCTCCATCGCCGAGTACGAAATGCCCGGCCTCATGGCCATCCGGCGCAAGTACGCCGCGGAGAAGCCGCTGGCCGGCGTGCGCGTCACCGGCTCGCTCCACATGACCATCCAGACCGCGGTGCTCATCGAGACCCTGGCCGACCTCGGGGCCTCCGTCCGCTGGGCAAGCTGCAACATCTTCTCCACCCAGGACCACGCCGCCGCCGCCATCGCCGCCACCGGCGTGCCCGTCTTCGCGTGGAAGGGCGAGACCCTCGAAGACTACTGGTGGTGCACTTACCAGGCGCTGAGCCATGCCGGCGGCAAAGGCCCGCAGCTCATCGTCGATGACGGCGGCGATGCCACGCTCCTCATCCACAAAGGATACGAGCTCGAAGAGGGCAGCGACTGGGTCAATACCGCTTTCGCCAGCCACGAAGAGAAGGTGATCAAGGACCTCCTGAAGCAGGTTCACGCCGAAAATCCCGGGCGCTGGCACGAAGTGGTGAAGGAATGGCGCGGCGTCTCCGAAGAGACCACCACCGGCGTGCACCGCCTCTACAAGATGCACGAAGCCGGCAAGCTTCTGGTCCCCGCCATCAACGTCAACGACTCCGTGACAAAATCCAAGTTCGACAATCTCTACGGCTGCCGCGAATCGCTGGCCGACGGCATCAAGCGCGCCACCGACGTCATGGTGGCCGGCAAGGTCGCGGTGGTCTGCGGCTACGGCGACGTCGGCAAGGGCTCGTCGCACTCCCTGCGCGGCATGGGCGCGCGCGTGGTGGTCACCGAGATCGACCCCATCAACGCCCTGCAGGCCGCCATGGAAGGCTTCGAAGTCACCACCATCGAGGACACGCTCGGCCGCGGCGACATCTATGTCACCTGCACCGGCAACCTGGACATCATCACCTTCGAGCACATGCAGCACATGAAGGACCAGGCCATCGTCTGCAACATCGGACACTTCGATAACGAGATTCAAGTGGACCGCCTAAACTCGGCGCCCGGCGTCCAGAAGACC
>JBGPKH010000126.1:0-17150 GCA_041485845.1 Bryobacteraceae bacterium
AGCAGAGGTCCTTCTGGGTCTTGGCGAGCAGGTACTTGGGCGTGGGAGAGTGGTGGATGGAATGGCAACTGGTGCAGGCGACGTCGTTCAGCGTGTGCTCCGAGCGGCGGATATTGGCGCGGGAGAAATCGCGCGCGTGGCAGCCGAGGCAATCCTCCAGAACTTGCTTCGGCTCCATCAGCGAGAATGCATGCGGGATGGAAGTCCTGCCGCCGCGCGCCTCCACGTGCGCTTGGGCCGGACCGTGGCAGCCTTCACAGCCGGTGCGCTCGGGCGTTTCCTTTCCCGATGCAATGCTTTTATAATGCGGATTCCTGTAGAAGGTGAACCAGACATCGGCGTGGCAGGTCTTGCAGGCGTCGCTCCCCACGAAGCCGGACGCCGCCTGGGGCGCGGAGGGTGTTGCCGCCTGGTTTTGAGGCTGGGCCATCAACGCAGCGGTCGACAGAATGAGAAGTGTAGTAGCGGCGATGCTCCCACGTGCCATACTCAAAATGATACTGGAGCGTAAGGCGGTCTGAATCGAAATGGCTAGAGATTTTACGTTAGTTCCGCAACCCGTCGCACGTATTGCTACCTCGTTTCGGCGAATTGTGACGGATCTCCCGGCGCCGGAGTCCATCCCGATCCTCGAGAAGCTGTACGCGTATGAACCGCGCGCGATGCGCGGCCAGCCGCCGGTGGTGTGGCATCGCGCGGAGGGCTTCCAGGTGTATGACGCCTGGGGCAACCAGTGGATCGACTGGTCGTCCGGTGTGCTGATCGCCAATGCGGGCCACGGGCGGGCGGAGATCGCCGACGCGATCGCGGCACAGGCCAGGTCGCACCTGTTAACGAGTTTTTCCTTCGCCAACGAGCCGCGCGCGCTACTGGTGGAAAAGCTCGTAGCGATCCTGCCCGAGCCGCTGAAGAAGGTGTTTCTCTACAGCATCGGGTCGGAGGCCGTGGAGTGCGCCCTCAAGATGTGCCGCACCTACGGGGTCAAGAATGGCGGCCGCTCGAAACACGTGATCGTCTCCTACGACAAGGCGTTCCACGGCCGTACCCTGGGCGCGCAGCAGGCCGGCGGCATACCGGAGCTGAAGAACTGGATCGTGAACCTGGATCCGGGTTTTGTGCAGGTGCCCTTTCCCGACGGTTTCCGCACGCCCGACACATCGTTCGACACGTTTGAGAGCTCGCTGCGGGAGCAGGGAATCGAACCGCAGAACGTCGCCGGAGTGATCCTGGAGACCTACCAGGGGGGCAGCGCGGCGTTCGCGCCAGTCGCCTACATGCAGGCGTTGCGGCAGTGGTGTACGGGGCACAAGGCGCTGCTGGTGTGCGACGAGATCCAGGCGGGCTTCGGGCGCACCGGCAAGTTGTGGGGCTTCGAGCACTACGGAATCGTACCCGACCTGGCGGTCTTCGGCAAAGGGATTTCGGGATCGCTGCCGGTCTCGGCGGTGGCCGGGCGGCCGGAGGTGCTCGACCTGTATCCTCCGCTGAGTATGACGTCCAGCCACGCGGGCAATCCGGTCTGCTGCGCCGCGGCGCTGGCTTCCATCGATCTCGTGCTCAAAGAAGGGCTGGCGGAGAAGGCGCACCAGACCGGCGCCGTGCTGCACCGAATGTTGAACGCCATCGCGTCGCGGTTTCCGCAGGTCGGATGCATCGCGGGTAAAGGACTGGTGGCGGGCGTTCCGTGCATCAAGCCCGGCACCACCGAACCGGATGCGGACCTGGCGTTCGACACGGTGGAGCGCGCCATGCAGAAAGGCGTCCTGATGTTCGCGCCGGTGGGCTTCGGCGGGGCGACGATCAAGATTTCGCCGCCGCTGGTGATCGCGGAAGAGGCCATGAGCGAGAGCGTGGACGTGCTGGAGGAATCGCTGGCCGAGGCTTGTGCGAGTGTGGAAGCGTCATGCCGCCACGCGTCCTGATCGTCGGCGGGGGGATGATCGCGCACGATCAGATTCTGCCGTCTCTCTATCATTTGCAGCGGCTGGGCCGCATCGGCGAAATCGCGGTGTGCGCATCGACCCACGAAACCGTGCGCAAACTGGCGGACGTTGAAATTCTGCGCCGCGCTTTTCCCGGCCAGTCGTTCCGCATGTATCCGGCTTCGCCGGCCGAAGAACGGCAGCCCGAACTCTACCGCGAAGCGATTGCGCAGATGCCGCCGCGACAGATCGTCATCGTGGCGGTGCCGGATCAACTGCACTACGAAGTGATCGTCGAAGCGCTCCATCGCGATCAGCACGTCTGTGCGGTGAAACCGCTGGTCCTGGCGCATCGGCAGGCGGTCGAAATCGCGCAGGAATCCCGGAGCCGCGGCCTGCTGGTGGCGGTGGAGTATCACAAGCGGTTCGACGACCGCAGCCTGATGGCGCGCCGGGCCTATCGCGAAGGGCGCTTCGGCGAGTTCCGCCTGGGCACCGCCTGCCTGCTCGAAAAGTGGTATTACCGCAACTCGAATTTTCAGAACTGGATGACCACGGAAAATTCCGACGCCTTCACCTACATCGGCTGTCACTATGTGGACCTGGTTCACTTCATCACCGGTCTGCTGCCCAGGGCGGTGAGCGTTTATGGAATCCCCGATCGCTTCCCCAACGGTCAGGAAGGCTACTTGTGGACCGACGCGCGGGTGATCTGGAACAACGGCGCGTGTTTGAACGTGCAGAACGCCCTCGGGTTTCCGGACGCCGCGCCGGGAAGCAACACGCAGTCGCTCACGCTCTACTGCCAGGGCGCGGACGACGGCGCGTTGATCTCGCACTCGGACCAGTATCGCGGCTTGAAGTATTGCTACTCGGGCCCGGCGGTGTATGCCGAGCCAAGCCCCGATTATTTTCAGTACGTCGATCTCGGCTCGCCGGGCCTCGTGCCCGTGGGATACGGGTACCGCTCGATCGAGGCCATCGTGACGGCGGCGATTCGGGTGAACGCGGAAGGCGGCGGCGTGCTGGAAGAGATCGATCGCGCGGGGATCATCGCCACCGCGGCCAACAGCAGCTACAACGAGCGAGTGATCGAGGCGGCGCGCGAATCGATCCTGCACGGCGGGCGCGAAGTGGCGATCGGCTAGAACACCGATCGGCGCCGGTGGACCGGCCGGGAGGCGGTCCCACTGAATCTTTCGGCTATCGGATTCCTCCGATCGATGAAATTCACCGGGCGGCGGGCCGCGCGGGTGTAAACTGAGATGAGCCAAATCCCATCTATGACATCGGTCGCCCCCCTGGAAATCGTCAGCGCTCACAGTCCCGACTCTGACGACGCGTTCATGTTTTATGGACTCGCCACGAAAAAGGTCCGCTCGCCGAAGGTCTCCTTCCGTCATGTGCTCGAAGACATCGAGACTTTAAACCGGAAGGCGATGGAGGGGCAGTATGAGCTCAGCGCCGTTTCGTACCATGCGTACCCGTACATCGCCGACAAGTATGTCCTGATGGCCAGCGGATCGAGCATCGGCGATGGTTATGGACCGTCCATCATTGCCACGCGCCCCATGGAGCCGGAAGAATTGAAGGGCAAGCGGATCGCGGTCCCGGGAAGGCTGACCACGGCGTATCTCGCCTGTAAGTTGTATCAGCCGGATTTCGAATCAGTAGTGACTCCCTTCGACAAGATCACCGACGCCGTGAAAGAGCGCAGCGTGGATGCGGGTCTCATCATTCACGAAGCGCAGTTGACGTTCGACCGCCAGGGCTTCCATCGCATCATCGATCTCGGCCGCTGGTTTAAGACGACGTATAATCTGCCGCTGCCGCTGGGCGGCAACGTGCTGCTGCGCTCGCTGGATGCGGAGATTCAGAGCGAGTGCTGCCGGCTGATGCGCGAGAGCATTCAATACGCGCTGGACAACCACAGTGCGGCGATGGAGTACGCCCTGCAATTTGCGCGGGACATGGATCCGCGGCTGGCCGAGAAGTTCGTGGGGATGTACGTCAACCACTACACGCTGGACGCCGGCGACATCGTGCCCAAGGCCGCGCAGAAGCTGCTCGATATGGGGTATGAGGCGGGCTTGATTCCGAAGCAGGTGACGGTGGAATTCGTGCGGTAAGGATCTGCGTTCATCGGCGTTGATCGGCGGCAAATAATGTTTTGCGAGGTATCGGTTTAGAGCGGAACAAGAATATTGGCCGCCGATGAACGGATTTCTCGATTCGTTGACCGGGCGCGTGCTCGGGACACTACACTGGGTTTGCGCCGTCCAAGCCTTGTTCCGCCCTTGGGCGGAATTCAGCGCGGAATACCATACTTGGCCCGCAGTTCTGCAAAAACCTCTTCGGCGGGCCGTCCTTCACCACGCCCGGCCTGTCGAACGCCTCGTCGATAGCGGCCTTGGTTTCGTGGAGTTCGGTTCGGGCGACCGCCAGTAGAGCGGATGGACATTCAGGAATACACAATGCCCGTGTTGACGAAGGAGGCTTCGGTCTTCACTTCGGCTTTGAACTCGAAATCCGACAGCTCCCCGCCCTTTCCAGAAAATGCAGGTCGTGTCGGTTACCGAAGACGGGCCGCCCGCGACCTCGCCGGTTATGGCGCCATCTTCCACCTTCCACACATCACTGCGTCCATCCCAGCCATTCAGGCTCGATCCATCGAATAGGGAAATCCATCCTCCAGCTTCGCCCGAAGCGGCCAAGGCATGCGTATCGACTGGATAGAACGCGGCGCTGGCTAAGAACACTCCGGCGGCGCACGCGGTGGCGAACTTCAGTTTGGCGCGGAGCGTCATTTTCAGGCGACCTTCCTCAGCTTGGTGAGCCGTCCGATTTCCACCCATTCAGCGACGAAGACATTCCCCGCATGGTCGAAGCAGGCGCCATGCGGGGCGACGAACTGCCCCGGAACGAAGCTCGCCCTCTCCCTGGTGGAGCGCGGCGGGTTGGGCGGAGAGTCGGGAGTGGAATCGCCGAGATGTTCGATGATCTCATTGTTCCGGCCGACGATGGTCACGCGTCCCTGGAGATCGGGAATCACGACATTGCCGTTTTGCTCGTGAAAATGGCAGGGCAGACGGAAGCCGGTGTCGAAACCGATGTGGCGGCCGTCCATCGTGAACCGCTGCAAACGGTTGTTCCGGCGGTCGGCAACCGTCAAGATCGGGGCGCCGGCGCGCGTGTCCACCCAGATTCCATGGGGTTCCTTCAGTTGACCGGGATCGGAGCCGCGTCCGCCAAAAGTGTCGAGGTATTCGCCTTTGCTGTTGTAGTGGTTGACGTAGTAAGAGCCGTACCCGTCCGCTACATAAAGGTCGCCATTGGGGGCGATCGCAATGTTAGTCGGGTTGTACAGGGGCAACGCCGGCTTCGGTTTGTCCGCCGGAAGGCTGTAAGCGGGAATATCCGGCGGTCCCTGAATCTTGTACACGATCTCGCCCTTCAGCGTGGCCTTCACCACGGTGGAAGGCAGCTCCGGAGGCGGCTGGATGCGGGCATTGGCGGCGTTGACGGTCAGATACAAGAACTCCTCGCGACCCTCCTTGCGAAGCCACATGCCATGGGCCACGCCCCGGAATTCCTTGCCCCACGAGCGGACGAACTTGCCGTTCGGATCGAACACGACCATGGAGTCCGGGCTCTCGCTTTCGGCATTTACCGTGTGATGGACATAAATATTACCTTGGGAGTCTTCCGCGACATTGTGAGTGTTGCCCCACTTGATGTGGGCAGGAAGCTCTCCCCAATCGTGGATCGCCTCGTACTTGAAGGCGCCGGCTCCAAGAACCGGAGGTCTTTTGCCCGTTTTGTCCTGCGCCCGCAGCAAGAGAGGCGCCGCCAAGCCGGTTCCGATTAGCCTTCGTCGCGTGATCTCCATAGCAAGACTCCTGGTATCTACCTATGCAAACAACTCGCGGATCACCTTGCCCTTGCCGTCCTTGGTGACGTAGACGGGGCGCTTCTCGTGCAAGAAGTACTGGTCGGGAGCAATGCCCAGGGCATGGTACATGGTCGCATGCAAATCCTCTACCGGCACTGGATTCTCGATCGTCGTGCAGGGACGCTGGTCAGCGGTCTTTCCGTACAGGAATCCTTTCTTCACGCCGCCGCCGAACATCAGTACGGCGCCCGCAGCGGTGAAATGGCGGTGCATGCCGTAGTGCATCGGTACCTGCATCACGTCGGGCGTACTAGCCTGGTCGCGGACTTCCCTACCGACCTTGCCTTCCGTCACCGCATCGCGGCTGAATTCACTCGCCAGCACAATCAGAGTCCGGTTCAGCAGGCCGCGCTCTTCCAGATCGAGAACCAGTTGGGCAATCGGACCGTCGATGCTCTTTTTCATCAACAGGGCCCGTTCATGGCCGTCCTGGTGGCTGTCCCACCAGCGGAACGGAATGTATTCCGTGGTGACCTCGACATACCGCGCGCCAGCCTCAACCAAGCGGCGTGCCAGCAAGCAACCCTGGCCGAAGCGGCTCGTGTTGTAAGTGTTGAAGGCGTTTTTCGGCTCCAGGGACAAATCGAAGGCCTTCGCCGATTTCGAGCTCAGCAGCCGGTCAGCCGCGTCCTGTGCCCGAATCAGCGCTTCGCGCTGAAAATCGCCGCCAAACTGATATACCGGCTGTTTCGCCAGGAGTTGCTCGTACAGCTTGCGCCGGCTTTTGAAACGCGTATTTCCTAGATCGGTTGGCGGCCGGACCGCCGAAGCCGAGTCCTGCGGGTCCGTGATCAGGAACGGGCCATATTCCGTCCCCAAGAATCCCGCCGTGTGAAAGGACTTCAAGGCCGGAGCTTCCGCCCCGATCTCCATATTCTGCCCGATCGAGATAAACGGAGGCACGGTGTCCGACTTCGGCCCCAGCGTCTTCGCAATGACCGACCCAAGATGCGGCACGGCCATCGGCTGCGGCGGGATGTATCCGGTGTGCCAGTGGTATTGATGCCGGGAATGAAGGATGAACCCAAGGTCCGGCCCCTGAAAAGTGCGGATCAGCGAGGCGCGATCCATTACCCTGGCAATTCTCTCCAGGCCCTGCGAGAGCTTGATGTTATCGACCACGGTGTCGATGGCCGGGAATGTGCTCAAAACCTCCGCGGTGCGGACCCCAGGAGCAAACGGGGTGTAGCGCTTTGGGTCAAATGTTTCCGTGGCGGCCATCCCGCCCGCCATCCAGAGAACGATGATGGAATCCGCCGCGGGCGGCGTTAGGGGCGCCGCCCGAACCAGTTGCGGCTCCCGGCCCACGAGCGCCGCCAGCGAGGCAGCCGCGGTAACTCCGAGGCCCATGAACCCACGCCTGCTGAGCATGCTGTCGATCTTCATCTCTTCCGAACTTATAGGCATGTCACTCATGATTTGTTACCTCTAAGCGCCTTACCGAATGAATTGAAATTCGGGCGTCATCATGACCGCCCAGAGCAGATCCGTCAAACCATCCGCTGATGGCTTGCCCGGGTGGGAGGGATCGCGCAGCGCAGCCTCCGCGATCTGCCGCTCGGCAGCAGAGGGTGCACGGCCCAGCGCGTACCAATACACCCGGTCCACTGTCTCGGAAATGGTCTGCAACACCGGCCCAGCCACGAGTGGCGTCTCAGGGTCTGGAGGGGCCAGCCGGTCGAGGCTCGGCTTCCGATCGAAAACGAAGAACCGCGCCGACACGCTGCCGCCTCCGAACGCCGCGTTATTCGCCGGGTTTTCCATAGCCGGGGCGCCCTGGAATCGCGTAAAGCCCTTCCCGGCGATGTCGTACACCACGACCGATGGAAACTTGACGCGGACTGCGTTGGTTACCGGATCCGTGGTTCCCTCCGGAACGATCGGGCTTGTATCTTCACGGAGTCCCGACCCATCGACCGGAGTGACGGCCGTTAGCGGCGTGGGCCCGGAAGGACCGACCAACATACCGTCGAGCCAAATCGGCGTGCCCTGGTCGGGCGAGGTAGAACCGTTGTCCTCAACGATCAGATACAGTTTCCGCGATTTCGAGATATCGATGTCGAACGGCGCAGGCCCGGCGCCACCCGTGCGTCCAGCAGCGGCCTGGCGGCCGAGCAGGCTGCGCGGCTCGGACGGAAGCTCGCCCAGCATTCGACGAGATCCTCTCCATAGCCAGTGCGTCAGCGTTTCGCCGTTCACCAGTTCCAGTGCTTGTACCGTGGTCGCCATCGTTTCGCGCGTCGAAAAGACTTGATCACGGATTGGACGGCCCATCGCGCGCGTCAGGCTGCCGCCTGCGATCCTCCACTCCCGCGCATACGCCCCGCCCGGAATGAGTTGAGGCTGGCCCGCTGGTTGGCCCCCCCGGCCGCCGGCTTGGCCTCCGCGGCCTCCGGCTTGGCCTCCGCGGCCTCCGGCCGGGCCTCCTCCACGCCCCGTGGAGATACCGGCGGCCAGCAGGCCCGCGTTGGAACCATCCAGGGGCGCGCCCGAAACCACCCCCCGAGGACCCTGCGCGTTGGCGCCGCTTGCAGCGCCGCCGCCTCCGCCAGCACCCGCGGCACCGCCGGGTCCATTGCCGCGGGGCGCAGTCACGTGCCAGTCGCCGGTAATGGCGGCTACTGCATCCGCGAACTCCTCGGCTGTCAAACGGCGCAACTCGGGACCCCTAAACGAATACTGCTTGGGCGGATCGCCGGTGCGCGCGACCGCTGGAAGCTGGTAAGTCCTGGAACTGACGATCGTGCGAATCAGGTGTTTGAGGTCGTAGCCGCTGGCGACGAAGTCACTGGACAGCCAGTCCAGCAATTCGGGACTCCACGGCTCACCATCCATATCGTCCACGTTCTCCACTATTCCCCGCCCCGTCAGCTTTTGCCAGGTGCGGTTCACCAAAGTGCGCGGCATCCGGCCGTTCCGTGGATCCGTGAAGACCGCCGCCGCCGTTGCACGCCGGTCCTCCAGGCTGTAAGAAGGCAGGGGCCGGTCCAGTTCCGGATACATGAACGCCGCGGAGGCAAATCCTTCCTGCGCCACATCGCAGCGGTACAACTGCAGCTTCTCCTCCTTGGAGAAATAGCTCGCCAGCGCGTAGGCATCCTTCAGCTTCCATCTGCTGATAAAGCTGTCGTGGCAGGAGTTGCACTTAAAGTTGATGCCCAAAAAGATCTGCGCGGTGTTCTGCGAGGCCTGCATGGCTGGAGCCTGGCTCGCGCTGACTGTTCCGCGCCAGTTCACACCGAGCAGAAAGCCGTCCGGATCGGTGTCCTTCGTAGGATTCAGCAGCTCCGTCACCATCTGGTTGTAAGGCTCGTTCGTTTGCAGAGCTTTCAGGAGCCACGCAGTAATGCTCTTTCGGGCCGCCGTGTCGGAATAGTAAGTGACCCCTTCGTCGTTGCGCAGCAGGTCGTTCCAATAAGAAATCCAGTTCTCCGAGTATTGCGTGTTGTCCGCTAACAGCTTCGTCACGAGTTGGCCGCGCTTATCGGGCCGGGTGTCCTTCAGGAAGTCTTGCGACTGAGCCGGGTCCGGCAGCAGTCCCCATATATCCAGGTAAGCTCGGCGTACGAATTCCGCATCGCTTGCCAGGGACGGCTGGCGCACCTCTTGATCCGCAAGGTATTTAGCCGTAAACCGGTCGACCGGATCGGCCCAATCTTTCCAGGGAGAATTCGGAACCGGCGGCGCAGTGAGCGCCAATAGTGGCTCCCACTTGGCCTTAGCGGCCGCCGACGTTGGAGTGGCTCGCGCGCCTTGATCGATCCAACTCCGGATGACGCCGACTTCCGAATCGGTTAATGGATCTAAGCCGTAAGGCATCTGCGGCTGAATCGCGCCGATGATGCGCTTGACCAGCAAACTGGTCGCGCTACTCGCCGGTTTGACCGCCGCGCCGGTGCGCCCGCCATTCAGGAGATCCTGATAAATGGCCAGCGAAAGCCCGCCAGACCTCTTTTCGGCGTTGTGACACGCCAAACACTTATCCGCCAAAATCGCGTGGACCTGCCGGTCATAATCGATCAGCGCGGGCTCACTCTGCGACAGAGATTGCCCGGCCGTGAGGAAGTAGACCAACGCCATCCAGATAACAGCGCCCAATGGCAATAGGTTCTTGCGGGAATGGTTTCGCACGGCGTCCCCCTCAGGACAGTACCTAGCTTTGCTCCAGAGTAAGTTTAGCTGCCTGTCCGCAAGGAGTCAACAACTTTAAGTTTCTGCACGCACCTTCATGGAGTGAAAATCGAAGAGATTTGAGGAGAACCAGTAAGCCCCTATTGTTCAATCACATACGCGGACGCGTCGCTGGGGATCGGACCCGGGTTGAAAATGCTCCACAGCCCAAGATCATTTCACGGGCTAAGAGACGGGAGCGCTGGGCGTGCGACTTTCGTCGCGCACCTTTGGCGGAAGTTGGAACGCCGATGTGGGGCCGGGTTGTAAAGTATTATAGCCGAGCCACGGGAAGTCGGAGCGCTTCCAGGAGTACGTGAACCTCGACTTAAGGCTGGGATGAAACGCGCTGAAGAAACCGTTCTCGGCTGGCGATTCAGCGGCGAAAAGAGCGGTTGACGAGAGAACCGGCCGCACGGGTTCCATTTGCTAAACTGAAGAGCTGAATGACGCGCCGGAAATTCCTGTCGATTGGGGGCGGCGGCATGTCGACCGCCGCGCTATGCGCAGATGCGCGCGCTGACGTTACACTTCACATCTCCGAAGTGAATCTCGAAGTTTCGCCCAGACGGTTTGTAAGAACCACCGCTTACAACGGCCAGGTTCCCGGACCGCTACTGCGGATGAAGCAAGGCCACTCGATTATCGTCGACGTCTTCAATGCAACCAAAGAACATGAGTTGGTCCACTGGCATGGCTTTTATATCCCGCCGGAGGTTGATGGCGCCCACGAAGAAGGCACGCCTCCGGTGATGGCCGGCGAACAGAGGCGTTATGTATTCACTCCGAACCCTGCCGGCACACGCTGGTACCACAGCCACGGTATGGCCGGCCGGAACCTCCACAAGACGACTTATTCGGGCCAGTTCGGAATGGTCATTGTAGATACGGGGGGCGATCCGGCGGCACACGATCTGGAGGTTCCGATCCTGCTCCACGAATGGGACCCATACTTTGACCCGGATATGGACGTGGCCTACAAGGTTTTTTCGATAAACGGCAGGGTGCTCGGCGCGCAAGAGCCGATCCGCGTGCGTCCATCGCAGCGGGTTCTGTTCCGTGTCGTGAACGCAAGCGCAACTTTAGCTCACCGGCTCTCACTACCGGGCCATCAGTTCCACGTCGTGGCGCTGGATGGAAACGCGGTCGCATCGCCCCGGCCCGTTCCCGTCCTCGAACTCGGCCCGGCCGAGCGCGTGGATGCGATCGTCACCATGGACCGCCCCGGCGTCTGGATTCTCGGCGAAACGCTCGACGCGCAACGCAACGCAGGCATGGGTATTGTGATCGAGTATGCCGATCAACATGGACCGCCCCGGTGGGCTTACCCCGAACCGTTCACCTGGGATTACACTCTCTTCGGCGGGAGCGAAAAACATCCGGAGCCGGACGGCAGACTCCCATTGACGATTCGCAGGGGCTCGGGACACCGGTGGACCATTAACGGTAAGTCGTTCCCTCACACGGATCCGCTGATGGTGACCGCGAACCGCCGCTATCGGATCGTCTTTGATAATCAAAGCTCGGAAGCACACCCGATGCACGTGCACCGTCACACTTTCGAAGTCATCCGCGTTGCAGACAAGGCGACGTCGGGTATTTTCAAGGACACGGTTGTGGTCCCGCCGTGGCGGAAGGTAGAAGTAGACCTGATCGCATCGCATCCGGGTGCGACCCTGGTCCACTGTCATCAGCAATATCACATGGACTTCGGATTCATGCTGATGATGCAGTACGCCGGCTGAACCCACGATCTACTTCGCCTGAATCGATTTCAGATACTCGACCAGATTCGAGAGCCGCAGCGCCTTGGATCGTTCGTTCTGCAAGCTGAACAGTTCTCCCCAGACGGGCATATCCCGGGAGCCGTGCGCCGCCACTTCATCGCTGCCCTCGATGTAATGCATTACCCGCAGTTCCGGAAATGTGCCGTGGTTGCGTGCGGTCAAGCCGGTCAGATCGGCCGGCGCCTTCTTTAGAGCGCGCGCGGCCGGCCCATTGCCTTTCGCGTCCCTGCCGTGGCAAACCGCGCAATACATCAAGAAATTATCTTTGCCTGAACCAGGTGAGGTTGGGGTTATCGCGACCTCCTTGACGGCCGGGGCGCTCTGCCCGCTGAGACCACCGATTGCCAGCAAGTAAGAGCCGAACACAAACACAATCCGCTTGGACATACCCTCACTCCTTCCACGAGCCATTATAGCGGCTTTTCAGAAGCTCAACTTCGCGCCGAGCTGAATTTGCCGGGGCCCCTGAGAGCTGTAATTGAAGCCCTGGCTCAAGGTGGTGACTCCGAACAGACTCGAAGTTGGGGCCGTATTCGGATTGGGGAACGTGGGCGTGTTGGTAGCGTTGTTCGCGTCGGCTCGCAACTGGAAGTTTACGCGCTCTGTGATCTGGAAAGACTTGAACAGGGAGATACTCACCTCCGGTATTGCCCGACCCCGGAAGTCGCTCCACTGCGGCGTCGGCTGCGTGACCAGAGTGAACGGCTTGTTGATGATCCAGGCCACCGGCTCCGTGGCACTGGCGCAGGTCTGACGCGTGTTAGTATTGAGATTGAGCGTGCAGGTGTTGAACCAGCGCTGGTACGACCGAACATCCTTGGGGAACGCCGGATCGATGCCGGTGGAGACGGCGCCGCCGACGCTCAGCAGCGAACCCGAGAGCCATTGGGTATATCCCGAAATCTGCCAGCCGTTCAGCACCGTCCTGGTCAGGCGGCTCATATTTTTGAAGAAATTCTCCGTGTAAGTGAAGGTTAGATTGATCGTGTAGGGCGGTACGCCGCCGTCGCGCCTAATGAACTGCCCGGGGGCATCCATTCCGTTGTTGAGGTAAGTGCTGTACGTCGAGCTCTTGGCAAACGTGCCGTTGAACAAGATCGAAAGACCCTGCGACAAGCGCTTCTCCAGATTGAACACCAGCGCGTCGTACCGGGCGGCGCCGAGGGGCATCTCTGACTCGGTGACACCGGTGTACTGCGGGTAAGGCATCAGCGATTGCTGCAGCGTCATGGTGGACCCGTTGAGCGAGGTTCCCGGCAACAGACCCGCATACGGATTCGGTATTGTGGTTCCGGTCAAACTGGATCCGTTCGTCAGGTACTGCTGAAAGGTCACCGAGTCCCGGTTATAAGACGTGGCGACATTGCGGGAGAGGCGTCTGTCGTAAGAAACCTCCACAACGGAACGGAAGGGCAACTGATACTGGATGCCCGCGGAGAAAGTGTGGCTGTAGGGAGCGACGCGGCCGGGTGAAATGAACGAGACGCTGTTCCCTACGTTCGTCAGCAGCCCCTGCGAGTTGCCCAGGGGCAGGCGGATGCCGTTTTGAAATGGATTCGAGAGCATCCCGCAGGAGGCGCCCGTGCAGCCCTCCGCAGTGAGCGGAATGATGTTGGCAGCGGCTACCGAAGTGCTCGGAGACGTTGTGATGCTGAAGCCCGTGGTGGGGGCGACGGTGACTGTTGGCGAGTATGTGACAGCCCAGCCGCCGCGAATCACCATATTCGGGCTGACCTGATAATTGAAGCCGAAGCGCGGCGCGAAGTTAATCGGATCGCGTTTGTAAGGCAGGCGGTTGCTGCTGTCCGCGAACAGCAGGCCGCCGGCAACCGCTGGTCCAGTGGAGGATCCGACGTGCGATACGGTAGTGGCGTCGAAGCCCCTGACGAATCGGTCATAGCGGTCGGTAATGGGAGACTCATACTCCCACCGAAGGCCCAGGTTCAGCGTCAGCTTCTTCGCGGCGCGCCAATCGTCCTGTACGAACGCGGCGTAGTAACGCTGTCCCTGCGCCGGGAAGGGATTGTAGGTGCTGCTCGCCCCGCTGGGATAGCCCAGCAGGAACGAAGCCAATGCGTCCCCGGACGAAGAGCTGGACACTAACGGGTTGGCCTGCGTAAAGGCCGCCGAAGCCGAAATGCTGAAGGATGCCGGAGGGCTCGACTGATTATTTTTCAGGTCCCGGACCTCGCCGCCAACCTTCAAAGTGTGTTTGCCCAGCGTTTTGATCAGTGTCTCCCCGGCCGTGAAGTTGTTGCTGTAGTTGAGAGTGCCGCTGCCGGGGCCAAGCGTCTGGTAACCCGCAACCGAGAAATTGGGGAAGGTAATTTCCTGGACCTGACTGGTCAGCGACGCCGGAAAACCGAGCCGCGCCGGGTCATAGCCGAAAGAGTAATATTGGATCCCGAACACATGCCGGTTCCAGCTTGCGCGCGACGTAAGGATTACGGTCGGCGAAATCACGGAGGTCAGGTTTATGTTCGCCTCGATATTACCGCGCCAGTGCTGGAAGGAGTTCGAGACGTACTCGGTCCCAAGAGCCTGATACGCGGGCAGGCCGGCAGTTCCTCCAAAGCTTTGGCCCCGCAGGTCGCGCGTAATGGTTACGAAAACCGATTCCTTGTCGTTGAACCTATGGTCGAAGCGGAAGACGTGCGAATTGAACGGTTCATGATCGTAGCTGGGAAAGATGGTCCGATTGAACTGTCCTCTCGGAGCTACCAGATTGGGCTCCAGATAGAACTTCACTACAGTCGCTGCAATCGGGTTGATGCGGTCTGCCGGCACTACGGCGCCTGGGAAAGGCGTTCTCGCATAGCTGCCGCCATTCTGCACGGTTGTCAGCGGATCATAAATCGCAACAGTCGCCCCGCTGGTGCCCGAGACGTACGTCTGGGAGAAATTCCCCTTTCTTTCGAGGCCGGTGGGAACATTCATGGTGTTTCCGACCGGCCGGCTGTCGCGATAGATGTCCTGCGCGTATGTGAAGAACGTCCTGTTCCGGCCGTCGTATATCTTCGGGATGCGGAAAGGACCGTCCAGCTCAACTGTCGGCTCGTTCATTTTGAACGACGAGTTTGCCGCCCCGGTTGCGTTCGCGTCGAAGCTATTGGCGTTGAAGATGGGATTGCGCACCAGCCACCCAACCGACCCGTGGTACTGGTTAGTGCCGCTCTTGAGGGAGATGCTGATCACGCCGCCGCCGGTCCGGCCCAACTCGGCATCGTACACGTTCGTAATAACCTTGACTTCGCCTACCGCATCGGGCGGGGGCGAGATAGCGTTGGCGGCTCCACTGCTCTCCCTGTACGTGTTGGGAGAGCCATTCAGCAGGACCTCGTTGTTGCTCCCGCCCAGGATGCTGACGTTATTATCCCCGCCGTCAAACGGCCTGACCGTGGTGCCCCCCGAAGCGCCCGCTGAATACCGGACTAACTGGAAAACATCCCGGGCATAAGTGGGAACGGCCTCCACAAGGCTCCGGTTGACGGTGCTGCTCTGGGACGCAGAGACGGTATCCAGCAAAGGACTTTCCGCAGTGACGGCCACGGTCTCCGAGGCCGCCCCCAATTGAAGCTTGAAATCCAAGTCCTTCCGGTCGGCGCTCCGAAGCTCCACACTATTCTCCACCGCTACCTTGAAACCGGGTGAGAACACGGTCACAATGTACTTTCCAGGATTGACTGGCGGAGCGGTGTAAACGCCAGAATCATTGGTTAGGACGTTGGTGACTACATTGGTCTCCAGATTCCTGATCTCAACCTTAGCCGCAGGTACTGCCCCGCCTTGCGGGTCAATCACCGTTCCGCTGATGATGGCTCGGGTTTCCTGTCCCCAAGCGGTCGCACCCAGGATCCAAATCCCGGCGAAAAGCCGCAGCGTCATGGCTGATCTTGTCACGATTGCCCCTCCTCGCAAGCGGATTGAATCGTTTCAATCCGCAAAAAGTAGACTCAGGATACTCCTGGAGCGACTGGTTGTCAAGGAAAAATTGAGAACCTTGAGAACCCAGGAGATTCACTTAACGGCTCGGTCTTTCTTTCGGCTTCCACTCTCTGGCGAGGCGCTGGGCCTCGTCAATCTGCGCCGGCGTCATCTTCTGCGCGATCAAGTCTCGATTCTTGAGACTCACGGAGTCACCGCCGGCGCCGGCCAAGTGAAACCACATATACGCCTGAACATAGTCTTGCGGGACACCCTGGCCCTGGGCGTACATGACGCCGAGATTGGCCCGCGCTTTCGACTCTCCCTGGTCCGCAGCCAAGAGGAGCGAGCGGAGGAGCGCAGTCCTGGGCGCGGCAGTGTGTCCCAGGGCGAAACGGTCAAGTTATTTTTGCGCGCGCGCTAAGGGCAACGTGCATCCGCGTCCGAGCCCATCGCAGAAGCGACCGAGACTACTGCTGCGAGAACAGTGCTCCGTGGTCTTCTTTGTCCTGTGGGAAGCCGAGTGACCACAGTACGTTGTCGGCGGTCTGTAAGTAAATCGTGCCGAATTGCGCGGACAGGGCTCCTTTGGGAGCGCCGGTGAGCGCATTCCCGGTATTCAGAAGCTCCTGTCCGGTCGAGCCGTCCAGGGCGTACAGCACGGCATTTCGCTGCGGCCCTACTCCTGCCGCGAAAACCACCCCGTTTATGACGATCGGGGGGAGCGGAGAAGCAATGTCGCGCGACACCCAGCCGGGTTGAAGCGTGGGCTTGCCTCCCTGGTCCACTACTTTGAAGGCCACGATGGCTCCGTTGGTGACGCTGCCATTGGTCGGAAACCCCGCGGTGGATGCAAGCGCGCCGGAAACAGACGCCAGCACCCAGCGGTTTCCGCCGGAATCCTGCGGCCAGGGCGCCGGGTAATTCAGTTGTGACATTGGCGTACCTGCCTGAAACCGCGAGCGGTGTCTTGTGGTCGGCGCCGCCCAAGGATGCGCCGTCGAGCAGATACGATATGGCGTCATGGAATCTCGCTCCGCCATCGCACGTTTCAGCCACGCCGCACGGTTCGGGAACTTCGGCCGGGAAATCGGCGCCGGCGGTTCCTGGAGGAGGGACTGGTCCAGAGCCGTCAGATGCTGGAGTGCGTCGCCAGCCGGTTCGACGTGCCCAAGACAGCCGCGCTTCTCCACAAGTGGATTGGCGCCGCGGGCGTCTTGGTCAGGCTATTCCGCGATCGCGGATCGGGCGCGGTCCGCCGCGGAGGTGGCCGCCGCCGATATTCGCCTTGATGGATATGTGCTTCACTCAGGTAGACACCATTCGGAGCGAAACGTGGGGCGGGCGCCCTCGCCCGCTGCCGGCCCCCTGGCCGGCCTACTGCCGGGCGGACGG
>JBGPKH010000127.1:0-16984 GCA_041485845.1 Bryobacteraceae bacterium
GCTCGGCGGCATCCGGCTGCCACGGTGCGCCGTAGAATTCGCTCTCCTTGGTGCGCGGGATGTCGGCCGTGCCGTAGTCGCTGATCCAGTTGGCGATGCCGGCGCCGGAAACGGCCGCGGAAAAGCGCGTGGTCTGCGTGATGATCCAGTTCGTCAGAAAGCCGCCGTACGAGTAACCGGTGACTCCCAGATGCCGGCGGTCGATGGGGTAATTGGCCAGGGCGTAGTCCACTCCGGCCATCACATCTTCGTAATCCAGCTTACCCCAGCCTCCCCACGTGCCCCACAGAAACTTCTCGCCGTAGCCGGTGGAGCCGCGTGGGTTCGTATAGACCACCGCGTACCCGTTGGTGGCCAGCCACTGGAACTCGTAGTCGAAGACACTCCCGTAAGCTCCGTGCGGTCCGCCGTGAATGGCGAGGGCTAGCGGGTAAGTCGACTTACTAACTGTTGGTAACATGATCCAACCTTCGACCTCAGTGCCATCCTTGCTGCGATACCGAATCCGCTTCGCCGGACTGAGTTCCACGTCTTTCAACCACCGATCGTTGAACGCGGTCACCCTTCGCTCGCCCGAGCCGTTGATGGCGGCGGTATAGGCCTCGGCGGGACGTTGCACCCCGGAGGCGGTGTACGCCATCCGATCGAATCCCCGCGAGAAACTGAAGCCGCCCAGCGTGCGCTCGCCCTGAGTCAGTCGCTCCACGCGCCCGCCGGCGGACGCAATGCGGTAGAGGTGCGTGTCTCCGCCCGTGGCGGCCGCGAAGTACACCGACTCGCCGTTGGGGCTGCAGGTGGGAGCATCCGGAATCAGGTCCCACTCCGCGGTCAGGTTCGTCATGGGACCGCCCTCGGCCGGCATGCGATACAGGTCCACGGCGGCGCCGTGATTCTGTCGCGCCTGGATCACCTGGCTGAGACTCTGGCGGCGGCGGAAGACCAGGGAGCGGCCGCCGGCGGACCAGGCCGGAGAGTCGTACTCGAATCCGTCATCCGTGAGGCGGCGGATCTGGCCTTGGAGGTCCACGACCCACAAATCGGCGCGCTCGTAGGAGTACTCGTCGCGCTGGTGCGAATCGGCGATCAGCGCCAGGGCTCCGCTGTCGGGGCGCCACGACGCAGTCACTACGTCCACCCCAAGCTTGGTTATCTGTTTGGCCCCGCCGCCCTCGCGGGGAACGACATATAGTTCGGAAGGCGGGGTGGCGGCGGGATCGCGCGGGTCCGGCAAATAGCCGCGGCCGTCGAAGCGCGCGTTCATCCAGTCGTACATGCGGCCCTTGAAACGCTGTTCGAGCAGGCGTTCGGCCGGCGGACGTTCGCGCTGCGGACCCCTTGGGGCGAGATCGCGCGGCGTCTTTTTGGTGAAGGCGATCCATTGGTTGTCGGGGCTGAAAATGGGAGCGCCGCCGACGCCGGGAATTTGAAACGCCTCGCCGCCCGGACCGTCCATGCGCAGAAACCAGGTGTCTCCCTCTGTGCCAGGCGCTTTGCGCGTGGAGCGGAAGGCGAGGAGCTTGCCGTCGGGGCTCCATCGCGGGGCGGAGGCGCTGAAGGCCGGGCTGGTCAGCCGGTCTGCGGGTGCGGAGCCGTCCGCGGGGGCAATCCACAACTCGCCGTGCCGCTGGTTCTCGGCCTCGACGATGCTATTGCGGACAAAGACCACCCAGCGGCCATCGGGCGAGATGGCGGTTGTGGCCGCTGTTTCGACGCGGTAGTAGTCGTCGAGAGCCAGGGGACGGGCCGCGCTGGCGGATGTCGCCGCGGAAAGGGCCAGAAGCAGGAAGACGGCGGGGTTTTTCATTGGTGGGATTATATCGCGGCAGGGCGTGGGGCAGGTCCCCGGCCTGCCCGCCGGGCGAAGCTCGGCTAGAGATTCTACGCAGGCTCCGAACGCGTATGCCACAATGGGGCGTTGAAAAGGCCGCTCCGCACACTCCTGAAGCTCGCAGGAAAAGGCGAGCGGAAGGTCGTCGCAGTCTTTGCGTCCAGTCCGGCGATCTGCCACTCGGCCGTGTTGTACGTGCGCCAGGGCGCGCCCGGCCTCCCGGTCTGGGTGTTTTCGACCGCGGAGCCGCTGCCCGAAACCACAGGGCTTTGCGAGCATGTCTGCGTACGCCGCAGTGCGCTGACCCTGCTGTTCCAGGCGGAACGCGAGCTGTGGCCGCATTGGGTCGCGATCGGTGTGGCCACGTGGACCGGCGGCCGCGGCCAGTGGCCGCTGAAACTGGCTCCGCTGCTCATCCCGCCGTTCCGGGCTCTGCTGCTGAACGAGAACGGCGATTTCTTTCCAGGCAGCCCACGGCGGATCGTGAACCACTGCGGTCGTCGGGTGCGCGACGCTCTTCATTCCTGCTGGCGCCGCGTGCTCGACGTGGGCGAAGGTTGTTGGCTCCTGGTCTCGTATCATATCTGGCGGTCGGCGCCCGTCCGGCGCGTGAAGGACGTGACCGCGGGATTTGCGTTGCTGATGGCATCGTTGTCCTTGCGACTGGTCTCGGCGGTGTTGCGTTGGTGTTCGTTTCCGCAGCAGCGGTGGTTCGATCGGCTGCATGGCAGCGCGCCGCTGGAGGTGGTGTTGGAGCCTGGCGCCGGAAGCCAAATCGCGCGCTTCGGAGCCACGCCGAAAGGCTGGGACGGGCCGAAGTTCGAAGCGTTCGCGCGCTCCGGCGAGGCGCGCTGGATCGTCTGGCAGGACGCGGCCGGCGGCGGCCCGATCGACGACATGCTGCCCCTGCTCGACAACGAGCGTACGTTCGCCGTCTCCCGGCAGACGCATTTCCGCGCGTGGAAACCGATGCTGTTCCCCATGGCCCCTTTTCGCACCCTTCAGCCCGGCGAAGCGAGCCAGGTGCTTGCCCCGCTGTCGAGCACGATAATCGTAGACCGGCGGAAGTTGCTGGCCCTCGTCGTCCCCAACGCCAGCCTGCCGGGGACGGCATGGATGCTCCTGTTCTGGAAGGCGGCCGCCGCGGGGTGGCGCTCGTACAGCGTGGGGCAGCCAAGCCGGCTGCGCGAACAGCCGGACTTTCCGATGCAGGACACCGGCTTCCTGCTGCGCTTCCTGGTGAACCGGGAACTGCGGCGGCTGGGGCCGCGAGAGCCCGACTTGGCCCGCGGCTCGATCGCGTTCGCGCCCGCGCATCGGTCCGCGGAGACGCCGTCCGCGGGCCGCCTCAAGGTGCTGGTGATCTCGCCGTTCTTGCCCTACCCGCTCTCGCATGGCGGCGCAGTTCGGATGTTCAATCTCTGCCGCGCGCTGGCCGATCGCGTGGACTTCATCCTGGCCGCGATGCGGGAGTCGCAGGACGCCATCCACTACGACAAACTCCACGAGGTCTTCCGCGACGTCCGGGTGGTGGACAAAGACGAGCGCGCTTCGCACGACGACCGTCTGCCGGAGCAGGTTCGCCAGCACCAATCGCGCGGCCTGCGCGCATTGGCTGCCGACCTGGCCCGCAAGTGGAAGCCCGGCCTGGTGCAGATCGAATACACCCACCTGGCCGCGTTGCGCGATGCCGTGCCCGGCGTGCCGGCCCTCCTGGTGGAGCACGACCTGACCTTCAGCCTCTACCGGCAACTGGCGGAGAAACAGGATGCGGGCGATGCGGCGCGCCGGGAATATCAGCGCTGGCTGGAATTCGAGCGGCATTGGCTCGGCGCGTACGACGGCGTATGGACGGTCTCCGAGGACGACCGGCGCTCGGCCATCGACGTGGCCAACCGCGCCGCCGATCGCACGTTCACCATTCCGAATGGCGTGGACATCCAGCGGTTCGTCCCCCGCGAAGAGCCCACTCCCGCACCCGAGATCTTCTATGTCGGCTCCTTTCGCCATCTGCCCAACGTCCTGGGTTTTCAGAAACTGCGCGAGGAGGTGATGCCGCGCGTGTGGAGCCGCTTTCCCGAGGTGCGGCTGCGCGTCGTCGCGGGTCCCCAGCACGAGTTGTTCTGGAACCGCTTCGCGCCCAGGGAATCGTTGCGGAACCTCGACAGCCGCATCGAAGTCCACGGCTTCGTGGAGGACCTGCGGCCGCTCTACGCCAAAGCGTCTGTAGTGGTGGCGCCTCTCGAGGTTTCCGCCGGGACGAACATCAAAGTGCTGGAGGCGATGGCCTGCGGCAAGGCCGTGGTCACGACACCCATCGGGTGCGCCGGCCTGGGCCTCGATGACCGGCGCGATGCGTGGATCGATGCCGATTGGGCCGCATTCGCCGCGTCGGTGTCGGAGCTGCTCTCCAACGCTGCGCTTCGGCAGCACGCCGGTGCGCACGCCCGCCGCACGGTGGAACAGCGATTCAGTTGGACGGCGATCGCCGACTGCGCGTTACGGAGCTACCGGGCACTGGCCGCGCAGCGCCGGCCGGAGCAAGTTGGAATTGAGCGATCATGAACGACGCAATCGCAAGCTACACCTGCTACCGGGCCGCCGGCCCGATTCACGTCGATGGCAAACTCGATGAGCCTTCCTGGCAACTGGCGCCAAAATCTACGCGCTTCGTCGATATCGTCACCGGCGAGCCGGCCTGGTTCGACACGCGCGTCGCGCTGCTCTGGGACGATGAGTATCTCTACTCCGGATTCTGGCTGGAAGAGACCGACGTGTGGGGCACGCTTACCGAGCGCGATTCGCGCATCTACGAAGAGAACGACGTCGAGGTCTTCATTGCCGGCCGGGACGCGTATTACGAATTCGAGATCAATGCGTTGAACACGGTCTACGAAGTCTTCTGGATCTGGAAGGACATCCTCCAGCCCGGATCGCCGTACTACGGACGGCCGGAATTCGACCCGGCCACCGAGCGCACCATGGTGCTCGATGGCGTGGGTGGCCACGTGCATCCGCGCGGCGAGCGTTGGGGATTCCTCGATTGGGATTTTCCCGGCCTGCGAACCGCGGTGCACGTCGATGGCGTGGTCAACCGGCGCGACCGGCGCGACCGCGGTTGGACGGTGGAACTGGCGTTTCCCTGGAAAGGCCTGGCGCACATCGCGGACGGGCGCTCGCTTCCGCCGAAGGACGGCGACGTCTGGCGCATCGACTGCTCGCGGTTCGAAAAGATCGGGCGCAACGGAGAATCGCTCGACCCCTGCGTTGGGTGGACCTGGAATCGTCACGGGCACTACGACTCGCACATTCCGGAGGTGTTCCCGTGCGTGACGTTTTCGGAAAGGGCGGTAAAAAGAATTAGCCACAAATGAACGCGAATGAAGACAGCGCGGACAGCCGGGGAGCCGGTTTTTAGAACAGGCGGTCCTGTTTGCGCAGTGTGCCGAGCGTGCCGACGTTACCGATGGCGAAGGCGATGCGCACCTGGTTTTCGTCGCGCAGGCCGATGTTATAGCGGCGATACTGCACGCTGATGCCGCAGCAATCGGTATTGTAAGTAACTTGTGAGGTGGAATACTGGACCACGGCCTTGCGGTAATCGTAGACCATGTCGAACCCGGCGTTGAGGCCGCGGCGGTTGGCATCGCCGAAGCCGGTGCGGACGTGGAACTGGTCGGCAGCCGGGGTCTGCGGAACGCTGCTGTTGTGGACGCGGTTGTTTCCCACGAGCACGATGTACTTGCTCCAGCGATAGTCGGCAGAGAGGCTGCTGTCGACGATTCCGTGGTAACGCGGATCGTAATCGGCCTGCCATTGGACGCCCAGGCCGTTCACCGGACTGGTGCGCAGCAGCGACACGATGGGTGAAGCGCTGCGCGGTCCGGCCAGAAAGGCGTAAGCCGAAAGATCGGAGGTGCTCGCAAACACGTTGCGTTCTCCGGACAGCAGCGCGCCGCCGAAGGTCGGGTCGAAGTAGCGTTTCTGCATCAACTCCCAGGTGAAAATCTCCTGCACCGTGTCGCCGCGCTTGGCGTAGATCCGGTTGGTCAACGAGAGGGCCAGCTCGTTGGTGTTGGCAAGCAGGTCGGTCTCGTCGAAGCGGATAAAGCGGTTGAAGCCGGTTCCCACGCCGGTTACATAACGGTAAGTGGCCCGCGGCTCGATCGCGTGCTTGAGCTTGTCTCCGAAGACCGTCTTCCGGGGGAAGGTGCGGGCCAGGGTGGGGAAGACCAGGTCGAGCGAAAAATCGCGCGCGCTGCGGACGATGTTGGTGCCCACCACGCGGTTGATTCCGGGATGCGCGGGATCGGGCGACTGGGCTTCCCCGTAGAAGGTCTCCTGAAATCCTACGCTGGGCACGAGGTGGAAACTGCCCAGGTGCAGGGCGCTGGTGAGGTGCGGCGCGAGGCGCACGCGGTTGGTGAACTGGTTGGTTTCGAAGCGATCGATCAGCGTGTTGCCGTCGAAGATCGGCTGCGAACGGAACAGCAGGCCGGCGGCGGTGTCGAAGGAAAGCCAGAGAGGCAGCTTGCGCCAGACCCGCCGGTCGCGGCTCACAAGCCCGGCTTCCGGCAGTTTCCGGATGGTTACGGCATTGGCCAGAAGACTCGACTTACCGGTGACGGGATCGGTGAACGGGAGTTCCACCGACTCGAAGTTCTGAAGACGCGCGAAGGCCAGGTCGAACGTGTAAGTGGACCAGTTCTTGGTGAGATCGCCGACGGAATGGATTTCCGACCCGATGACTTCGGCGTAGGATTGCGACCACTGCTGCCGGAAGCGGAAGGAGCTGATGTAATTACTGTATCCGCGCGCGGTCCATCCGTTTCCCAGGTCGGACTGCCCGACGATATACAGGGAGACGCCGCTGTAAGTCGGGGGGTTGGGGTCCTTGCCCGGCATCCCGCGGTCCTGCACACCGTAAAGGATGAGGTCGAAATCGGTGCCGGCCCGGGGTTTGCCGCGGAAATCCACGTGGTGAGTGAAGGCGTTGGTGGTGAAGTCCTGGACGTGGTAAGTCACATCGTAACTGCGGTTGATCGCCCAGTAATAGCCGAGCCCCACCATGAAACCGCGCTGTGAGTTCGGCGAGAAATTGGGAAAAAGGAAGCCGCTCTTGCGCGGTTCTTTGGCGAGTGAGTGGTAGAAAAATGGAACATAGAACAGCGGCACTTTTCGCAGAATGAACATACTCCGGTAGGCCTTGGCGCTTTCGTTCGGCTCTATGACGAACTTGGGACCGCGCAGCCGCCACCAGGGTTTCGGCAGTTTGCAGTTCGTAACCCATCCGTTGTAGAGCGTGTACCTTTCGCCGGCGCGCGTGGCCCACTGACCCTCGAAGTGAAACGGGCCATCGACGCTCAGAACGCCGGGGCGGGTGACGATGCGCGGACGCATCTCGCCGCGGACGTCGAAGAACGTGCCATGCTCGCCCTCGGTGTTGTACTCAAGGCGACTGGCCCAGATGCGCTCGTTCTTCTCGAAGTGGTGGAAGTAGACATGGCCGGTGGCTTTGACGTTGCCGGTGGTTTCGTCGTACTCGATCGCGTCGGCGCGAAAGAGCATGCGGCCGTCTTCGAGCTCGGCCGGGACTCCGGGGCGGCCGGTCAGCGTAGTCAGCTTGCCCTTCTTATCCAGGACGTCGTAAATCGCATTCCATTGGCCGGCGGGGATGGCGCCGGGAGCCACTTGGGGGGGTGGTTCCTTAGGCGCGGGCTGGGATTGGGCCAACAGGCCGGTGGCTAAAACCAGTGCGCCGAATATCGTAAGCGGCAAAACGTACGTAACACTAGAAGATTTTTCGTGACAAAACAGGACCTTTATGCTAAGAAAGTTGGAAGAGCTTTTTTGACAGGGCTTCAATCGGCAAAGTTAGCACACTTTCCGGGGGCCCAGGTAGCTGGACGAAGTTAGGGGGCAGTGGCGGAAGATGACTTGTGGCTATTGCGGTAACCGTAATAATGACGAAGAGCTCCGGTGCCGGCGGTGCGGCAGGAAGCCCGACGACACTCTGACGGGAGAATACGCTGTGCGTCGGGACGGCGCCTTGGCGACGCAGTTGCAGCGCGTGGCGCGTGTGGCGGTAGCGGAGAGGCCGGCGCGCAACTTCGCGCGCGCGTCGCAGCGCCCTTTGTTTTTCGATCAGCCGGCGCCCAAGGTGATTCCGATCGAGGCGTACGCTCCGGCGCCGGCGCGCCCGCGCCCCAAGCCCGCGCCGCGGAGGCCGGCGCCGCGCACACGGGTTCCGGAAGACCAGGGCAGCCTGGACTTTCTGCCGCCGGCGGCGGACAAACCGCGCACCTTGGGCACCACCGTGGAAGCCGTGATTTACTGCGAAGATCCGGTTGCAACGACACTGCATCGCGGGGTGGCGGCGGCCCTGGACTGGAGCATGGTGCTGATCGGGTACGGTCTGTTCCTGGCGGTTTTTCGTTTCTGGGCAGGGGAATTCGATCTCAACAAAACGAACCTGATGGTGTTCGGCGCGGTGTTGCCGTTCCTGGCTTTTGCCTACGGTTTGGTGTGGGCCATCGCGGGCAGTGAGACTCCCGGAATGCAGTGGACGCACCTTCACCTGACTACGTTTGAAGGCTTCCAGCCGGAGCGCGAGCAACTGCTGATGCGGTTTGCGGGTTCGTGTTTGAGTCTGTGTACGGTGATTGGAGTATTGTGGTCGTTCGCCGACGAGGAGAATCTCGCCTGGCAGGACCACATGTCGCGCACCTTCCCGACGCCAGGATTGAAGTCCGAGCGCTTCCTGCGGCGGTGAGAGGGGGCTACACTTCGCCGCGCTTCGCGGCGCGCGCCAGGTGGTCCGCCGCGCGATAGGCCAGCGCCTGGATGGTACAGGTCGGCTGGTTCCGTCCCGAGGTCACGAAACTGCTGCCGTCTACCAGGAAGAGGTTCGGCACATCGTGGGTCCGGTGGAACTGGTCCACCACGGACCGTTTTGGATCGTCGCCCATCCGGCACGTTCCCAGCAGATGGACGCCCTGGGTGATTTCCTCCACGGGGTACGCCCATTTCCGGCGCGCGCCGGCGGCGTCCAGGATTTCCATCTGGCGGTCCAGGAGGAACTGCATGGTCTTGAGGTCGTCCGGATGGTTTTTGAAGGTGACCCGCATGGCGGGAAGGCCCCAGGCGTCCTTCAGGTCCGGGTCGAGCGAGATGCTGTTCACCTCGATCGGAAGCGTAGTGGAGTGCGATAGCAGATACATGCTGCGGGTGAAGTACTCGCGCAGCATGCGCTTGTATTCGGCTCCCCATTGCGGGGCATCCAGCGGAAGTCCGGACAGGCCGAACGCGATCGGGTTGAGGTCGAAGCGCGCGTCGATTCCACCACCCCCATAGAAGCCGCGCTGGGAATCGGCACCGTAGAAATCGTGCAGCAGGCGGCTGACCTGCACGCTCTTGAAGTCGTTCAGCGGGTGTTCGAACACGCCGCCGCAGAACGATCCCGAATCGAACATCAGGTACTTGCCGACGAGGCCGCTGGAATTGGCCAATCCATTCGGGAAGCGGTTGGATTTCGAGAGCAGCAGCAGGCGCGGCGTTTCCGATCCGTTGCAGCACACCACGACGGCGCGCGCACGCTGGAACACTTCGCGGCCGCGTGCCTCGAAATACTTTGCGCCGGTCACGCGCCCGGCGTTGTCCACCTCGATCTTGCGCACGTAAGAGTCCGGCCGGATCTCGCATCGTCCGGTCTTCTCGGCCATCGGGATCACGGTGGCCATGCTGCTGGACTTGGCCCCCACCTCACATCCGTAGCCTTCGCAAAACCCGCAGTGCAGACACGCATTGCGCCCGCGATACGGCTTGGACAGGATCGCCATGGGCGCTGGAAACGGGTGCAGCCCGAGTTTGCGCGCCGCGCGTTCGAAGAGCACGCCAGACGATTTCACGGGCAACGGCGGCAGCGGATACGGTTTGGAGCGCGGCGGATCGAAGGGGCTCGCCCCAGCCATACCCGAGACGCCGAGGTCTTCCTCGGCCTTCGTGTAATAGGGTTCCATCTCCGCGTAGCGGATGGGCCAGTCGTCGAAGCCGGTGCCCGCGAGGGGTCCCCATTTCGATCGCTCCATGAAATCGATCTCGTGGAAGCGCCAGTAATTCGCGGTGAAGTGCGCCGTACCGCCGCCAACCATGCGGCCGTAGAGTACGGCCTCCGCGGGCTTGGCGGTCTCCGATTCCAATTTGCGAAAGGTGTTCGGCTGCCGTTTGGGATCGTTAGTCAGCGCACGCTGGAAGACGACTCCGAACTCATCGTGCTTGAAATCGCGCTCGCGCAGGCGGGGTCCTTGCTCCAGAACCACCACGCGATAGCCAGCGGTGGAGAGTTCTTTCGCCATCACACCGCCGGCGGCGCCGGCGCCGATCACCAGGAAATCCACCGGATCCGAGGGACGATATCGCACCATGTTTATGGCTGTCCCTCCGGCCCATCGTAATAACCGAACGGCGGTTGGAAAACGAAAGCATCTTCGAATCCGATCAGCTTCCAACCGGCTTTATCGCGGTTGCCGCCGTATTGCGGGTTGGAGAAAAAGCCCATGATGGTGTGGAGCCGCAGCAGTCTGAAGAAGTCCGTGGTTTCGATAGACCGCAGGACCTCGATCTGACGGGCTTCGTCCAACTCCGAGAACCGCGACGCCGATGGAACCAGGCGCTTGACGGCGTCTTCCACCTGCTTCAGCCCCGCCACGTAAGCCGCCTGCCGGTCGCGCTCGAAACTCGCCAGGAGTGTGTCGATGAACCGGATCACGCCGACTTCCCGCGCACCCGGCGTCTCATCGGCGGGGATGATCTGGGCCGCCATCGCCTCGACTTCCCTGGACTGCTCTGCAGTAAAGTAGCGTAAAGCTGTGCGGGAAGGCGGCGATTGGGCAGGGTGTGAGTGGGTTTGCCCGAGCATGGTCCACACGGAAGCGGCTTGCAGCATGGTGTGCCGGAGGACCTCGCGGCGAGAAAAGTCGTAGCGAGTTTGCAATGCGGGCTTCATAGGTGGATTAGTATACCGTACGAGGCGCGGCCAAAACGGATCGCCATCGGCGGTGTCGGCGGTGGGTATACACTGTAGCGGAGGAGACTCGCGTATGCCAAGGACGCTCACGGCAGGATCGACGGGGCCGGACACGGTAGTTTTGCAGAATACTCTCAACGTGAAGCTGCACCAAATACCGCTTCTGAAGCCGGACGGCATTTTTGGTCCCAAGACCCTGGCGCGCGTCAAGCAATTTCAAACTGCCAATGGGCTGGCGCCGGACGGGATTGCCGGGCCGAAAACCTGGGCGGCCTTGATGAAGGTTCCCGCGCAGGCGGCGGGCCGTACGGGTTGCGATTGTGGCCTGACCGACAAATCGAACCAGGGACTGGGCGGCTTAATCAAATCACTGTTCATCCAAGCGGCCAATCAGGCAGCCGCCCTGGGACTGGGCGCATTCGCCCCGCCGGGAGCCGGCGGCAGCAGTGGCACGCCCATCCCGATCGTGGGAGGAACCATCAAGCCCCTGAGTGGACCGCAAATCGCGCTTGCCACGCCGGTCTACGGCAGCAGTCTGGATTACACCAAGATCTTTACTACCGACAAGACGGGCGCACAAAACAGGCCGTTCACAATCGCCGCGCCGGACCCCAACGGCGGCTTTGTGCAAATCATGAACCTGGGGCCCTCGCCCAGCAACCCGACCCTGATCCATGAATTGATGCACTGCTGGCAATCGCAGCATTCGAGCATCGAGGCGAAATTCATTGCTTCGGCACTGGCCTGCCAGGGCGCCGCGGTGGCGGCCAGCGAGCTCGCTTCCATATTCGATCCGAGCGTGAAGACCCATAAGGATTCCAGCGGCAATTCCGACTTTCCGGAACAGTATCCGTTCTCGGCGTACGCCTATCTGCCGGGGTCGGATCTCAACGCATACGGCGCGGAACAGGCCGCGAATGCGGTGGAACATGGTGACGCGACCGTCCGCGGAACGGTGAAGGGTTCGGCCGCGAACACCGTGGTCGCCAAAAACGAGACCAGCCTGGGACTGCTCACGGCATGTGGCGACCGCCGGAACTCCAGCATGGTGTACTGACAGCGAGAAACGGCGCTCCGGGCCACTACATCGTCGACTGTCCCGTGCCGGGTGACAGATGCGCAGCACTTCGACGCTCTGCTCCTTCACTCGGTACAGGATGTAGGGCAGGGATGCCAAAACCAGTTCGCGGGTTCGTTCAGATAGTCCCTGATGTTCCTCAAACCCGTGACGGCGGCTGGCGTCCGGCGGATACGCATTACGGACTCAGCATCCGATCCACGAGCGCACCCATTTCCCCTTCTTCGATGAAGTCACTCCGGTCGGCCTGTTCAATACCCTCGCGCACGGCAGCCCGAAAGCGGGCACCTGCCTCGAGCAAACGCAAAGCCGCAGTCTTCACCAGTTGCTCGGCGTCGGTGCCCGCCGTGGTGGCAATTTGGGAAAGCTGCGCTTCCTGCTCGGGGGTGAAATGTACTTCCATCGCCTCCAGGGTAGCCCATCGATGGGCAGCTTGAGGGGCTCTCACAAGCGCGCCGCGCTGAAAGGCGGCAGGCCGAGCTTTGCTCGGCTGGCCGATTGACAATCGGCCGCAGGTTGACAACCTGCCCACCTACATCGATCCGAAGGTGTAAGAGCCGGACTCCACCTCGAACAACGCCGCGCCGCCTTCCGTCCGCACGAACTTCACGCCGCGCGCGCCCTTCACCGGCTTGCCCGATTCTGTCACCGCGGCCGCGTCCTTGGCGGGCAGCCAGACGGTAGCCGTCGAGTTCGGCGGCACACTCACGTCGAGCGTGAACTTCCCACCCCCGCGCTTCCACGAACTGGCGATCAGGCCGTACATGGATTGATGCGTCGCCTTGACGAAGGTCAGATCGCCCGCGGGGTAGGGGCGGATTACGACGTGCTGGAAGCCCGGCTTTTCGGGGTCGGAGCGGATGCCCGCGAGATACTCGTACATCCACACGGCCAAGTCGCCGATCTGCATCACGTGGTTGCCGGAGTTCATCGCCGGGTCGGCGGTGTCGCCGTTCCACAGCTCCCAGATGGTGGTGGCGCCCTTCTCCACCATGTAGCCCCAGCCGGGATACGTCTTCTGCGTCGCGATCTGGTAAGCCGTGTCGGCGTGGCCGTTATCGGAGAGGGTGCGCATCAGCCACTGCGCGCCCACCAGGCCGGTGCCGACGTGGCCGTGGCTCTCCTGCTCGATCTTGCGCGTGAGGCTGGCGAGCACTGTGGCGCGCTGGTCTTCGGGCACCATCTGGAAGTACAGCGGGAGGATGCTGGAGGTCTGCGTGCCGTTGTCATAGACGCCGTCGAGCGCCTTGAAGAAGCGTTTCTGAAAGGCCTCGTTCACCTCGCTGGCGAGCATTTCGAAGCCCGCGGCCTCGGGGGGTTTGTCGAGCAGGCGCGCATAGCGGGCCATGAGGCGCAGCAAGTGGTAGTAGTACGCCGTGCCGAGCAGCGTCTTGTCGGTGATGCGTTTGGGGTCCTGCGAGTGGATCAGCTTGGGATCTTCCGGCGGCACGCACCAGTCGCCGTACTGGTCCTTGGGCATGAGGCCGTTGGTGAGGAAGGTGCGCTCATGGTCGATCCACTTCTTCATGTTGGGATACTCGCGCTCGAGAACGCGGCGGTCGCCGTACTGCTCGTAGAGCATGCCGGGGAGGAAGAGGAAGGTGCTGGGCCAGGTGAGATCGTCGTAGTAGAACGACCAGTAGTTGGGCGAGACCACGGGAATGCTGCCGTTGGGACGCTGCGAATCGGCGAGGTCGGTCATCCACTTGGAGTAGAACGCCGCGACGTCGAACATGTAGCTTTCGCTGCGGCTCACCTGGGAGCGGTCGCCGAGCCAGCCCTGGCGTTCGTCGCGCTGCGGGCAATCGGTGGGGATGCTGCGATAGTTGCCGCGAATGCCCCAAAACATGTTGTGGTGGATTTGATTTAGCAGCTCGTTGGAGCTGACGAAGCCGGCGGTCTTGGCCATGTCGTCGTGGACCACGCGGCCTTCGAGAGCGGCGGCCGCCGGCTCGCCGGGAAAGCCGGTCACTTCCACAAAGCGGAAGCCGTGGTAGGTGAATCGCGGCTCCCAGGTCTCGGCGCCTTCGCCCTTCAGGATGTAGAGATCGGTGGCGCGCGCCGAGCGCAGGTTGGCGGTGTAGAGCGACCCATCGGGATTCAGGGTCTCGGCGTGCCGCAGCATCACCTGCGTGCCTTTGGGGCCGGCCACCTTGAGGCGGCACCAGCCCACCATGTTCTGGCCCATATCGAAGATCCAGACGCCGGGCGCGAGCTTCTTCACGGAGACGGGCTTCAGTGTTTCGGTGACGCGCAAGGGCTCGGCCATCTGGGCGGCGAGGATGCCGGCTGGCGGCGGCACGATCTGCGCGCTCTCCCAGCGCGAGTCGTCGAAGCCCGCGCGGCTCCAGCTTGCGAGCTCCATGCGGGCGTCGTACTCTTCGCCGTCGTACTCGTTGTTGGCGCGGATGGGGCCGGCGGTAGTGAGCTTCCAGGTGTCGTCGGAGACCACGCTCGAGCGGCTGCCGTCTTCGTACTCGATAGCGAGCTGGACGATCGCCTTGGGAAAGCCGAAGTGGCGCGCGTCGGGCTGGCTGGGCTGGCCGCGCGGGGCGTAGTAGCGGCCGTTGCCGAGCACGAGGCCGAGGGCGTTGCGGCCGGCGGCGATCTGCCTGGTGACGTCGAAGGTCACGTAGAGCACGTGCTTGTCGTAATCGGTGAGGCCGGGAGAGAGGACGTGATCGCCCACCTTGACGCCGTTCAGGTACAGTTCGGAAAGGCCGAGCCCGGAGTAGTGGACCATGGCGAGGCGCACCTTCTTGGGCGCGTCGAATTCCTTGCGCAGCAGGCGCGCGGGCAGGCGATGCTCGGCGGCGAATCCGGCCGCGCCCCAGGGAGCCATTCCGTAGTCGCCGAGCTCTTTGGCGGGCGGCCAGGCGGAATCGAGGTACGCCGGTTTTTCCCAGCCGGGCTCGGGCTTGGCGGTGGCGCGCCAATGGCCTCCGGTCTGGATGAGGAGCGGCTCGCCGGCGGTAAATTCGATGCGGATGGCAGCGATGAGCCCGGCGGGCGTGCCGGCGCGGCCGTGTATGGTCCGGATGGCGACCGCGTTTTCACCGGAGTGAATCAGCGGCGTGACGTCGCGGCCGGCCGGCAACGCGGCGCCGGCGCCGGCGGCGATGGCTTCGCCATTGAAGAAGACTTGCGCCTGGTTGGCGGCGCCTGCGACGCAGAGGGCGCGGACGACTTTGCGGTCCGCGGGAACCGTGAAGGTCTCGCGGAAGAAGCGCTCGCCCGCGGGCGCGCCGGCCTGCGCGTTGGCGACGTCCCAAATCCAACGGGCGCCGAGCAACGCCTGGTAGGGACTGCCCGGGTCCATGACGACGCCGGCTTCTTCACGCCCGATCCAGCGGCCGTGCCAGTCTTCAGCGTGGAGGAGGCCCATGCTCCACCGGGCCGGCTGGCTCCAATCGCTGGCCTTGCCGTCCTGGTCCCACACCTGCACCTTCCAAAAGGCCGACGCGCCGGAAGCCAGGGTCCGGCCGCGGTAGACCACCTGGATCGATTGGCCGGATTCCACTCTGCCGGTATCCCAGAGATCGCCCGTGCCGGCCGCGAGCGCGCGGTCGCTCGAGGCTACGCGGATGCGGTAAGCTGTCTGGCGTAGTCCGCGAGCTTTGTGGTCCATGGCCGCGAGCGTCCAGCTCAGGCGCGGATCGGCGACGTCGATGCCTTGGGGGTTGGCGCGGTATTCACAGCGCAGTTGCTGGGGGCGGACACTGGCCGCAGCATACATAGTAGTGGCGATCAGACAGCAAAAGAGCAGGGGCTTCATGGCTTTCTCCCGACTCCGCAACGTTAACATATGGATTGCATCCCCGGCACACCCGGCAAGCGTACTCTTTGGTATGTATCGCTGCGCCTGGCCGCTGCTTCTGAGCGCCGTTTCCTTGTCCGCCCAGGTAACGCCGGAAGCCCTGATCCGCGACGGGCACTACAAACGGGCGCTGGCCATGGTGGAGCCGAGATATCGCGCCAACCCCAACGATGCGGAGACGCTCTGGGCGATGTCCCACCTGAAGCAGGTATGGAAGGACCTCAAGGCTTCTCAGGAGCTGGCGGAGAAGGCGGTGGCGGCGGGCCCCAAGAGCGCGCGCTATCACTTGCGCCTGGCCGAAGCGGTGGGAGAAGAGGCCCAGCACGCCGGCAAGCTGCACCAGTTCGGCCTGGCACGCCGCTTCAAGAAGGAGATCGACACCGTCATGGCGCTCGATCCCAAGAACGTAGATGGGCTCAAGTTCCTGATGGAGTATTATTTCGAGGCGCCGGGGATCATGGGCGGCGACAAGGCCAAAGGCCGGGCGGCGGCGGAGCAGATCATGCGTCTCGATCCGGTGGAAGGCTATTTCGCGCAATTGGGTGTGGCGCGGCGCGAGAAGCAGGAGGTTCGGGCGGAAGATGTGTATCGCAAAGCGGTGGAGGCTCGGCCGTCCAGCTTTGCGGCGCACCTGGCGTTGGGGAACTACTATCTCGGGCCGGGGAAGAAGTTTAGCGAGGCGGAGGCTCATGGGCGGGAGGCCGTCAAGATCGAGCCCGGACGCGTCCCCGGTCACCATCTGCTGGCGGGGGCGCTGGCGAGCCAGGACAAGTGGGCCGACCTGGACGCCGCGCTGGCCGCCGGCGAGCAGAACGTGCCAGACAATCTGCTGCCCTATTTCCGCGCCGGAAATTTCTGTCTGGTGAAGGGGATCGAACTGCCGCGGGCGGAGCGCTACCTCCGCAAGTACCTGTCGCAGGAGCCGGAGCCCGACATGCCGACCCTCGGGCGCGCGCACTGGCGGCTGGGCCTGGTCCTCGAAAAGCAGGGACGCAAGAGCGAAGCGCTGGCGGAAGTGCAGACCGCGGTAAAGATGGATTCCAGCCTTACCCAGGCGAAGGACGACCTGAAGAGGCGCCGATCGGAGCCGCGACCGTAGGGAGGTCCCGATGGGCCGTAGCGGCCCAGCAAAGGGCATGAAGACGCGGCCGGTGCGGGTCGGGTATTTTCGCCGGTTCTTCGCCGCGTCTTCAAGGGAGGTCCCGATGGGCCGCGGTGGCCCACCAAAGGGCATGA
>JBGPKH010000128.1:0-16970 GCA_041485845.1 Bryobacteraceae bacterium
GTACTCGAGGCCGCTAAGGTGGCCGGAATCGACATCACATTGGAGGTCGGCGCCGTCACCGATAGCGTCGAGGTGACCGCTGAAGCTGCGCTACTCGAAACACAGAGCGCCAGCCGCGGCGGCGTGGTCACCGTGCAACAGGTCGCCGAGATGCCTTTGAATGCGCGCAACCCGTTCATGCTCGGCGCCATGATGTCCGGCGTCACCTTCAACGGCGCGGCCATCTGGCAGCGTCCGTTCGATAACGGCGCGATCGCCCAGTGGTCCATCAATGGCAGCCGCGATTCTTCCACCGAGTACTTTCTGGACGGTGCTTCCAACAACGGCCAGATGGGCGGCAACAACATCGCCTACGTGCCGATCGTGGACGCCGTGCAGGAATTTACGGTGATGCAGAACCTGTATAACGCTGAGTACGGCCACACCGGCGGCGGGATCCTCAACGTGGTGATGAAGAGCGGAGGGAGCCAGCACCACGGGACGGTTTCCGAGTACATGCGGCGCACGGGTCTGGACGCGAATACATTCCAGAATAATTCCGTTTCCACCAACCTCGACGCGAACGGCAAGGCCAAACGGCCCACGCACTATCTGGATCAATACGGCTTCCAGGTGGAAGGGCCGGTGAGAATTCCCAAGATTCTCCCCAAGGATGGCCCGGTGAAGCTGTTCTACATGGGCGCCTTCGAAAACTATCGCGAAGGAACGCCCAACCCTCTGATCCTCTCCTACCCGGAAGCGGAAATGCGCACCGGCGACTTTTCCAAGCTGGTGAACGCCTCTGGCGCCCAGATTCCAATCTACGACCCGACCACGGCAACGTACGATCTCGTCAACGGAAACATTATTACGCCTCGGACTCAGTTCCCTGGGAATAAGATCCCGGCGAACCGCCTGGATCCGATTGCGCTGAATGTTACCAAGTACATGCTGGCGCCGAGCCGGCCGGCTCCGGCAGGGTCGCGCTACTCCACGAATAACCTGTTCCTGCCCGATTATTTCGATAAGGACAAGTACTACAACCTGATCATCAAGTTCGATTTCAATTTTGGCGACAAGGATCGCGCCTACTTCCGTCACGCATCCAATGACCGCACCGAAGACCGCTCCAGCAACGGCATCGACAACAAGCCGGGCACCGACGGCCAGCAGCCGTTCCAGCGGATCAACGACGCCTACGTGGCGGATTGGACCCGAACGCTGAACCCCACGACGGTGGCCAACGTGCGCGCTTCCTACAACCGATTCATCGAGAAGGGATACGGTGCAGCCAATACAGGGTTTGACGTCAGCAGCCTGGGAGTCCCGAAATCCGTACTGAACATACTCCCCTACCCGGACAAGCTCTATTTCGGAAAGTGGAACGTCAACGGCTACAACGGTCTGGGCCGCAGCCAGAGCAACAACTACACCGACACTTATGAGTTGCAGGGAAACATCACCAAGGTGGCTGGCTCTCATACGCTGAAGTTCGGTGTGGATGTCCGCCAGATCAACTACGAACAGCAGAACACTGGCGACATCCTGAGCTATACGGGTTCGACTACCTGGACCCAGAATGCCTTTAGCAACGCCAACTCCAACACCGGGGATGGCTACGCATCGTTCCTCATCGGGGGCGTGAGCGGTTCCACGAACTACCCGCTTTTCCCCTGGTTCAAACAGCATTACGGCGCTCTTTACGCGAATGACGATTGGAAGGTTACCCGCAAATTGACCCTGAACCTGGGTCTGCGCTACGACATCAACCAGGGCCAGTACGAGAAGTGGAACCGCCAGAACGGACCGTTCGATCCGAACGTGGCCAGCCCTGCGAAAGTGTCCGATGCTACCGCCATTGCGGCACTGCAGGCTGCCGGTGTTCCGGCAAGCCAGATCGCGAACCTGCAAAACCTGAAAGGTGGAATCACTTTTGCCGGCGTGAACGGCATTCCCCGGACTTCGAACCCATGGCCGAAGAACAACTTTGGCCCGCGTGCCGGTGTGGCCTACCAGATCAATGACAAGATTGTCCTCCGCACCGGGTTCGGACTTTACTATTCGAATCCGAATAACGATTCGGAAAGGACCAGCGGGTTCAGCACCAGCACCAACGTGAACAATTCCCTGGATAGCGGACGCACGCTGATCCCCAACCTGCTAGCGAATCCGTTCCCCAACGGCATCAACCGTCCGACCGGATCTTCGAACGGCGCGGCCACCTTCCTGGGCCAGAACCCGAGCTGGTTCGATCCAAACTACGTGACCCCGAAGGTCTTGTCGTTCTCGTTCGGTTTCCAGATTCAAACCACCAAGAGCTCCTCCCTCGAACTTACGTACGTGGGAAGCCGAAGCTACGACCTGAACATGAGCGCGAACTACAATCTGATGGACCCTGCGTTCGAGAAGCAGTGCAACCTCTACCGCGGCGGCAACCCGCTTTTCTGCCAGCAAACCGTGCGCAACCCGTTCCAGGGTAATCCGCTGTTCATCGGGCAGAATCTCTATACTTCCGCGACAGTAAGCCGCAGCACGCTGGCGACGCAGTTCCCGCAGTTCAGCGGCGGGCTAAGCCGGTCTGGCCTGAACGATGCCTGGATCCGCTACAACTCGCTTCAGATCAACTACAACCTCAGGCTTCGCAATGGCATCGCCTTGCTCACCAACTACACCCTTTCCAAGCAGGTGGAACGGTCGAACATCAATGACGACTACTCTAAGACCATGCAGGAGGGCCTCTATTTCCTGGATCGCCCGCACGTGATCAAGTTGACCGCGATCTATGAGCTGCCGTTTGGCGAAGGCAAGAAGTTCCTCGCCAGCAGCAACAGGGTCGTCAAGAAGCTGGTTTCCGGCTGGCAGTGGACTAACTTCTTCAACGATGCGTTGAAGGGCTTCCCCTCCGACCTCCCCGGCAATGTGATCCAGATCAAGGATCCACAGACTCCCGGCGGCGGCTACAGCGGTTCGCCCGACTGGAAGGCCTATCAGGTCCGCCTGTGGAATCCCTGCGTACTGAAGCAGAACAACGATGGCAGCATCGCTCCCACCCCGGCCAGCCTGAGCCTGGGCTGCGGCGCGGATTTCAGCAACAACTGGGGCAACTACGCGTGGATCCAACAGGCCCCGAATTACTCACAGCGATTCACGCCGTTCCGCTCCGGCCAGGTGCGCAGGCACCATGCCGCTCAGTTTGATGCCTCGCTTCTCAAGACCACCAAGATCGGCGAGCGCATGCGCTTCCAGTTTGGTTTCGAAGCCTTCAACCTTCTGAACCACAACTACTTCGGCCGTGACAACGTCAATACCACTCCGGATGAATCCAACGGCAGATTTGGATCGATCTTCCCGGGACAGGTCTCGACGCAGAACATCCTGCCCCGCCAGATCCAGGTGCGCTTCAAGTTCAACTGGTAGGCCAGGCAAGAACCCGGTATCACAAGAGGGCGTCCTGGAAACGGGGCGCCCTTTTTGTTTTTGTTTTTGTTCTGTCGGATTGAGAGTTTTCGATGATAAAATACGGAACAGGTAATTCAGGAGCGTATCTATGGCGGAAACTTTTTTGCGAAGATCCGTGTTTCAACTTGCCGGAGCGGCGGCCCTGCTCAGAGGCCGTCTCGCGGGGGCCCAGACAACGCCTCCAGCCCAGCAGCCGGCGCCTCCACGCAGGTCGCCGATAACCGGCCTGCCCGAACCCTTTCCCGACCTGAATCCGCGCGCCGCGGTGTCGGTAGCGCACGGCGACGACCGCCGCAAGAACGCCTACAATGCGCTGCTGGCGATCGACAAGGAGCTCCAGCCGAAGCTGAAAAAGAAGAAATACGTCGTCATCAAGCCCAACAACGTCAACACGGTCAACCAGCTCGCGGCGACGCACGTGGACGCCCTCCGCGGCATCCTGGATTACTTGGCGTTACGCTTCAAAGGTCCGGTGGTGATCGCGGAGTCCTCGGCGGGAGAGACGCACCAGGGCTTCGAGAATTTCAAGTACACGCGCCTCGCCGCCGAGTATCCTCGGCAGCGGGTCACCTTGGTGGACCTGAACGAGGAGGCGAAGTTCGAGAGAATCGCCCTGCTCGACGCCGATCTGCACCTGGTGCCGGTACGGCTGGCGGCCCGGCTGCTCGATCCCGAGGCGTTCGTGATCTCCTCCTCCATGCTGAAGACGCACAACACCGTGATCGCCAGCCTTTCGGTGAAGAACATGGTGCTGGGAGCGCCGCTGCACCAGGCGCCGAAGGAAACCCCGCGCTGGAACGAGAAGCGCAAATACCACGTGGGCCTGCGCCAGACCCACTACAATATGCTCCTCACCGCGCAGAAGCTCCAGCCGAACTGGGGGCTGGCGTTTATCGACGGGTACGAGGGCATGGAAGGGAACGGGCCCAATTCGGGCACGCCGGTTCCTTCGCGCATCGCCATCGCGTCCACCGACTACATCGCGGCGGACCGCTTCGGCACGGCAGCCATGGGCATCGATCCGGAGTGGCTCGGATACCTGAAATACTGCGGGCAAATGGGATTGGGGCAGTACGATCTTGCCAAGATCGACGTCCTTGGCGCGGCCCTGGCGGATGTGAAGAAGTCCTACCGCATGCATCCGGACATCGACCGTGAGCTCCAGTGGCAGGGGCCGATGAAAGAACTGCCGTTCAACCTGGGGTGGACGCACCCGATCACGGACACCCGCGCGGGATAGGTGGGACAGACGATCGCTTTTTGTCGTCTGTCACCCAGTCCGCACCTTAGCGGGTAACGACAGACCACAAAAGGCGATGGTCTGTCCTACTCACGGCAGATCGAACGGCAGCCCCACGTAATTTTCCGCGAGATTCGTCGCCGCCGCGCGAGAAGTCGTGACGTTGTCCAACCCGGCCATCTGGCGGCGGTAGTCGAATCCATCTCCGCCTTCGAAGCGGTGCATCATCGAGGTCATCCACCAGGAGAAATGCTGCGCGCGCCACACCCTCCGCAGGCACATTTCCGAATAGCGATCGAGCCCCTCGACCGCGCCCGTCCGATACCACTTCGCGAGAGCCCGGGAGAGAATGCGAACGTCGGCCGCGGCGAGGTTGAGTCCTTTGGCGCCGGTGGGCGGAACGATGTGCGCCGCATCGCCGGCCAGGTACAGGCGCCCGTACTGCATGGGCTCGGCCACAAAGCTGCGCATCGCCGTAACGCCTCTCTGAACGATGGGACCTTCGTTGAGGCGGAAGCCCGCGTCCGTCTCGAAACGTAACTGCAACTCCTCCCAGATGCGGGAGTCCGGCCACCCGGCGAGGTCCTCGTCGGGCCGGCACTGGAGGTACAAGCGGCTCAGAACCGGCGAGCGCATGCTGAGCAGGGCGAACCCGCGCCGGTGGTTCGAGTAGATCAGCTCCTGCGAGGCGGGTGGCGCCTCGGCCAGAATTCCCAGCCACGCGAAGGGATAGACCTTCTCATAGACGCGCAGCGCGTCCACAGGGATCGCCGGCCGGCAGATTCCGTGAAAGCCATCGCAGCCGCCGATGAAGTCGCAGGCGATCTCGTGGGGCTCGTTGTCGCTCGTGAATCGAATGCACGGCGCCTCCCCGTCGAAGCCGTGTACGCTCACCTGGTCCACCGCAAACAGAATCTGCCCGCCGGCCTGAAGCCTGGCCTCGATGAGGTCCTTCACTACCTCGTGTTGCCCGTAGACCGTTATGGCTCGGCCGCCGGTCAGTTCGTACATGTCGATGCGATGCCCGCGACGGTTGAAGCGCAATTCGATGCCGTGGTGCACGAGCCCCTCGCGCCGCATGCGGCTGCCGACACCGGTCTGGTTCAGCAGGTCGACGGTGCCCTGTTCCAGGACCACGGCGCGGATACGCTCTTCCACGTGCCGCCGGGTGTGGGTCTCGATGACGATCGATTCGATGCCTTCCAGGTGCAGCAGATGGGAAAGCAGCAGGCCCGCGGGCCCGGCCCCCACGATCCCCACCTGAGTGCGCAGTGTCTTTGTGGCCGCCATCTTCACTCTCAACTGATGTCTAATATCTTAGAATGCGATATTCGCCCCGCCTATGGAATTCCTGACCGTCCACGACGCCATCGCGCGACATGTGAAGGATGGCGACCAGCTCGCGCTCGAGGGCTTTACCCACCTGGTTCCCTACGCCGCGGGGCACGAGATCATCCGCCAGGGCCGTCGAAACCTGACGCTCATCCGCATGACCCCGGACCTCATATACGACCAGATGATCGGCATGGGGATGGCGCGCAAACTGATCTTCTCGTGGTGCGGCAATCCCGGAGTCGGCTCTCTACATCGACTCCGGGAGGCGGTAGAGCGGGGATCGCTGGAGATCGTGGAGTACAGTCACGGGGCCATGGCGCAGGCCTACGAGGCGGGTGCGGCGGGCATGCCGTGCGCCTTCTTCCGCGGCTACCGCGGGTCGGACCTGCCGGCGGTCAACCCCGACATCCGCTTCATCCGCTGCCCGTTCACCGGCGAAGAGATCACCTGCATTCCGGCGCTCCGCCCCGATGTGACGATTATCCACGCGCAGCGGGCCGACCGCGAAGGCAACGTGCTGATCGAGGGCATCGTGGGAGTACAGAAGGAAGCGGTGCTGGCCGCGCGGCGCGCCGTCGCCACGGTGGAGGAGATCGTCGAAGATTTCGGGCCGCGCAGCACCAACGCGGTGATTCTGCCCCATTGGACGCTCAGCGCGGTGGCCGTGGCGCCGCGGGGAGCGCATCCTTCGTACGCGCATGGCTACTACGCGCGCGACAACCGGTACTACATCGCGTGGGACGCCGTCTCGCGCGATCGCGAGACGTTCCGCGCCTGGATGCGGAAGAACGTGCTGGAGGCCGGGCAATGACCTCAATACCGATGTGGGGCGGACCCCCTGGTCCGCGGCCGACGCCCCCGTCGGGCCCCTTCTACACCTCGGCCGAGATGATGACGGTGGCCGCGGCGCGCGCGCTGGGTAACGACGACATCTGTTTCGTGGGCATCGGTCTGCCCTCGGCCGCGTGCAACCTGGCGCGCCTCACGCACGCGCCGCGGATCAACCTGGTTTACGAGTCGGGAACGCTGGCGACCAGGCCCGATGTGCTGCCGCTCTCGATCGGCGACGGGGAACTCTGCGAGACGGCGCTAACCACGGTCGCAGTGCCCGAAATGTTTCGCTATTGGCTGCAGGGCGGCCGCATCACGGTCGGCTTCCTGGGCGGCGCGCAGGTGGATCGCTTCGGCAATTTGAACAGCACGGTGATCGGCGGCTATGGCAGTCCCAAGGTGCGCCTGCCGGGCAGCGGCGGAGCGGCCGAGGTGGGAATGGGTTGCGGCCAGGTCTTCATCATCATGCGGCACAGCCCGCGGAGCTTCGTCCCGCAATTGGATTTCCTGACGACGCTCGGCCACGGTCGGACGGGCATCGAGCGCCGGCAACTCGGCATTCGGACCAAGGGCCCGACTCTTTTGGTCACGGACCTGTGCATCATGCGGCCGGATCCCCAGACGAACGAAATGGTGGTCGCGAGCCTGCATCCCGGAATCACGCGCGAGCAGGTTCGCGAAAAGACGGGTTGGGATGTGCGGTTCGCGGACGTGGTGGCCGAGACCGCGCCGCCCTCCGCGGAGGAACTGGAAGTGCTACGCTCTCTACACGCGCGGACCGCGCGGGCGCACGGTACCGCGGGTGGAAGCGAATCATAGGGAAGAGTCATGAACGAGTATCCGAGACCGAATCCCGGCAGCCAGCCGGTCTGCGCATATGACGCCTACAAGTCCACGCTACGGCGCGCGCCGTCGCGGCCGGCGCTCCGCCTGCCGCATACGCTGTCGGAGCTGACCGGTCCGCTGTACGGCCACAATCCTATCGGTGAGACCGATAACGATCTCACACGGCATGGTCCCGCGGAACCGCTCGGCGAGCGGATCATCGTGGCGGGGCGTGTGGTGGATGAAGACGGGCGGGGCGTGCCGGACGCGTTGGTGGAGGTGTGGCAGGCCAATGCCGCCGGGCGATACCAGCACGTGCGGGACAATCACCCGGCGCCGCTCGACCCGAATTTTCTGGGCGCCGGCCGGGCGATTACCGGCGAGGACGGGAACTACCGGTTCGTTTCCATCAAGCCAGGAGCGTATCCCTGGCGTAATCACCACAACGCCTGGCGGCCGGCGCACATCCACTTCTCGTTGTTCGGCGCTGCATTCGTCAGCCGCCTGGTGACGCAGATGTATTTTCCGAACGACCCGCTGCTGCCGCTCGATCCGGTCCTGCAATCGATACCCGACGAGCAGGCGCGCGTCCGTCTGGTCTCCGCGTTCGATCTCTCCTTGACCGAACCCGAATGGGCATTGGGTTACCGGTTCGATATCGTCCTCCGCGGCCGCGCCGCGACGCCGTTCGAAGAGCCGGGGAGGCGGCCATGAGCCTGGAGGCGGACAAGCTTGGCCGCTTGGTTCCGAGCGCCTCGCAAACCGTGGGGCCGTTTTTCAATTTCGGCCTCACCGCAAACCGCTGCCTCGGCATTCTGGCGCGCGAAGGCGCGGCGGGCGAGCGTGTCCGTCTCTCGTTCCGCGTGTTGGATGGTGACGGGGCGCCCACCAAGGGCGATGCGATGATCGAACTGTGGCAGGCGGACGCGCAGGGCCGGTACGCGCACCCCGCCGACCCGCGATCCGCGTCGGCCGATCCCAACTTCTGCGGCTTCGGACGCCTGGAAGCCAACGGCCTGGGAATCTGCGTGTTCGAAACCGTGAAGCCAGGCCGCGTCCCCGACGCCGAGGGCCGGCTGCAAGCCCCGCACATCAACGTCGCGGTGTTCGCCCGCGGTTTGCTGCGTCACCTGGTCACGCGGGTCTACTTTGCGGACGAGCCGGCCAACGATGAGGACGCGGTTCTTGCGCTGGTCCCCGCGCAACGGCGGGAAACGCTGATGGCGCATCGCGTGCCAGGGGAGCCCTACTCTTGGCTGATGGAGATCCGCCTGCAAGGCGACGCGGAAACCGTGTTCTTCGACGTGTAAGATCGAGACATGCCCACGCGATTGATCGAGAGCCTGGCGGCCACCGACGCGCTGTCGCTGATCTTTTCCGATGGCTCGGTGTTGCAGGCGATGCTCGATTTCGAAGCGGCGCTGGCGCGTGCCGAGGCGCGGGTGGGAGTGATTCCCGCGGACGCCGCGCGGTCGATCGACGAAGCCGCGCGGGCGGAGGGCTTCGACACCGCGGATCTGGCGCGGCAATCTTTGCGCGCCGGGACTCCCGCGATTCCGCTGGTGCGCATGTTGACCGAACGGGTGCGCGCGTCCGACCGCGGCGCCGCGGGGTTTGTTCACTGGGGCGCCACCAGCCAGGACGTAGCCGATACCGCGCTCGTGCTGCTGCTGCGGCGCTGCCGTGACATCCTGGCGGCGGACCATGCGCGGCTCGTGCGGGCGCTGCGCCGGTTGGCGGAAGAGCACGCGAACTCGGTCATGCTGGGGCGTACGCTGCTGCAACCGGCGCCGCCCGTCACGTTCGGATTGAAAGCCGCGGGCTGGCTGGCGGCGATCCGGCGCGGCTGGTCGAGGGTGGCGGGCCGCTTCGGCGAAGCGCTCGTTCTTCAGTTCGGCGGCGCCAGCGGCACGCTTGCCGCACTGGGAGATCGGGGACTTGCGGTGAGCGCGGCGCTGGCCGAAGAGTTGGGCCTGGCCTGTCCCGACGCGCCGTGGCATGCTTATCGCGACCGTCTGGCCGCCGTGCTGGCCGCGCTGAGCATCTATACGGCGAGCCTGGGCAAGATGGCGCTCGACGTTGCGCTCCTGATGCAGCACGAAGTGGGCGAGGCGGCGGAGCCGGGCGGCGAGGGGCGCGGTGGATCGTCCACCATGCCGCACAAGCGCAATCCCACCGGCTGCACGCTGGCGCTGGCGGCCGCGCATCGGGTGCCGGGTTTGCTCGCGAACTTCCTGTCGGGCATGGTGCAGGAACACGAGCGGGCCGCCGGCGGCTGGCAGGCGGAGTGGCCCGCGGTGGAGGCGATCGTCCAGTCGGCGGGTGTCGCGCTCGCCTCCATGGGTGAAGCGGCCGAAGGGCTCGTCGTCTGTCCCGACCGGATGCGGCGGAACATCGAGTCCACGCGAGGAGCGGTCTTTGCCGAGCGCGCCATGATGCTGCTCGCGCCCGCGCTGGGCCGTGACGTGGCGCATCGGCTTCTCGAAGAGGCATCGCGGGAGTCCGCGTCCTCTGGCCGCACGCTCTCCGAGGTGCTGGCACAGATGTCCGAGGTCGCACGCGTGTTGACGAATGCCCAAATTCAGAATCTGCAATCGCCGGAGGAATACCTGGGCAGCGCCGAAGCGTTCCGCGTCCGGCTGCTGTCGGGGTTGGAATAACCATGCCGTTCATCACGTCGCAAGGCTCGCGCATTTACTACCGGCTGGAAGGCCGCCACGATTTTCCGCTGCTGGTGCTGGCGCACTCGCTGGGCACGGACCACGGGATGTGGGATCCGCAAGTCCCCGCGCTCCTCCGCTATTTTCAGGTGTTGCGCGTGGACGTGCGGGGACACGGGGCTTCCGATGCGCCGGCCGACGATTACACGGTGGAGCAACTGGCGCGGGATGTGCTGGCGGCCGTGGATGCCGCGGGCAGAGAGCAATTCGTGTACTGTGGCCTGTCGCTGGGCGGCATGATCGGCCAGTGGCTGGGAGCGAACGCCGCGGATCGCCTCACGCACCTCGTTCTCGCCAATACTTCGTCCAGGGTCGCCGATCCCAGCCTGTTTGACGCGCGGCGTAGGGCCGTGCTCGAAGGCGGCATGGCCTCGATTGCCGATGCGGTGATGCAGCGCTTCTTCTCGGCGCGTACGCTCTCCTCGGGGAACCCGGCCGTGGCCTCCATTCGGAACGCTCTGCTGGCCACGAATCCGGCCGGCTATGCCGGCTGTTGCGCCGCGATTCGCGACATGGACCACACCGAACTACTGGCGCGCATTCGTGTCCCCACCCTGGTGATCGCCGGTGACCACGACGTCTCCACACCTTGGGACGGACACGGCGATGTGCTCGCCAAGGCCATTGCGGGCGCGAAGGCGGTGCATCTGGCAGCGGCGCACCTCTCGAACCTGGAACGGCCCTCCTCGTTTACCGCTGCGCTGTTGGAGTTCCTCCTCCCCGGCGACGACGACCCCCTGGCCACGGGATTTGCGGTACGCCGAAGCGTGCTCGGTGACGAGCACGTGGATCGGGCGATCGCGAATACCACCGAATTTACGCGCGATTTCCAGGACTTGATCACCCGCTACGCCTGGGGGACCATCTGGAGCCGGCCCGGCCTCGACCCGCGTATTCGCCGAATGCTGGTGCTCGCCATGACCGCGTCGCTGGGGCGTTGGGAGGAGTTTCGCCTGCACGTGCGCACCGGTTTGGCGAACGATCTGGAGATCGCCGACTTGAAGGAAGTGTTGATGCAAGTGGCCATCTACGCGGGAGTGCCCGCGGCCAATTCCGGCTTTCGCATTGCGGCCGAGGAGTGCGGGCCGTGAATAGCTCGCGGCCGCGTCCGTTCCTCACCGCCGAGTGGCGGAACCTCGCGATGTTGAACTACGCGGTCGATCCGTCGCTGCTGGCGCACATGGTCCCCAGCGGAACTGTGTTGGATCGGTTCGACGGCAAGACGTACATCAGCCTGGTCGGCTTTCGTTTTCTTCGAGCCAGGGTGCGCGGCCTCTGGATTCCCTTCCACGCGGACTTTGATGAGGTCAATCTGAGGTTCTACGTACGGCCGAAGCGTCCCGGCCCTGTGCGGCGCGGCGTGGTCTTTGTTCGCGAGATTGTCCCGCGCTACGCCATCGCCAAAGTCGCGCAGGTGGTCTTTCACGAAAACTACATCGCGCTGCCGATGAGGCACCAGATTGTGGAGCCCGTCTCGGAGCATGGACGAGTGCAAGCCGATTACCGCTGGCGTCACGGCGGCAAATGGAACTCGCTGCGCGTCGAGTGCGCCGGACGTCCCGCTCTTGCCGCCGAGGGCTCGCTCGAACAGTTCATCACCGAGCACTACTGGGGCTATGCCGGGCAGCGGGATGGCGGCTGCCTGGAGTATCAGGTGGAGCACGAGCGATGGCGGGTCTGGAAGGCGGCGGTCGCGAAGTTTGAAGGCGATCCTTCCGGACTGTACGGCCCGCAACTGGCAGCCTGCCTGGATCGCGAGCCGGATTCGGCGTTTCTGGCCGACGGCTCATCCGTCATCGTGTATTCGGGCGTTCGCCTGTAAGCGCCGACGCGATGGAGCGGTACGCGGCCTTTGACTGGTAATCGGCATCGAACACCAGCGCGGCGCCCATGCCGCGAAAACGGCCGGGGATCCACGAATACTTGTCGGTGAAGCCCCAGGTCTGAATCGCCGTGCAAAGCTTGAACTTCACGCATAGCGCGACCACGTCGTGGTAGATCCCTGCCTGCGTGGCGAGCGCGTCATCGGCGGCCTTGCCGGATTCGACCGGCAGGCGCACGTCGAGTTCCGTGTACTGCACCTGGAGCCCGAGATCGGTGATGCGCTGGATGTTGGCTTCCATGCCGGCGATCGGAACGGGCCGCGACGTCAAATGCATCTGCAAGCCGATGCCGTCGATGGGGACGCCGCGCGTCTTGAAATCCTTCGCCATTTGGTAAATGGCGTCGGACTTCGCGTTGATTCCCTCGGCGCCGAAGTCGTTGTAGAACAGCAGCGCCTTGGGATCGGCGGCGCGGGCCCATCGGAAGGCCTGTTCGATGTATCCAGGCGAGCCGGACCAGATCGTCTTGCGCAGCGTGCCGTCGTCATTAAGCGCTTCGTTGACCACGTCCCAGGCGTAAATCTGTCCGGCGTAGCGGCCCACTACCGCCTGGATATGCTTCTGCAAAATCTCCGAGAGTTGTACCGGCGTGAAAGTGCCGCCGGTCAGCCATGCGGGATTCTGGTTGTGCCAGACCAGCGTGTGGCCGCGCACGGCCATCTGGTGCGCCTTCGCGAAGGCTACCTGCAAATCCACGGGGTCGAAATTGTAGGTATCCTGCTGCGGATGGATCGGGCCGAATTTCGCGGCGTTCTCGGGCTCGAGCTGATTGAACTCGCGGGCGAGGGCGCCGGCGTAGGCAGCTTCGTTCTTTAGTGCGCCAGGGTTGACGGCTGCGCCGATGCGCATGCCGCGCGATTCCGCCAGTTCGCGCAACGGCGGCGCAGTGTGCTGGGCGAACAGCGTCGCCGAAATCAGCAACACAGATAGCAAGGGTTTTGCCATGCAACCCATACTGTACAACGTGGCACGGGCACAGCGAAGCGGCCCGGGGTTCTCGCCCGGGCCGCCATTCGTTTTCTGCCTGACAACCGCCTCTGGAAGCGGACCCCATGCTACGTGGAATAAAGTTCGGGCGCAAGACTAAATACCCGGGCTGTCTGATCGGCTGTAACCGAAGCTTTGCCGGTGCGTCAAGCAAAGTCTTTGTGGCTAAAGGACTTTTCCGCCCCCTGCCGAAAAGACGCGGCCGCGGTGCAGGCCCAGCAGGATCTGCACCAGGCGATGCGCGATCAATTCGTGCAGCGTCAAAAGTTCCCGGTTGGCGCCGGCGATCGCGTCGGCATCCTGGGGATCGTTAGCGCCAGAGTCGGAGCAACCGCCCGCCTTGAGTGCGTCGGTCGCCTCCTTGATGACGGGGTCGGAGATGACTTCTCCGGCCATCTCCCAGAGGGTGATGAAGCGGTCGACGGCCGTGGGAAAGCTCACTTCGAACACGCCAAACTGGCTGGTGGTGCGCGGCGGCTTGAAATCCAGGTTGAACGGCCCCTCATACCCATGGCTGCGAAGTAACACCAGCACGTTGAGCCAGTCCAGCGGGTTTACAAGTGCCACGCCGATATCGACATCGTGCTTCAGCCGGTAACCATCGTTAATATCGAAGTGGAAAAGCTTGCCCGCCAGCAGCGCGCGGGCGAGCGCGGCCCTTGGCGCGGCGCCCCACATCAGCTCGTGCAGATACTCCGGATTCAGCCCCACCATTTCAGGGTGGGTCAGCAATCCCGATGCGATGAACGCGAGCATGGCATCGCTGGTGGGCAGCAGGATTTCGGCCTGCGGCTCGAACGGCTTGGCCTCCAGACAATGTTTGAGGGTAGGCCGTCCATTGCGGCCGGCGACTTCGATATCGCGTTCGCAGGCGGCGTTGAGCGCCTCCGCATACCAGCGCAATGTCTCCATCTCATCGATAGCGCCTTGAACGTAATACCCCAGCGACCCGGGCCAGTAAACGGCGAAGCCGGCGCCCAGCTCGTGCCCGATATCGACGGTGTTCCGCACGCGGAACTTCGCGTACTCGCGCACCGCGGGAGCTTCCGCCGCGGGACTGGCGGCCCACACGGCGTGGTAGAACGTCTCGGTGGTGACCATGGAGCACTTCACGCCGTTTTCGGAGAGCGCCTTCTTTAGTTGCGCTACGATCTCGCCCTTCCGCTCTTTGCCGAGCGCATCGGTGGGGATCACATCCGTGTCGTGGGTCGTCCAGTATCCAATCCCGATATCGGCGTACTTGTGAATGACTTCTTCGAAGCCGATCGGCGGCCGGGTGGGCGCGTGAAACAGCGCCTGCCCCTGATAGGCGGCCGCCCATTGGGGCCCGGAGATATAATACTTGCGCCGCGTCTCAGGCGGGTACGAGCCGCCACAGGCTTGCATCAGGCGGGAGACGAGGGCTTGCTGCTGGCTGACCGGAACGGGTTTCATCTTGAGTATTGTTGTACCATAGAACTAATTATCGGAACCGATATGCGGATCAGCGACATTCGGGCGACCACGGTCACGGTCCCTCTGGAAGCCCCGCTGCGCCACGCCAATGGCTGCCATTGGGGCCGCTTCGTCCGCACCATCGTAGAAGTGGAGACCGATAACGGACTCGTGGGACTTGGCGAGATGGGCGGCGGCGGCGAGTCGGCCGAAGCGGTATTCCGTGCCATGAAGTCGTACCTGGTCGGACGCGATCCCGCGCGCCTCGAGGAGATGCGGTTTCTCATCGCCAACCCTACCGCATCACTATACAACAATCGCACGCAGGTCCTGGCCGCGTTGGAATTCGCCTGCCTCGATATCCTGGGACAGGCCTGGGGTGTGCCCGTTTGCGACATTCTGGGCGGGCGGCTGCGCGACCGCGTCAACTTCGCCACCTACTCCTTCTTCCGCTATCCCGATCCGCGCACCGGAGCCGGCGAAGTGCGCACCATCGAGCAGGTGGTGGAAAACGTCTGCGCGCTGAAGCGGCGATTCGGTTTTACGACCCACAAGATCAAGGCCGGCGTGTTTCCTCCCGATTACGAACTGGAGGTCTATCGCGCGGTCGCCGACGCCTTTCCCGGAGACTCGCTGCGCTTCGACCCCAACGCCGTCTGGTCCACCGAGCAGGCCATCCGTTTCGGCCAGGCCATCGAAGGACTGCGCAACGACTACCTGGAAGACCCTGTTTTCGGCCTCGCCGGCATGCGCCGCACGCGCCAGATGGTGCGGGTTCCGCTGGCCACCAACACCGTAGTCTTAAACTTCGAACAACTCGCCGCCAACGCGCGGGACACGGCGGTGGACGTGATCCTGCTCGACACCACCTTTTGGGGCGGCATCCGCGCGTGCGTCAAGGCGGCCGCCGTTTGCGAGACGTTCCAACTCGGAGTGGCGGTGCATTCGTCGGGCGAGCTGGGAATTCAGTTGGCGACCATGCTGCATCTCGGCGCCGTGATTCCCAATCTCTCGTTCGCCGCCGACGCGCACTACCACCATTTGACGGACGATATCATTGAAGGCGGTCTGATGCATTACGAGGCGGGCGCCATCCGCGTGCCGGAAAAACCCGGGCTTGGCGTCAAGCTCGATCGGGAGAAATTGCGCGAGTATAGCGAACTTTACCAGCGGCTCGGCGGGTATCCCTACGATCAGGATCCCGGCCGGCCGGGTTGGACTCCGATCATTCCCAACGACCGCTGGGCGGATCCGTCGGACGCCCGGCCGGTGTCTATTCCGTATTGATATGGGTGACCGCAGGCAAAAGAAACCGGTTGGCAGGCGAAGGAGCCTGCCCCACCAATGAGGAACCCTCATGCTGCCAGAACAATGGGAAACATTTAAGCGGGCCGCGCGGCGGGAGAAGCTGGACAAGATCCCCATGGCGCTGATCATCGATAGCCCATGGATGCCCGGCTACCTAGGCATCAAGCACCTGGACTACTTCCTCGACCCCGAGCTGTGGTTCCAGTCGAACCTGAAAATCATGCGGGAGTTTCCCGACATCATCTTCGTCCCGTCATGGTGGATGGAATATGGAATGGCCGCGGAGCCCTCGGTGCTGGGCGCCAAGATCAAGTTCTGGCAGGACAACACGCCGAGCGAATACCACACGCTCCAGCGCCTGGAAGACATCGATCGGTTCCCCGAGTATGAAGTGGAGGCGGACGGCTTCGCGGCGTTGACGCTGCATCGCATCGGCATGCACCGGCAGCGCATCCTGGACCACGGCTATATTCTCCCCATGGTGACGTCGCGCGGTCCGCTGTGTACCGCCGGTTTCGTCCGCGGCACGACGAACTTCATGATCGACCTGGTGGAAGACCCGGCGGGCGCTCACAAGCTGATCGACCTGTGCACTCGGGTGGTGATCGACTGGCTCAAGGCGCAGCACAAGGTGATGGGCGACACGGTGGAGAGCATTTTCATCCTGGACGACATCGTGGGCTTCATCAACGAAGACCACTACATGGAGTTCGCGCACCCGTATCTGAAACGCATCTGCGACGCGTTCCCGGAGAACTGGATTAAGGTCTACCACAACGACGCCGAAGTGGATGCGTGCCTCGACCATCTGCCGGACGCCGGCTTCCACGTGCTCAACTGGGGCAAGCAGAAAGACATCCGCGAAGTGAAGCGGCGGGTGGGCGATCGCATGTGCCTGATGGGCAATGTCAACCCGCTCGAAATCTGCGTGCGCGGCACGCCCGAGGAAGTTCGCGAAGCGACGCTCGA
>JBGPKH010000129.1:0-16939 GCA_041485845.1 Bryobacteraceae bacterium
CCCAATGGAAAGCCCGATCCAATCGCTGCGGCACGCGATATCCGCGAAACGTTCGTTCGCATGGCGATGAATGACGAGGAGACCGTTGCGCTCATTGCCGGCGGGCACACGTTCGGCAAAACCCACGGCGCTGCCGATGCGGACAAATATGTCGGCGCCGAACCGGAGGGCGCCCCCATTGAAGAGCTGGGCTTGGGCTGGACAAACACGTTCGGCAGCGGCAAAGGCGCCCACACGATCACCAGCGGTTTGGAAGGCGCATGGACCCCTAGCCCAGTAAGGTGGGACAACGGGTACTTCGACACGCTGTTCGGCCATGAGTGGGAACTGACGAAGAGCCCTGCCGGCGCGCATCAGTGGACGCCTAAGAACGGCGCCGGCGCAGGCACCGTGCCGGATGCGCACGATCCGTCGAAGCGGCACGCGCCGATGATGCTCACGACGGACCTCGCCCTGAGGATGGATCCGGCCTACGCAAAGATCTCGAAGCGCTTCCACGAGAACCCGCAGGAGCTCGCAGACGCGTTCGCCAAGGCTTGGTTCAAGCTCACGCACCGCGATATGGGGCCGATCTCGCGGTACCTCGGTCCGCTGGTGCCGAAGGAATCGCTGCTATGGCAGGATCCTGTTCCCGCAGTGGATCATGCGTTGATCGGGGAGCAGGATATTGCTGCTCTGAAGGCCAAGATTCTCGCGTCGGGACTGTCCATCTCTCAAATGGCCTCGACGGCCTGGGCGTCGGCGGCGACGTTCCGCGGCTCCGACAAGCGCGGTGGCGCGAACGGCGCGCGCATTCGCCTCGCGCCGCAGAAGGATTGGGAAGTCAACCAGCCGGCTCAACTGGGAAAGGTGCTGCAGACGCTCGAAGGGATCCAAAAGGAGTTCAACGCTTCGCAGTCCGGCGGGAAGAAGGTTTCGCTCGCTGACCTGATTGTTCTGGGCGGCTGCGCGGCCGTCGAGGCGGCGGCGAAGAAAGCCGGACACGACGTGAAGGTACCTTTCACGCCGGGGCGCACGGACGCTTCGCAGGAGCAGACCGATGTGCACTCCTTTGCGCCGCTTGCACCGATTGCTGACGGGTTCCGCAACTATCTCCGAAGCGGACAGCCCCTGCCGGCTGAGGAACTGCTGCTGGATCGGGCGCAGTTGCTGACGCTGACCGCTCCTGAGATGACGGTTCTCATCGGCGGCTTGCGCGCCCTGAATGTAAACGCCGGGCAGTCCAAACACGGCGTGTTCACCAACCGGCCCGAGACGCTGACGAATGATTTCTTCGTCAACCTGCTCAACATGAATACGAAGTGGCAGGCCTCCTCTACAACCGAAGGCGTGTTTGAGGGGCGCGATCGCGCGACGGGTGAAATCAAATGGACCGGCACTCGGGTCGACCTTATCTTCGGTTCTAACTCTCAGCTCCGGGCCGTCGCGGAAGTCTATGCATGCGACGACTCGAACGAGGCGTTCGTGAAAGACTTCGTGGCTGCGTGGACCAAGGTGATGAACCTTGATCGCTACGACCTTGCCTGAGCTCGGCGGAAAAGAGAGCTGTCAACTCGGTACTAACCCCCGTTCGCACACTAGAGGTCGCCGCGGAGTCCGTATTTTTCTCCCATAAATCCCTTTGACTCAGGGGAAGTATGGCGCGGGCGGAGAGGAAAAGCAAGGGGCCGGGGGCTGGGGGCCGGGGGTTTGCGGCGGAGCGCACCCGCGTCGGAAAGGGGATTGCCATGGTCAGGGCCGGCGGCGGAGGCCCCCGGCCCACCGTTACTGGTAGACGGCGGCTTTCTTGAAGTCGCCGGCTTTGAAGATGGACAGGGCGGCGGGATCGATGTGGCGGCGGAAGGCATCGGAGACCTGCTGGGGGGTCAGCGCGGCGATACTGGCTTCCACGGCTTCATCGAATTTCATAGTGCGGTCGTAGCGTTCACGGGCTTGCAGCAGGCCGGCCAGCGACGAGTCCTGCGAGCGCGCCACCTTGCGCTCATCGAGCCACGACTTCTTGGCGGCGGCCACTTCGTCGGCATCGAATCCATCCTTGAGGGTGCGGGCCAACTCGTCCTGGAAACTGGCCTCCACCTTGGGGGCGTTTTGCGGAGCCGCGATGGCCAGGCCGAGGAACGCGCCGCCATCGTCTTTGGTGGGAGCCGTGAATGAGGATTGGACGGCGTAGCTCAGCCCCTCTTTCTCGCGAATGCGTTTGAACAGGCGGGCGCCCGGGGTGCCTCCCAGCATGTAGTTGGCCAGCACCATGGCCGGATAATCGGGATCTTCATCGGACATCTTGAATGGCTCGCCGGTGATGAAGAACGCGTTCTGCTTGTCGGGGGCTTCGATCTTGCGATTCACCGCCTCGACCTTCTGGTACGGATTGAGGATGCGCTCGGTAGGGCCGGGGCTCTTCCAGTTGCCGAACAGCTCGGCGGCCAGCTTCTGCACCTCGGTTTTGTCGAACTGGCCGGAGGCGGCGAATTCGCCGACGGAAGCGCCGTAGAACTGGGCGTAGAACTTGCGGACGTCGTCGAGTGTGACCTTCTTGAGGTCCTCAATCTGCTCGTCGGGAGTCGGGACATAGTGGACATCACCGCGAGGGTACCGGGCTGCGAGGTGGCGGCTGTACCCGGTGAAGGCCAGACTCTGGGGATCGCTCCTGCCCGCCTCGATTCCGGCGATGCGCTGTTGGCGCACCTGTTCGAATTCGTTCTCGGGAAAAGCAGGTTCGCGCAGAATCTCGGCCGCCAGGCGAAGGGCTCCGGCCAGGCTGGCTTCTGTTGTCTCGATGTTGGCGGATGCGAAGTTGAGGCCACCATTCACGCCGACCCGGGCTTTGAGGCGGTCGGTTTCGTCCTGAATCTGCTGGCGGGTCCGGTTCTTGGCGCCGCGCATCAGGAGCGCGCCGGTGAGTTGCGCCACGGCGCTCTTGCCGAACAGCGATTTCTCGTCGCCGAAGCGCATGATCATGGTGGCGACGACGGTGCCGCCGCGGGTCTTCTTGGGCAGCAGCACGACCTTCATGCCGTTGGCCAGCTTGCTGCGGACCACTCGGCTTTCGATACTGGCGGGCGTCGGGTCAAAGGCCTCGCCCTGGGAAATGACTTCTCCGCCTTTGTAGTCCTTCAGCAGCGCGGCCACATCGGGGCTGGCGGGAATCTCCGCGCGGTCGGGGTTCTTGGTGGGAATGAACATTCCCAGGGTGCGATTCGACTCCTTCAGATAGGCTTTGGCCACCCGCAGGATGTCCTGCTCGGTGACCTTCTTGATCTGATCGCGGGAGAGGAAAAGCAGGCGCCAATCGCCGGCCGCGGCGGACTCGCTGAAGGTGAGGCCGACCATTTCGGAGTTGGTCAGGCCCAAATCGATCTGCTTCACCAGACGGGCCTTGGCGCGCTCGACCTCCTCCTTGCTGGGTGGTTCGCTCGCCAGCCCTTCGACCGTTTTGATGAGAATCTGGCGGGCATCCTCGATGGACTGGCCGGGGCTCAGTCGAACCGTTGCCATGAGGAAGCCGGGATCGTGCAGTTCCTGGAACTCCATGCCGGCGTCAACCGCTTTCTTGTTGTCGACCAGTGCCTTGTAAAGACGGCCGGACGGCGTTTCGCCGAGCACCCCGGCGAGCACATCGAGCACCGCGGCATCGGGATGCGAGCCGGAGGGACCGTGATAGGCGAGCTTGATTTCCTGGATATCGCCGACGCGGCGGAGGGTGACGGAGCGCTCTCCGTCCTGCGTGGGCTCGACCGTGTAGGTGGGGTCGAGCTTCCGCTGGGGCCGTGGAATGGCGCCGGCCGTCTGGACCACCCAAGCCAAGGCCTTGGTTTCATCGAAGTTGCCGGCGATGGTGAGGATGGCGTTGTCGGGCTGGTAAAACTTCTGGTAGAAGGCCGCGAGCCGGTCGATCGGCACTTTCTCGATATCCGAGCGGTTACCGATGGTGGACTTGCCGTAGTTGTGGAAGGTGTAGGCCGCCTCCAGCGTGCGTTGCTCCAGAATCTGGCCCGGGCTGTTTTCGCCCATCTCGAACTCGTTGCGGACCACGGTCATCTCGGTATCGAGGACGGCCTTTTCCATGCGCATGTTGACCATGCGATCGGCTTCGAGGCCGAGTGCCCACTTGAGATTGTCGTCGGAGGCGGTTAAGGTCTCGTAGTAATTGGTCCGGTCGTATGAGGTGGTGCCGTTGAAGAAGGCGCCGCGATCGGTGAGCTCTTTTTTGACGTCCCGGCCGGACTTACTCCGCTTAAAAAGCATATGTTCGAGCAGGTGCGCCATGCCCGTCTCGCCGTAGCCTTCGTGGCGGGAGCCCACCAGGTAGGTCATGTTGACCGTGACCTTGGGTTTGGATCCATCTGGAAACAAAAGCAGATGCAGGCCGTTGGGGAGAGCGTACTCGTTGACGCCTTCGACGGAGGTGACCTTCTGGACGCCTTGGGGAAGGGTTTGGGAGAATGCCGCAAACGCCAAGAGCAGGGTAGCAGACCGTATCAATCGCAGGTTACGACGCATGATTACCTCTGGGGAGCTTTGCTCGGATTATAGCAAGTCCTTGCAGAGGATTGCGGTTTGAAGGCCCTTGGGCGCCCTTGGGCGGTAGGGATTTACGGTTAACTGCCGACGATCTTCACGAGGCGGCCGACGCGTTCCGGAGAAACTACTGCTTCGGCCCGACCACGGGGCCATCCCCGGATACAAAGTAACCGGCCGGAGCGTTGCCGTTGTTGGCGAGGGCATAAGCGCGGGCCGCCTTCACCGTGGCGACCAGCGCGCTCCCGAGGTCCCCTGCTGCCGTGTCACAGCGGCGGGTGTGATTTACTACTGGCAGAACTGCGAAAGGCCGCATCGCGTAGTAGAGACCCGCGGCGGATGAAATGGCCGCAATCTGCGACTTGTGGAAGGTGAACCGGCCTCCCGTACTTCCGGCTGGTCTCCTTTTCCGCGCGCTCTGAGAATTGACGATTTGATCGCATCTACGATAGAGTAGAGGGCATCCTTGAGGGTCCTGTCGGCAATCACGGCCACTGTCACGCTGCTCTTGAGCTTCGCTCAGGCGCCGTTTGCCCACACGCATCGCCGCAATTCAGATCACCTTCAGGCGACGGCAATGCCGCACTTCCACGTGCGGTTATTGTCGGATCAACATTTGTCGCTGCATGGACCGGACGATGACGACGTTCAGCAGGTAGACTGGGTCGTCCTCGCTCAGGCCTCCGCGCAACCTTTCGTCGCCGAGATCAGTGAGCCGGTGATCGTCTTGGCTTCCCCTGCGCGATATGAGCTTTTGCGAGCCCCGGCGCCGCGCGCTCACGGCCCTCCGGGGCTCACCAAACTCCCGCCTCGCGCTCCCCCCGTCTAGCATCGTCACCCGACACGCTTGGCGTGTGTTCACTGTTCCTGTTCCTGCATCGAGGTGGAGAAATGTTCCCAAGTTCAAAGATCCGGGCTTGTGGTGTAGCCCTCCTAAGCCCATTGATTGTGGCAGTGACGTGCTCGGCACAGACGTGGACCGAAGCTCGCGTTCTCGAATTGTTCGCACAGCAGAGCCCTCAAGCCGTAGCTGCGCGGGCACAGATCGCGGTGACGCGCGCCGATGCCAGAGGGCGAGGCTTGTACGCCAACCCCACCTTTAGCTACAGCAGGGAAGGCGCCGGCTTCACTGAATTCTTCCAGGCCGAACAGGCGTTGCCGCTTACCGGAAGGATTGGAATACTGCGCCAGGCGGTCGCGCCCGCGGTTGGCGCGGCCGAGGCGGATGCGGACGCCTTGATCTGGCAACTGCGCGCCGAGGTTCGCGTGGCATTCTACCGGCTGCTGGCGTTGCAGGACCGGGAGGAAGTCCTGAACGCCACGATACGGGATTTGCAGGAAGTGATCCGCGTCCTGACAACCCGCGAGAAAGAAGGAGAAGGATCGCGCTTTGACCGGCTTCGCTGGGAACGGGAACTTGTGGAAGTTCGGGCGGAGTTGGCGTTACTTCAGCCGCAATCCACCCAGGCGAGAAGCCGGATGCTTGAGTTTCTTCCACCGGGCACGGAAATTGGCAAAGTTGAGGGCGCCATCCTGCCGGCTCAGGAACTGCCCCAGTTGGCGGAACTCCTGACGCAGGCCTTGGCCTCCCGTTCTGAAATCCGCGCGGATCAACAACTGGTTGCTCGTCTCCGGCTCGAACAACAGGCCGCCGGACGCCTCCGCTTTCCCGAACCAGTGGTTGCAGGTGGCCTGAAACGCGCCGAGGGAATCGACTTCTCACAAGCGGGCCAGACGCCGTCGGAACGAACGCAGAAAGGTGTGATCGTCGGGATCACGATCCCCATTCCCTCCTTCAATCGCGGGCAGGCCGAAGTGGACAGGCTCCAAGCCGAGCAAACACGGGTTGAGGCGCACCGGCGTGCGTTGGAGCACCAGGTCCGCGCGCAGGTAGCCGGGGCGTATCAGACGCTCAATCTCAGGCGCCAGGGAATCGAGAGCTATCGCCGTGAGCTGGGTGGGCGGAACGAGGAACTGCTGAAGATCGCTCAAACGGCCTATCAGGAGGGTGAGGTTGGCATCCTGGAGCTTCTGGATGTCTTCCGGTTGCAGCGTCAGTCGCAACAGAGGCTGGTTGAGTTGGGATCGGCCGCGCGAGAAGCGCAGATCGAACTGGAAAGAGTAATGGGCCGGGAGGTGACGAAATGAAACGGAACTGGATATTGATTCTTCTCGCGGGATGCACACTGATCTCCTGCCGGCAGCACACCCATGCTGAGGCGACTGCTCCCCCGGCAGGGAAACAGGCGGAACGGCACAAGGAGGCCGTGAGTCATTGGACAGCGAAGACGGAGATCTTCCTGGAATACCCTACGCTGGTTGCCGGAACAAAAAGCCGTTTCGCCGTCCATTTGACAAGTCTCCAGACCTTCAAGCCCCAGAAGGAGGGCAAGGTTGAGGTGGCCCTCCGATCGAAAGACGGGTCGACAGAGGTTTTCACCGCAACCGCACCCTCGCGGCCTGGCATCTTCGGCCTTGACGTCCAGCCGAAGAATTCCGGTGAATACGAGATGACCGTCGCGCTCGCCGCGCCCGACGTGACGGATCGGCATGAGCTCGGCGCCGTGAAGGTCTACCCGGACGCGAAGACCGCGGTGCACGAAGACGAACCATCCAAAGAAGAGACCGTCGCCTTTCTGAAGGAACAGCAGTGGGCGCTTGATTTTGCCACCGAGGTGGTCAAGGATCGTCCCGCGCGAGAGGTCATGCGGGTTCCCGCCGAGATTTCGCCGCGCGTTGGAGGAGAGGCCGAAGTGACGGCGCCGTTCAGCGGCCGTCTCGCCTCGAGCAGTGCGCCGCCCATTGGAACTACCGTCGAGAAGGGACAGGTCCTGGCGACGATCGTGTCTCCGGCCAGCAGTCCATCGGAACTGCCCGCTCTCGAGTTGGCGAAGGCGGAGGCGGAAACGGCGCTGCAGTTGGCACGCAAGGAGCGCGAAAGGGCGGAGAGACTGCTGAGCGCGGGCGCCGGCCCTGCCCGGAAAGTCGATGAAACGCGATTCGCGGAACAAACCGCGGAGGCGCGCATCACGGCGGCCACGGCTCGATTGACCCAATACCAGGCGAGCCGGGAAGCTTCCGGATATCCGGCGACATCCACGCCCTTTCTGCTTCGCGCCCCCATCACCGGGCTGATCACGGAGACCCACGCCGCGTCAGGCTCCAATGTGGAGTCTGGCACGGTTCTGTTCAAGATCATGGATGCGGATACAGTCTATGTCTCCGCAATCGTCCCCGAATCCGAACTTCCTCGCATCGCTCAATTCCGGGAGGCGGAACTGGAGGTGCCGGGTGGGCAAGCCACACGGAAATTGAATCGCCTGGTTTCCGTGGGAAGAATGGTCGATCCCAACACGCGCACCTTTCGGGTAATCTACGAAGCTCCGAATGCGGACCGGTCCTTGGCCATCAGCCAGACAGTCTTTGCGCGGCTCCTGGGCCCTACGGGCAAACCGCAGCCCGCCGTGCCGGTTTCCGCTGTGGTGGACGACGGTGGCCGTCCGGTCGTCTTCGTTCAACTCGAAGGCGAGGCCTTCACGCGGAGACCGGTGAGGCTCGGCCAGACCGAAGGCAGCTACCTCCAGATCGCCGAAGGAATCAAACCGGGTGATCGAGTGGTTTCGCGTGGCGCCTACCTGATTCGCCTGTCGGCCATGTCCAACCAGATCCCGGCTCACGGGCATGTTCACTAAGCGAGAGAACATGATTGATCAACTGATTCGCTGGTCTCTCCATTACCGGGCTGTGGTCGTTGCCCTTTCCATTGCGTTCCTTGCGTGGGGTATCTACGTCGCCAGGGAGATGCCCCTGGACGTGCTGCCCGACCTTACCGCCCCGACCGTGACCATTCTCGTCGAGGGCAGGGGCATGGTGCCAACCGAGATGGAATCCCTGGTCACGTTTCCGATCGAGTCCGCATTGAACGGTTCCGCCGGCGTCCGCCGCGTGCGTTCCGCAACGGCTGTTGGAGTCGCTGTCATTTGGGTGGAGTTTGACTGGGGCGAAGACATCCATCGCGCACGCCAGATCGTGACCGAGAAAGTGAACCTCGTCTCCGGCTCGCTGCCGCCCAACGTCGACCGGCCCTACCTCGCCCCCATCTCGTCCATCATGGGCGAGGTTTTGTTCATCACTCTGGAATCCGAGGTACATACCTCACTCGAACTGCGAACCGTTGCGGAAACCGTTGTCCGGCGGCGCCTCCTGGCGGTTCCCGGCGTTTCCCAGGTGATCCCCACCGGGGGTGGACAGAAACAGTATCAGGTGTTGATCGATCCCAACCGGTTGCGGCAGTACAACGTCACCCTAGATCAGGTGGAAACTGCCCTTCGTCAGTCGAATCGAAACTCTTCGGCAGGATTCCGCGTGTCGGGAGGGCAGGAGTACCTGATACAGGGACTCGGCCGCGTTTCGAGCGTGGATGAGATCGGCCAGATTGCCGTCACGGCGCGGCAGGGGCGTCCTGTGTTCGTAAGAGATGTGGCTGCGGTGCAGATTGGGCCGGCTCTGAAACGCGGCGAAGCATCGCACAAGGGCGAACCGGCGGTGATCCTTGGCATCCAGAAACAGCCCGGTGCGAATACACTCGCACTGACCAGGACGCTCGATCAGACGCTGGATGATATTGAGAGAACCCTGCCTCAGGGCATGCATATCGATCGCAACATCTTCCGCCAGGCCGACTTCATCGAACGGTCTCTCGAAAACCTGAACTCGGCCATCACCCAAGGCGCGCTGCTGGTCATAGTCGTGGTCCTGCTGTTCCTCGTCAATTTCCGCGCGGCGTTCGTCACGCTGCTGGCGCTCCCCCTGTCGCTCCTCGCCGCCGTACTGGGGCTCAAGTGGATGGGCCTGACCATCAACGCGATGAGCCTCGGCGGGCTCGCCATCGCTATTGGTGTACTCGTCGACGACGCGATCATCGATGTCGAGAATGTCATGCGCCGGCTGCGATTGAACGCCCGGTTGCCGGAGACGGAACGCCTTGTCCCCATGGAGGTGATTTACCGGGCCAGCAGCGAGATCCGCCAGTCCATCGTGTTCGCGACGCTGATTGTGGGTCTGGTCTTCCTCCTCTCTTCTTTCTCACCAGTGTGGAGGGGCGCCTACTGCGGCCACTCGGAGTTGCGTACGTAATCGCCCTGTTCGCATCGTTGTTGGTCGCCCTGACGGTGACTCCGGCCCTGTGCTCGTTCCTGCTGCCGCGAGCGAAATCAGTGGTGAGCGGGCACGAGCCCTGGCTGGTGAGCAAGATCAAAGCCACGTATCGGCCGGTTGTCGCGTGGTCACTCGATCATAGCGCCGTGGTGATCTCATTCTCCGTCCTGATCCTCGGAGCCGCCCTCGCCAGCTACACCTTCATGGGGCGCGCGTTTCTCCCCGAATTCAACGAGGGAACGCTGACCCTCAGCGCCGTGACGCTGCCTGGCACGAGCCTGGCCGAATCGGATCAGTTGGGGAATGGGCTGGAGCGAATCCTCCTTTCCGTCCCGGAAGTAATCTCCACGGCCCGCAGGACCGGCCGGGCGGAGTTGGATGAGCACGTTCAGGGCGTCGAGTCGGCCGAGATCGACGTTATCCTGCAGATGAAGAGCCGTAGCAAGCAAGAGGTGCTCCAGGAGATCCGCGAGAAAGTGACTCTGCTTCCGGGGATGAACGTTACAATCGGCCAGCCAATCTCCCATCGCATCGACCACATGCTGTCCGGAACGAGGGCCAACATCGCCGTGAAGATCTTCGGGGACGATCTGGTAACGCTCCGGTCTCTAGCGAAGCGCGTGCAGGCTTCCATGGCGACGGTGACCGGTGTAGTCGATCTCTCCACGGACCAGCAGACCGATATCCCGACTCTGGGCGTCAAAGTTGACCCGATCCTGTCGGCCAGGCTGGGGCTCCAGGCTGGTTCGGTCGCCGAGACGGTACAGACTGCGTTCGTTGGAAAAGAGGTAGGCCAGATCCTCGAAGGGCAGGTGAGTTTCCCTCTCATCGTCCGAATGCAGACTGGACCGATTGAGCAGGTGAAGCAAGTCCGCGATCTCCTGATTGACTCTCCTCTCGGGCCTCGGGTCCCCCTCGGGTCGATCGCCGAGATCCGGGAGGATCGCGCGCCAAACTTCATCACGCGCGAAGCGGTGCAGCGAAAGATCGTGGTGCAATGCAACGTTGCGGGCCGCGACCTCCGCAGTGTCGTGAACGACATCCAAACGCAGGTAGCTCGCTCTGTTCCACTCCCGCAGGGGTACCGGGTCGAATACGGCGGCCAGTTTGAAAGCGAAGCGAGCGCGTCCAACAGGCTCCTGTTACTCAGCGGCTTTGTGATCGTGGGTATCGTGCTGATCCTGACGACCGCCTTCAAGAGCTTCCAGGATGCCCTGGTGATCATGCTGAACCTTCCGTTTGCGCTTGTGGGAGGCGTGGCAGGCGTCTTTCTTTCGGGCGGGGTCCTCTCGGTGGCGTCGATCATCGGATTCATCACGTTGTTCGGCATCGCAACGCGCAACGGGATCATGCTGGTATCCCACGTTCGACACCTGATGGAGGTCGAGGGGGAAACCGATCTCCGGAGAGCCGTCCTGCGTGGAGCGTCGGAACGAGTGTCGCCAATCTTGATGACGGCGCTGGCGGCCGGCCTGGCGCTGATTCCTGTCGCGCTTGGTGCGGGTAAGCCGGGCAGTGAGATTCAGGCGCCGATGGCCATGGTCATCCTCTCGGGGTTGTTCACCTCGACCTTGTTGAACATGATCGTCATTCCGTCGGTGCTGGGCCGGGGCGGCCGGCAGAGCATCATGGTCGCTTCGTAGCACTTTCCGCCAAACGGCCTGGCAGTCACCAACAGCGTGCGGCGCCGCCAGGAATGACTGCGGTTCCGCTATGATCCTGGAACTGCCGCTCGCTCTCAGCGCGCATGGGCGGGCACCAGAACAAGCAGATCGTCGAGTACCTGCACCTGGACGAGCTGGAGGATCTGCCCAGCCGCGTCACCTACCGCGTGGGCAAGGAGGTCCTGGATCTGCCGCCCGAAACGGACGTCACGTACTACTGCGAGCTGAGCCGCGAGGCGCGGCGGGTTTACAACGACGTCGAGGAGGATTTTGTAGCCGAGGTGGGGGCTGGCGTGATGACCGTAGCCAACGCCATATCGTACCCACCGTCTTTGCGAGCCCTGTCGAGAACCGCTGGGCGGTGGTCGAGGCATTCAAGGATGCCGGGCTCGACCAGTTCATCCCGCAGAACTGGCATCCCCGATCCGGAAGCCGAGGAGAAGGCCGCCCGCGAATGGGCCGAGCGGTTCCAGGGCAAATCGTTCGAAATCGATCTGAATGCGCGCGTACCACAGGAGATGCTCGACGGCTGGTGCGCCAATGACCGGCGGTTTCGCGAAACATGGGAATGCCAGCGCCAGGAGCAACCCGCCGCCAGCATCGAATAAAACGGCCAACACCGCGCCACGGGTCGCCCCCGTGCCGCCCCCGGATGGCCCTGCTTCGTGATGACGTTGTCCTATTCGCGCGCCCTGTATCTGGAGTTCTTTTTCGACCAGACGATGGAAAACTTCTTGCGCGGTCACGTACATGCCTTTCAGTCCTGGAAAGGCCAGCCGCGCGCCATTCTCTACGACAATCTCAAGGCAGCCGTTCTGGAACGGCGCGGCAGCCAGATTCTTTTCAATCCCCGCCTGCTCGAGCTGAGCGCACACTACCACTTCGCGCCTCAGCCTTGCCAGGTGCGCGCCGGGAATCAGAAAGGGCGCGTGGACCGGCTTCTCCACGGCATTCAGACCGATGCCGTCGGTGGCGCCATAGACCGTTCCCCCCTTGAATCCGCCGCCCGCCACCCACATCGAAGAGCCCGTGTTGTGATGGTCGCGCCCCTTGCTCTTCTCCCCACAGCACGATCGTCGAACCCAGCAGGCCGCGGCGCTTGAGGTCCTACACCAGTCCCATCACCGGCTTGTCGGTCAGACTCGCCATCTTGAGGTGGTTCTTCTCGATATCGGAGTGCGCGTCCCATTCGGTGTCGGCGGCGCCTCCGCCCGACACTACGCACACGAACCGCACCCCCTTTTCCACCATCCGCCGCGCCAGCAGGCAGCGCCGTCCGTAATCGTCCGTCTTGGGGTCGCCGACGCCGTATTGTTCGAGCTGCGGCTCTTTGCTGAGTTCGAAGACTTCCGGCGCCCAGTGACGCCGCGGGTCCGATTTTCTCGTGTCGATTCCGTCGGGTCCGCCCGTGAAATCAACATCCGTTCTGCCTCAGCGTGGCGAATTCGGTCGCGGATACGATCCGCGTGCCTCCGTGACGCCTGCGGGAGAGCAGCCCGCTCTTGTCACCCGTTACCAAGTAGTCGGCCTGCCCGCTTCACGCCGGGCCAGCAGAAAATCGTCGGTAGGATCCGTAGAGCGCTCGATGCGCGGCAAGGGGCCGACGGTCTCGGCCAGTTCCTTGATCTCGTTGACGAGGCGGCCGGCCTTGTAGGGCTTGATGCGCGCGGCGATCGCGGGCTTGTGCAGCGTGGCCTTCAGCTCGTCGAGCTGCTCTGCGCAGATCAGCAGCGCAAAATGTCCCTCCTGCCAGGCGCGATAAGATCGCGGCCGGGTTCCCCAGTTGAACCAGGAGGGCGGAAACCAGGATGTCGGTATCGAGCACCACCGGCATCAGGCTTTGCCGGCCTTCCGTTTGGCGCGACGTTCTGCGCGGACCTCACGCACGGTAGCGTCGATGAGGGCCTGCAGTTCGTTCGGATCGGTGTCGGAATTGCGCGCCTTGATGTCCTGAACGGTGCGATGAAATACATGGGCGCGGACGGCCTGCTCGATGAACTTCGAGAGGTCGCCTTTTTTCATGCCCCTGGAGCCCAGAAAGGTGCGCAGGGTGAGATCGGTTTCCTTCGAAACCTTGATGTTCCAGCGGACTGCTTCTTCTTGCATATTTACCTACAGGTAGGCACATAAACACCTATACACTTAATTATAGATCGGAGCGGCGCGGCGCGTAAGCCGCACGATGTCGAAGCCGGTACGAGATTCGAAGGGCACTCAGACCGACGAATTGGGAGTGGCTCCCCGTTCTGGACGACTTTAGAACTCGCGCGTTGGATCCGGCGCTCAGTCCGTGAAAAACTCGGCCTGGAGTTCGGACTCCGGGATGAAGCGGCACGGCCGGCGGTAAATGGCGCGGAGGGTGCTGCGGTCGATCTCGTCGTGGTTGGGAACGGTCAAGGTTTGGGCTTGACCACCCTTTAGAACGCGACGGACTTTGATATGACTACCTCGCTGTGCGAAGTCCTGAAATCCGAATTGGTGGAGGATCTTCAGAACCTCCCGTCCTGAGAGAACTCGCAGCTTCGGCATCAGGCAACTGCTTCAAGTTCCATGGTCGCGAGGATCGTCGGGTTACTGGAAAAACCAAGCTCTGCTAGGTCTTCGCCCTCGAGGTGCAGCCCGATAGCCTCACGGATATTAGAAGCCAGTTCATCTAGGGTGGCTGCCTGCGTCACGACCGGCAGGTCGAGGCACTCGGCCACAAACAGGCGGTCGCCTCTACTGATCCGCACCTGAATCGTCCGTTTCATCGGTATGCTGGCCTCCGGTTCCAGTATGCACCATGCCGTAGTGTGGTGCGGAGGGTTCGAATCCATGCTGGCCTGCACGCGGCAAATCGGAGCAAGGAACAGCTCAGGAACTGGCTCCCCACACTGGACACGTTTCGAACTTTTGCGGCCTAAAACGCGGTCCGCTCGAACCAGTCCAATTTCTTTCAGGTCAATCGAGTACGCTCAAGGCAGGCACACCCATCCGGACTGGGTGCCCAGCCGAGACCGTTCTCGAACTACCGTCAAGAACCAGCAGCTTCGAGCCGAGAACCCCTGGTTGCGGCGCTAAACACTGTGGCGCTAGCCGGATCCTATCGCCAATTGTGGGACCAGGCCGCCCGGGTCTTACCGCCTTATTGCCGGGCCGGAGTAGTGCACGTGAACGAGTTGCCAGCGGTTCCCGGCCTTGTTATAGATTTGCGTCTCTCTGCCGTCTGTTTGGACCGCTGCGCCGTCGTTGCTCTGTTTCGCGACGAAGTGCCAATAGAACTCGACCCATGCCGCGTCGCCGTTGACGTGTACCGACACATCGCGTACAGTTAACTTCCGTTCAGAAAAGGACAAACCAAAGAACTTGTAGATTTCTTTCACTTCCTCCCAGCCGCGTGCGTGACCCGCAGGATGGATAAATGACACATCCGCCGAAGTTCGCCAAACCTGCGAGGCGAGATCGATATCCGCCGCGTCCAGAGCTGCCGTGTACCTGGCGATCTGTTGCCGGATGGCATCCGCCGCGGCTTTGGTGTCATCCGCCTTATTGCCGGATGACCCACACGATACGGTTAAGGCGATCGCGACGCACAAACTGAACGCTCGCGCACTGAGAGCCATTGCCCTATTCGGATTTTTCACTGTTGATCGCCCAAGGGATTGCAAACCGGTCCGTGAGCACGCCAAAACGGTGAGCCCAGAACGTTTCCTGAAGCGGCATGCGAACAATCCCTCCTTCTGCCAGTTCCAAAAACAGGCGTTCCGCATCGCCTTGACTCGGGTTCAGAGTGATGACGAAGCCCCTGGGGGACTCATATGAGCCTGGAGCGGGATCGGATCCCTGCAATCTAGTATTGCCGACGACCAGCGTGGCATGAACAATCTTGCTGCTCCATTCCGGGGGCGCGTCCTTGGCCATGGGCGAATCGCCCCAGGTGAGCATGAAGGTAATCTTACCGTTCAAGCAGCGTTTGTAAAACTTGAACGCGGCTTCGCATTGCCCGTCAAACGAAAGATTGATGCACGGATTCAAAGTCATCAGATTCATTATCACGGCCCCCGAGCTCGTAGTCTTGTAAAAATGGGAGACGCTGCTTCAGGGTGCGGCCTGCCCCACCACCTCCAGAAACGCCCGCGCCGCGTGGCTCAGGGCCCGCTTCGTGGGATACACCAGCCGGATCTTGCGCTCCACGTGGATCTCCTTGACCCGCACCTCGCACAGCATCTTCTGTTCGATTTCCTGCTCCACGCACATGCGCGGCAGGAAGGCCACCCCGAAGTTGCTCTGCACCAGCTTGCGAATGGTCTCGATGGTGGGCATCTCGACGTCCATGTGCAGCGGCACCTTGTGCGACTGAAACTCGCGCAGCACCACTTCGCGATAGGGCGAAATCACGTTGTGGGCGATGAAATTCTCCGCGCCGAGCTCGTTGATGGAGACCGTCTTGCGGCTCGCCAGGCGGTGCTGCGGCGAGACCACCAGCGCCAGGGCGTCGGTGTAGATGATCTTGGATTTGAGGCGCTCGTCCGCCGGATCGTAGCTGATGACGCCGAGCTCGAGATTGCCGTCCAGCAGCTCGTTGGGGAGCCGGCTCGAGAGGCTGCGCCGGATCTGCACCTTGATCTTCGGGTACAACTCGCGATACCGCTCGATGTGGCGGAGCAGATACAGCGTCGTGGATTCGTTGGCCCCGATGGTGAGCCGGCCGGCGGACTTGTCGCGCAGCTCGGCGAGCGAGTTTTCGAGCTCCTGCTGGAGGCTCTGAAATCGCCGGGCATAGTCGAGAACGGTGTGCCCGGCATCGGTGAGGATGAGGTCCTTGCCGGAGCGGTCCATGAGCTTTTCCCCGAGTTCTTGCTCGAGGCGCTGTAGGGAGAGCGACACCGCCGGCTGCGTGCGCAACAGCTTCTCGGCCGCGCGCGAAAAGCTCTTCTCCGTGACGACGGTGAGAAAGACCTGGAGGGGATAGAGTTCCATGATAACTTCTATTAATATAATCCTCTAATATTATAAATTTGCCAAATCACACATGCAACCCCCATAATGCCTGTATTGGTGAATATGCATGAGTGACCGCGTATATATATTCGATACGACGCTGCGCGATGGCGAGCAGTCGCCCGGTTGCAGCATGACGGTGCCGGAAAAGCTTCGCATGGCGCGTAAGCTGGTGGAGCTCGGCGTGGACATACTGGAAGCCGGCTTCCCCATCGCCTCCGAGGGCGATTTCGAAGCTGTATCCGCGGTGAGCCGCGAGTTCCCGTGGGCCCAGGTGGCCGCCCTGGCGCGCTGCTGCACGCTGGACGTGGAGCGCGCCGCCAAGAGTCTGACGCACGCCAAACGCCCGCGCATTCACACGTTCATCGCCACCAGCCCGATTCACCTGAAGTACAAGCTCAAGAAAACCGAGCAGCAGGTGCTCGATGAGGCCGTCGCCGCCGTCCAACTGGCGCGCACTCACGTCGACGACGTCGAGTTTTCCGCCGAGGACGGCGCGCGCACCGAACCCGAATTTCTCGAAAAGATCTCCAAGGCCGTGGTGGCTGCCGGCGCCCGCACAGTCAATATTCCCGACACGGTTGGCTACTCTACGCCGAAGGAATATGGAGCGCTGATCG
>JBGPKH010000130.1:0-16922 GCA_041485845.1 Bryobacteraceae bacterium
ATATCCTGGACGGTCCGGGGACCTTCAACATCGACCTGTCGCTCTCGCGGCGGTTCCGCTTCGCCGAGCGGCAGGCGGTGCAATTCCGGTGGGAGTCGTTCAACTTGCTGAATCACAGCAATTTCAATTTGCCGGAGAACCAGGTGGATGTGTTGAACTCGGCCACCATTACCCAGGCGAAGACGCAGAGAGTCTTCCAGTTCGGGCTGCGCCTGGAGTTCTGAGGCGCCCTCTCGCCAGCCACGCCGGATACCAAGAGCCTGGCGCCGGCGGGTCAGTTTGAGATCCGGCTGGCGACGGGCGCCGCGGCCGGCGGGGGATCGTCTGTTGGCGGCGCCGCCGGCTAAGCGCTCTCCGCCGTGCGAGAATGTTGGGTCCGTGCCTTTCCGCCTGACGATCGCCCTGCTTCTGCTGCCGTGGTGCGCGCGCGCCGTGGAACTGCATCTTCAGTTCGGAGCCCTGGAGCGGATGCTGGCGGACCAGGCCTTCACGCAGGAAGGACGCCGCTATGTCCGCGGCAGCAAGACCGCCAGGTGCAATTTTGCTTACCTGGAGAGGCCGCGCGTGCAATCCAAGGCGGGACGCCTGGCGATCCACGAAAGGTTCACCGGCCGGTCGGCGGCCAACCTCCTGGGACAGTGCGTGGGACTCGGCGATGCGTTCGACCTCACCATCACGGCCACGCCGCAATACCGCGACGGCAACATCGGGCTGCGCGACGTGACGGTGACGAGCGATTCCAGGACTGGTTTCTATATCCGGCGCGTGTGCGGCGTGATGGCGGCCAGCCTGGGACGCGACTTCCGTTATCCCATCGACCCCGCGGCGCAGAAGCTGCTGGAAGACCCCGGTAATCAGCCCGCGTACCATCGCGACCTGCGGCATTTCAACGTCACCGGAATTCGCGTGACGGACGATGCCCTGGTGCTGGTGCTCGATTTCCAACTGACGATACGATAGTACCCATGGATCCGCTTCTGGCCTGGCGCAAGGAATTCCCCATCCTGGCGCATACCACCTACATGATCAGCCATTCGCTCGGCGCCATGCCGCAGCGCGCCGCGACTCGCCTGGCCGAGTTCGCCGATACGTGGGCGAGCCGCGGCATCCGTGCCTGGGAGGAGGGCTGGTGGGACATGCCGGTCACGGTGGGGAACCTGGTCGGGGCGATCGTCGGCGCGGGCGAAGGCGAAATCGTCATGCAGCAGAACGTGTCGATCTGCCAGTCCGTGGTGACGTCGTGCTTCGACTGGACGGGGCGCCGCAACAAGCTGCTGACCGACGGTCTGAATTTTCCCTCGAACGATTACGTCTATCATGGCCTGTCCCGCTTGGGGGCGCGGATCGTGACGGCGCCCTCGCCGGACGGGCTCACGCTGCCGGTGGAAATGCTGCTCGACGCCATCGACGAAGAGACGCAGCTCGTCTCGGTGTCGCACGTGGCGTTTCGCAGTTCCTATTTGCAGGACCTGGCGGCGATCGTGGAGCGCGCGCACGCCGCAGGCGCGATGGTGATCGCGGACCTGTATCAATCGGCGGGCGCCGTGCCGGTGAACGTGCGGGAATTACAGCTCGACTTCGCTACCGGCGGGTCGGTGAAGTGGCTCTGCGGCGGTCCGGGAGCCGGCTACCTCTATGTGCGCCGCGATCTTTGGGACAAGCTGAATCCTATCGCCACGGGATGGATGGCGCACGAGGAGCCGTTCGGGTTCGAGGGCGGACCGATCCGATACGCGGGCAATGCATTCCGGTTTCTTAACGGCACGCCAAACGTTCCTGCGCTGTATTCGGCGCGGTCCGGATACGAAATCGTCAATGCGATCGGAGTGCCGGCGATCCGCGAGAAATCCATCCGGCAGACCACGCGCCTGATCGAACTGGCGGACGAAGCGGGGCTGGCGGTGAACACCCCACGCGATCCTCAGCGCCGCGGCGGTGTGGTAATTCTGGATGTGCCCAACGGCAAGGAAGTCACACGCGAGCTCATCCGGCGCGAGGTGCTGGTGGACTATCGGCCGGGCGCGGGCATTCGCGTGGCGCCGCATTTCTATACGACTGACGAAGATCTGGAGCGGACGATTGGGGAGATCGGGGAAATCATGGGGAGAATGGGGAGAAAGACTTTGGATTTAGAGCGTGTCACGAAATAATATTTCCAAATTGCCTGTTCAGCATGTAGCCGAACGAGCGCCAGCGGCAGCCATGCTGCGGGCGAGTCGGGAGGCCAACACGCGAGCCGTAACGCAAGTGAACCCGATTCGGCCTCGATAGGAAAACGAAGGTGGCCAGTCCGCCGACTGGGATGAAGCCAGACAGACCGATGGTGAAGCAACAAGCAAGAGCAAACTGCCTGTACAGGTTGAACAGGTGGCTGAATTGAGGTTCCCGGCGACAAGCCCACTTGTGGGGAGTAATCGTCGGGTGTGGCCGGTAGAGGTGGCCTACGGCATTGTCCTACCCCGCCCCTCGATTATATCCAGTTGGATATAATCGAGTGATGCGGCCGGTGCGCTTCCTCGGCGATTCCCTCAAGTGCTTACGAGACTTTCCCAAGGACGTCCGCCATGACGCAGGTTATCAACTCGATAAGGTTCAGCGAGGCGACCAGCCCGACGATTTCAAGCCGATGCCCACCATTGGCAAGGGTGTGGAGGAGATTCGCGTTTCGGATTCGACCTCCGCCTGCCAGGTGATCTACGTGGCCAGGCGCGCGCAGGCTGTTTACGTTCTCCACGCACTCCAGAAGAAGACGCAGACAACGCCGAAGTACGATCTTCAAATCGCGAAGAGACGATTTAGGCAGATGTTGGGAGGCAGGACATGAGCAAACCAGAGAGCTATGCGAGTGTTTGGGACGCCATCGCGGACACACCCGAACAGGCCGCGAATCTGCGAGCACGGGCCGAACTGATGCAGAAACTCGCGGCCCGCCTGAAACAAAACGCCTGGACACAGGCGGAAGCGGCAAGCCGCTGTGGTGTGACGCAGCCACGGATGAACGATCTGCTCCGCGGTCGGGTCTCGCGCTTTTCGTTGGACGCGTTGGTCAACATTGCGACGGCCCTTGGTTGCCGCGTGCGGGTTGATCTTGAAGCAGCTTGAGTTGCGTTGTGCTCTGCGCCGGACGGTGCCGGCGCGAACGACCCCGAGAGGCGGCGTGCATGTTCAGGCAAAGTTGGTGGAATTCTGCCAGCGTGGATGGCTTTCCAGCAGCGGCGTATGCAAGCGCCAGCACTAGATTCACTAGCCCGGAGGCTTCTGCCTCGGTGCCGCCGTGCGAGCCGTACCACTCAGCAAGGCGGACCAGTGAAGACGCCATGGCTATTCGAGTTTCCTCACGCGACGTGTGCGACCCGATTGCTAAACCCCTTGCGACCGACTATCGGTTTCCACCTGGCAGCGTAGCCCACTCGCGGCGCGTCACTCGCCTCAGGAGTTTCATCCGGGGAAGTGATCCGCGGTCCGACGGGCTGCAAATCCCGCCAATCCACTGAGTCCAAATACGTTCCACTCAAAACCACCATTCCGCCCCCTTCCCCCAAAAAACCCGGTAACCAACTTTTCAGAAATCTTTTCCCTTTGTTTTCAGCTCCTTTTCTCTCCAACCGGCCTTCAGGCGCTTGACAGTATGCCAAGGTGAAATTAGGAAGGAAGGCACGGCCGCACCGCCGGCCGACCGCAACGGCGCTGACCTTTTTAGGAAACGTATGCCACCGATCGCCATCCACCAAACCGCTCACACCGAGCAGCCGGAAATCGTGAACCCTCTGAATCTGCACCCCCGCACTTCGGAAAACTGCTCAAGCCTGAGCAGTCCCGCACTCCCGGCCTCTATCGCCGCCCGAGAAATAGTTTGGGATGCGCATTATATCCAAAAACCCGCCCCCATGCGCCCCCCGATTTCGGCTGACGTCGCCAAATCGCACAATTGGAATCACTTAACCACAACAAAAATAATACACACAGACACGCCCGAAAATGCGTTTTTTGCGCCACCCGCCAGCGGGCGTCAAGCCTCGAACCAATCCGTGGCCCTACCCGCCTTCATCCGCCGTAAAATACGCGCAGTCCGGGTGATGGAACACCAGGGCACTGACGCTGGCTTCCGGCTCCATCATCATGCCTTCCGTCAGCTTCACGCCGATGTCTTCCGGCTGGAGCAGCTTCCACATTCCCTGCTGATCGTCCAGATTCGGACACGCCGGATACCCGAAGCTGTACCGCTTGCCGCGATATCGCGAGGTGAAGCGGTCCTGCATAGTGGTGGTCGGCGGATCGGGGAAGCCCCAGTCCTCGCGAATGCGCCGGTGCAGCCATTCGGCCGTGCCCTCCGCCGTCTCGATCGCCAGCGCCTGAATCGCGTGCGCTTTGAAAAACTCGCCGGCCTGTTTCCACTCTTCCGAGCGCTCGCGAATGCACGCGCCCGCAGTCACTACGAACAGGGCCAGGTGATCGCGGCGGCCTTCCTCGGCATCCAGAATGTAGTCACTGAGCGAAAGGCCATTTTCCCGCCGCTGCCGGCCGAACTGGAATGTGTGGACCGGCGACACGCCCGCGGGCGCGAACAAGTGAATCGCGTTGCCGTCGCGCTCCGCTTCGAAGAATTGCCACACCGCCTTCACCTTCATGAAGCGCGCGGCGTCCTGCTTCACTTCCTCCATGTTGTGGAAGAGTTCGAGCGCCTTCTCGTCATGCTCCACCAGCGCCTTTTCGAAATTCCCCTTGTAGCCCAGATGACGGCCGTAGAGCATGTAAGAATTGATGTAGCTCCACAACTCGGCCAGGTGCGGCACGTCGCGGACTTTACGCTCCAGATACGGAGCGGCGGGAATCGGGATGTCCGTCCGCACTTTGCCGCTGCGCTTCGTGGTCACCGGCCCCAGCGCTTCGGCGACGGGTTCGACGGCGGCCGGCGCCTCGACAAACCGGTGATCCTCCAGCACCGCTGTCCGCGCCGCGGGATCCATGATGCGGTTCATCAGGCTGAGACCGGTCATCGCGTCCTTCGCGTAGCACACGGCCTCGCCATACGCCGGAGCGATCTTGTTCCGCGTGAACTTCTCGGAAAGCGCCGCTCCGCCCACCAGCAGCGGGACCGCAATGCCCGCGGTTTTGAGGTCGGTCGCCGTGATCACCATCTGCTGCGTGCTCTTCACCAGCAGTCCCGAAAGCCCGATGACGTCCGGCTTGTGCTCCTGGCACGCGCGGATGAGCGCGTCGGGCGGCACCTTGATCCCCAGGTTGATCACGTTGTAGCCATTGTTCGAGAGGATGATCTCCACCAGGTTCTTGCCGATGTCGTGTACATCGCCCTTCACGGTGGCGAGGATCACTTTGCCGCGCGCCGCCGTGTCGGCCTTCTCCATGAACCGCTCGAGATAGCTCACCGCCGCCTTCATGGCCTCGGCCGATTGCAGAACCTCGGCGACAATCAGCTCGTTGTTGTTGAACAGCCGGCCGACTTCGGCCATCCCGGCCATCAGCGGCCCGTTGACGATGTCGAGCGGCGCCGCGCCTTCGGCGAGCTTGCGGTCGAGATCCGCGATGAGCCCGTCCTTGGTGCCTTCGATGATGTAGTTCGCCAGGCGCTGATCGAGCGGCAGATCCTCCGCGCTGACCTTGACACGTTTGCCGGCCTTGCGGAAATGGTCCGTGACCGCCGCGATGTGCCACTGGTTGATCGCGGCCTTCTGCTCCGCGGACTGCTGCCGCCAATCCTCGGGCGCGGTGCGCAGCGATTCGTCCGCGGCATCCACCGGCGGCGAGTTGAACAGCAGGTTCTCCGCCAGCCGCCGCTCCTCTTCCGGAATCGAGGCGAAGCGCTCCAGCTTCTCCGCGTTGACGATCGCCAGGTCCAGCCCCGCCTTCGTGCAGTAATAGAGGAAGACCGAGTTCACCACTTCGCGCGCCGCGGCCGGCAGTCCGAACGAGATGTTCGAAATCCCCAGGACGGTCTTGACGTGGGGCGCCTTCTCCTTCACCAGCCGGATGCCTTCGATGGTCTCGACCGCCGCGCCGATGTAGTTGGCGTCGCCGGTGGCGCACGGAAACACCAGCGGGTCGATGATGATGTCCTCGATCGGAATGCCGTATTTCTCCGTCAGGAGCGCGCACGACCGCTGCGCCACTTGCAGCTTGCGCTCGCGCGTGAAGGCCTGCGCCTGCAGCTTGTCTTCGTCGATCGAGCCCACCACCAGCGCCGCGCCGTAGCGACGCGCAATGGGGCAGACGCGCTCGAACTTCTCCTCGCCGTCCTCCAGGTTGATGGAGTTGATGATGCTCTTGCCCTGGCACCAGGTCAGCGCCAGCTCCACCGCCTGGGGATCGGTGGTGTCGATCATCACCGGCGCCTTGATCTTGCGGATCAGCTTGTCATAGAAGACCGGAATGTCCTGAATCTCATCGCGATCGGTGCTCTGCAAGCAGACGTCGACGATGTGCGCGCCGTTCTTCACCTGCCAGCGCGCGATCTCGGTGGCCTCCTCCCACTTCTCCTCCGCCACCATATTCTTGAAGAGGCGAGATCCGATGACGTTAGTCCGCTCGCCCACGATCAGCGGCCGGTTGCTTTCCTCGGCCTCTACCAGCTCGATGCCCGAATAGTAGGCGCGGTGCGAACGCCCCGGCACGGCGCGCGGCCGCTTGCTTTCCGCCATCTGCGCAATGGCCTTGACGTGCGCGTCGGTCGTGCCGCAGCAGCCGCCGACGATGTTGAGCCAGCCGTTCTCGAGGAAGCGCTCCAACTGCGCCGCCACCGAAGTCGGGGTCTCCAGGTACTTGCCCTCCTCGTTGGGCAGCCCCGCGTTGGGATAGCAGGAGACGCGCCCGGGCGCCATCTCCGCGATGGTGCGCAAATGATCGGTCATGAACTCCGGCCCCGTGCCGCAGTTGAGCCCGATGGAGAGCAGGTCGGCATGCGCGATCGACGCGCAGAACGCGTCCGCCGTCTGCCCTGCGAGCATGGTGCCGATAGTCTCGATAGTGCCCGAGACCATCACGGGAATCCGCCGGCCCAACTCGCTGCGCAGCCGCTCCATAGCAATGAGAGCGGCCTTCACGGTGCGCGTGTCGTTGCTGGTTTCGATCAACAGGATATCGGCGCCGCCATCGGCGAGGCCCTTGGCCCGCTCGTAGTAGACCTCGATCAACTGCGCGAACGTGACGCCGCCGACCACCGTGATCGACTTCGTCGTGGGCCCCATCGACCCCGCCACGAAGCGCGGCTTCGCCGGCGTCGAGAATTCGTCCGCCGCCTGCCGCGCCAGTTTCGCGGCAATCGCGTTGAGCGCGTAGACCTCGTCCTGAAGCCCGAAATCGCCCAGCGAAATCCGGTCGCAATTGAACGAGTTGGTCTCGACCACATCCGACCCGGCCGCGAAGTATTTGCGGTGAATGCCCAACACCCAATCGGGCCGCGTGCGCAGCAGGTTCTCGTTGCAGTTCTCGAACGCTGCGCCGCCGAAATCGGCAGCCGTGGGGTTAAGCTGTTGCAGCATGGTCCCCATGGCCCCGTCGAGCACGAGGACACGTTGCTCCAGAATGTCTGCGAGCGCCCGCTGGCGCTCTTCGGGTGTTTTCATAACGGGCGTGCTGTTTTGATTTTAGCAGGGGCGGTCCCGTTGCCGCGCTCGCAACGCTGGTGTGGCTCACGGCCCCCGTGATCGCGCAAGCACCAGCGATCCATACGAGGGACGATGCACTGTTTCCGGATCGAAGGCAACGGGAGAATCGCCTTGACGCACGATTCTGCATACGCAACGGCGGCTAACCGCACGTACGGCACCGAGGGCTTCATCGCAATCCTGGCTGCCGTCCGCTTTCAGCCGGCGCGCGTAAGACAGGCCTCCTGGCCTGTCCACGGCCGGGCGTACGCTTCATGTACAAAAATAAATCGAATCTTAATCTCGCCTCTCTTCCCCGGCGCTATGCTAAAGGCAATGAAGCCTACAAATTTCAGTCGTGCCGGGATCGCGCTCCTCGCGCTGTTTGCCGCTCTGCCGGCTATGGCAGATACTCAATTCCGCCCGGCCCGGATGACTCGCAACGACGTGCCGCTGGGCAAGGGCCAGTGCGACATCCGGCTCCAGGTTGACGACCAGGTGGAAGTCTCTGTGCGCCGCGACTTGGTCTCCATCCGGACCCTCTCCGGCCGCGAGGCTCGCGACGACGGCTCGGAATGCAACGAACCGCTGCCGGACCGCGACATCCAGGGCTTCAACTTCGAGGTGAAGGACAGCCGCAACGAGATCCGCTTGCTCGATGAACCCAACCGCCGTAACGGCTTCACGGCCTTCGTTCGCATCCGCGATAACGACGGAGGCTATGGACGCTACCACTTCCGCCTGACTTGGGCGATCACCGGCTCCGGCGGTTTTTCCAATGACCGCCCCGGCGGTTCTTCCAATGACCGCCCTGGTGACTTTCGCCGCGATGGCGGCCCTCCGGATTTCGGCCGCCGCGATGACGACCGCGGCAGATTTGCCTGGAACAACGTCATCCACTTCAGCGGCAGCGGCCGCGGCTCTTCAAACCTCACCGGCATCGGTTCGCAGCGTCTCTTCGATGCCAACGTGGATATCGATCGCGGCGGGCGCATCCAGGTCTCGTTCCGCACCGACAGCGGCCGCCCCATCACGTTCGCCGGAAACGTGATCGGCAGGGATGGCGACGCGCTGAAGGCCGATGTCGCGGGCGACGATCGCATGCTTCGTCTGCGCGGCCCGATGTACATCTCGGTGGACCAGCGCCAGAACGTTTATCGAATTTCGCTCGATGCCACGAATGGCCGCGACAACTTGCGCCTGAATTGGGACAGAAGGTAAGTGGGACAGGCCTCCTGGCCTGTCCGCCTCTACCGCCCGATCGGAATCGTGGCTTGCACATTGTCCGCATCGACCGTGGCAATTTCCAGGTCCACGTTCCCGGTCCGCACCCCCGATGGAATCGGCGCCACCCCGGATACGCAATCACCTGCGTGGGCTGGCCGTCTATGTAAACCGCCAAGTTGTTGACCGTGACACTCAGCGGATTCGTGGGCCCGGCGGCCCCCGCGGCCACCCGCGGCTTCACCGCACCCAGGCCCGTCAGGTAGATCTGCACGATCTCGCCCGCCTTTGCCGGGTGTTCGCCGGCGCCAACAGCGATAGCCGGGAAAAGCCGGGGCCCATGAGGGCATGATAGCCGGCGCGGGCTCCGATCGGAGCCGCGACCGTGAGCGGTTTCTCAGGCGATTCGCCCGACCCTACTTCGCGATCGGAATCGTGGCTTCCGAGTTGACCGACAGCAGATTCTTCGCAGTGTCGAACGTGGCGATCTCGATAGTCACGTTGGCTCCGGCGGTGACGCCCGCCGGAATTGTCACGTTCAACTGATACAGTCCCGCCGCGCCCGGCGTAAGCCCCGAAAAGACCACGCGCGCCTTGATGTTATCGATATAGACATCGGGAAGAGGCGTCGTCGCCAGGGGATTCGACGGAGCCGCCGCGCCTGCCGCTACGGGCGGAGTCACTGCGCCAAGACCCGTCAGGTACATCAGGACCGTCTCGCCCACCTTGGCCGGACTGGCCGTCGATACCAGGCTGAAATCGGCGTGCTGGATCGCTCCATTGCCGATTCCGCCCGACGGGATGGTGAAAATTCCCGGCGCCGTCAGCCCGCAGTAAACTCTCGTGGAGTTTGAAGCGACTCCGTTGTTCATTACCTGGACGGTGATCAACGATTCATCGCTCGGCGCCGAGTAAGGCACCAGGGCGTTGATCTGCGTGGGGCCCACGAAGTAGAGAGGCGCCGGCGCGGACTGGGGCCTCCCATTCACGTCGACCCACGAGATGTTGACCTGTACGCCTCCCAGCGTCGTGGGAAACGGCAGGGAAGAAGCGGTCGCCGTCGTAGCAGCCAGTCCGGCTCCCCCGAGCGAGATGAATTCGCCGGGCGCGACCGACGCGGTGAACGGCACACTACTCGCGGCACTTACGACTGCCTGCGGGTGCAGGAAAACCCCGGTGCCGCTCAGCACAGGCGATTTGACATACACCGTAAGTTGATAATTGCTTCCGCGGCCCGCCCCAATGATGAAGTTACCGGCCGCGCCTACCACGTATTGCGAATCGGAATACGTCACCGTGCCATCCGCTGCCGGTTTGAAGGTCACTCCATAGGTGTCGTCGTACGAAGGAGCGAAGTCCGGATTGACACGCTGGTGCCCGATCTCGACTCCAAGCGTGCTTTTTTCATTCGCCGTGCCGTCCGCGCCGATGGCGGTGAACGTGTTTGAGCCGACCGCGCCCTGTAGATAAGAGGTGAAGTAGAGTCCGTCGGGTATGCCGGTCGGACTGCCGGTGAGCGCCTTTACCCCGATCACGAAATCATAGCTGGAACTGCCGCCGGCAATGAGAAAGTTGCCGTCCGGGGAAACGTAGAGAACCTTGTTCCCGGAAAGCAACTGGTTGTTCGCGGCCACGCCGCTCGGGGCAGGGAAATTCAGAGTGCCTGTGCCGTTGGCCGCCACCGTGTATGTCGCGGCGGTGCTGGTTTGGGACGTTGCCGCGTGGTTGAGGTTGGCCGCGGTCCCGTTGATCGTGACGTTGCCCACGAACCCGCCCTTGCCGTCGAATGTGGCCGAAAAGAACGTGTCGCGGGTCAACGGGAAACTGCCGTTCAGAAACTCCATGCTGGCCAGATAATACTTTCCGTTCAGGTTGGCGGTGGAATTCGCAGTGCTGACTGGAACCGCGACGAAAAGATCGCAATAATTCGTGTCCGTGCTGCTCATGGCGATGGCGCCCGTGCCCACGCCTCCGAATAGTGTGGTCTGATTGGTGGCGTCGAGCGGGTTCGTCATGTCGATCAAGCCGTTCGAGAGCACTCTGTAAGTGTTGTTCGCGGCCGGCCCGAGACTGGCCCCGGCCGTACCCTCGCCGGTCACCGTAAAGGCGCCGAAACCGTCTGCGCCCGTGTTGCCGTCGAACACGATGGTCCCCTGGAACGCCAGAGCTGCATCGGACGGAACGGTATTCACCCCCAGATACCGGAAATAATAGGAGCCCTGGACCGAGGCATTGGTCGGAAGTTGAGCCGCTGCCGGTCCCGCCAACAATCCCATGGCCAAGGCTGAAAAAAACCAGATCTTGCGGCGTATCATTTCAGGCATTCTAGCAGTGGCAGGCGAAAGCGCCTGCCCCACCTACTTGGCGATCGGGATCGTCGCCTGAGCGTTGACCGACAACAGGTTGTCCTGGCTATCGAACGTGTCGATCTCTATGGTCACATTCGCTCCGGCGGTGATTCCCGTAGGAATCGTCACGTTCAACTGGTACAGGCCTCCCAGCGTAGGCGCCAACCCCGAAAACACCGTCTTCGCAAACGTCCCATCGACATATACATCGGGAACGATGGTCGTGCTCAGGGGATTCACAGGCCCTGCGGCGCCGGCTGTCACCGGCGGAGTCACCGCGCCCAGGCCCGTGAGAAAGATCTGAACCGTTTCGCCCACCTTAGCCGGGCTGGCCCCGTTTACGAAGCTGAAGTCGGCGTGCAAAATGGCGCCGTTGCCGAGTCCATTTTGTGAGAAGGTGAAAATCCCCGGCGACGTCGGTCCGCTGTACACAGTCGCGACGTTTGAGGCCGTGCCGTTGTTGGTGACCCGGAAGTTGAGAAACGATCCGTCTCCCGGCGTGGAGTACGGCACGACCAACGAAATCTGCGTAGGGCTCACACGGTAGAGGGGCGCCTGCGCAGACTGCGTCTTCCCGGCCGAGTCTACCCAGGTGATTGTGACCTGAACGCCGCCGAGAGTCGCAGGAAAAGGCAGGGACTGAGCGGTAACCGTCTGCGACGCCATCCCCGTTCCGTACAGAGAGATAAATTCGCCCGGCGAGACCCCCGCCGTGAACGGCACATTGTTGGCGGCGTTGACGATTCCCTGCGGGTTGAGGAACACACCCGTGCCGCTCAGCGAGGGCGCTTTGACGTAGAGCGTCACCTGGTAATTCCGGCCCGCGCCCGCGCCGAGAATGATATTCCCGCCGGCGCCGACCACGTACGCGGAGTTGCCATAAGTAACCGTGCCGTCCGCGGCCGGCTTGAAGTCCACGGCATACGAGTCATCGTACGAGAAGGCGAAATCCGGATTGGTCCGCTGGTGCCCGAACTCAACTCCGAAGTCGCCGGTCTCATTGACCGCCCCGATCGCTGCGTAGGCCGAAAACTTAATACCGTCCGTACCAAAAAAGTTCTCCAGATAGCCGGCGAAGTAGAGACCGCTAGCGGCGCTCGCGGCATTGCCCGTCAGCGCCTTCACTCCGATGATCATGTCGAAGCCGGAAGTCCCGCCTGCCACGAAGAAGTTGCCGTCCTGCGAAACGAACAGCACCTTGTTGCCGGCCAGCAACTGGCTGGTAGCCGCCACACCGCTCGGCGCCGGGAAATTCAAAGTGCCGGTGCCGTTGGCCGTCACTGTGTAAGTGGCGGCGCTGGTCTGCGTAAGCGGCGTCGTGGGGTCCACATTCTGCGCCGTACCTTTGATGGTTACGCTGCCGAACGTGCCGTTTCCGTCGGCTGTGGCGGAGAAGAAAGTATCGCGCGTCTGGCTAAAGTTGCCGCCCAGAAAATCCAGACTGGCCAGCCAGTACTTCCCGCTGAGCGTGGCCGCAGAGGCGCTGGTGGCTGCCGGAATCGCGACCAGGAGATCGCAATAATTCGTGTCGGTGCTGCTCGCTACCAGCGCGCCGGTGCCCACGCCGCCCGACAGAAACGTGTTGCCCGTGGAATCGAACGGATTCGTCATGTAGAACAGACCGCTCGAAAGCACCTGGTAGATGTTGTTGGAGGCCTTGCCGGGCGTGGCATTGGCGCCCTGGCCCGTCACCGTGAAGGTGCCGTTTCCGTTCGCGTCGGATTTGCCGTCGAAGGCGATCGTCCCCTGAAAGCTCAGTGCGGCGTCGCTCGGAACGGTGAAGACTCCCAGATATCGGAAGTTGTACGTGCCTTGCAGCGACGCGTTGCCGGGCAATTGAGCGATGGCGGATCCCGCCAGCAAGATGGTGCCGGCGAGGAGTGCCGGAAGATGACGAAACATGTTCGCATGATACCGCCTCGGCACAACCTTTTGCAGGTATCTTTCGGATCTTCTCTCGGTCTCTCGGTCTCCACCGACGGAATCCTGGCATGGCGGCCGGGAAGAGACTCCAGTTTGGCGTTTGACGTGGTTCGACCGCCAAGGCCATGAGCTGGCAACACTGGGGCCGGAAGGCCAGTTCTTCGGCGTCTTACTGTCGCCGGATGGACGGCGCGTGCTCGCCAACTCGTGGCTCCTCGATGCCGGCAGCGCCGAGCAGGTCAAACTGCCCTCCGCCGGATATCCCCTCTGGTCGCGAGACGGATCCGCGATCCGGGTGCAGTCCGCTGCCGCAGACACCGTGGAAGAACATCCACTCGCGAATCTGAGGGAAGTCAGGTCAGCCTGGCAAGTTCCGAAATACGCCCCGCGCGCCGGCCTGATAGCCGGCTTGATGGATGCCGCTCCCGCCGGCACGCTGGGGTACGACGATGGCGAGTCGTTCGATATCGTCCGCCCTGGGGCTCAGGCCTCCGAAGCCATCCACCTACCGGTTCCGCCCGGCGAAACCATCGTCGGAGGCCGTCTTTCTCCCGATGGCCGCTGGCTGCTCTACACTACCAACGGCATCTACCTGCAAGCCGTCGCCGCCGCGAGCCTGCGCCGGCAAATCTCGCCTTCGGGCTCCCATGCCGTGTGGCATCCCGATGGCAAGGAGATTCTTCTACCGCGACTCCAAAATCTGGCCGGTGCGCGTCGAAGCCCGCGGCCATCAGATCCAGGCTGCCGAACCCGCGCCTCCTTTCGTACACCACCCCAGCCGGGACAGTGGGCCAGAACCAGATTCTGGCTGTGACGCGCGATGGTTCAGCGATAACCCGCGGCGCCGGAATCTTGTTGCCGTGAGCGCGTCAACTTAAGCGTGCCGAATTGTGGGCCCGAGCGCAACGGCACTACGGTTTCCGGCAGCGGGCAGAGTGCGCCTTGCGAAAAACCCCCGGCCAAAACTCCGAAGGCCCAGTTAAGAGGTCCAGGTAATCGGCAAATAAGCCGGCGAAGCAGGCGGCCGTTCTGGTGAACCACCTGCGCCAGCAGCGATCGAGGTGAAATCAGGGGGCCGCGGCGCAACCGATGAGTTCCCGTTTGTGCATCATGATCATTCATCTCCCGCCTCGGTCATGCGGCCGCAGCCGGCGGAACCGCACTCCCACTTTGCAGGATTTTGTCGCCATTCTATTCGCCTATTCCATTAGGTTTAAGTCATTCTTACTAAGTTATTTGTAGATATCACTGTGGCGGCAGACCATTACAATTTACGACAAACAACCGTGCCCAATGGCGGCGTATTCTAAGCATGTGGCCGGCAGTGAGAAAGCACCGGCACAAAGAATAAGGAGATAGATGAGAATTCGATTCATAGCAAATCGCTCGCTGGCCTGGTTGGCGGCGGGCCTGATCGCGATCCCCATTGTGGCGGCGGCGCAGCCGGCTTCGTCCTGCCGCCAGCAGATGTGGGCGGATGCGCGCGCTGTCGCCGCGGACCTTGTGGAGATTCGAAAGCAGATCGCGACGGAGGCGCACCAGGCCGCGGCGGAGAAGTTCGCCGACAGCGTGCAATCGGTCCTGCCCGCACTGAATCAAGCGGCGCAAGCGGCCCTGGAGAAGCTGATCGTGAAGCTCCGGGATCTTGCCGCGGATGATCCCGACAGCGGTCTGAGTACCGCCTCGCTGGATCAGATCCAACTCACAAACGGGCTGGTGGGGCTGCTCGCATCGGCGGGAAACGGCAGTGAAGAGGCTCAGCAGATCTTGTCGAATCTGGTCACCGCCCTGGCGTCGCTCGATGGCGTTTCGGTGGCGGTGCTGGAGTCCGATCTGCGGAAGCTTGCGGCTGACGCGCAGAGCTGCCGCGGTTAAAGGAGGAAAATTACGATGAACCGGAAATCGACATGTTGGCTCGTACTCATTCTCGGCTGCGCCGTGCCGGCTCTGCCGATCATGGCCCAGAGCAGTGCCTGCACCACGACGCTTTCTGCCGACGCGCAAGCCGTGTCCAACGACCTGGCGGCGATCGCGGCCCAGGCCGGCGCCCAGGGCTTTTCCCAGGCGGTGCAGACTCTGGCTAAGGATCTGGAGGCAATCCTTCCCACGCTCAGCGTGCCCGACCAGCAACTGGTGGAGAAGTTCCTGAACGATCTTGCCGCCGCAACCGCATCAAGCGGACCGGGCGGCGCCTCGATCACCCCGAGCGAGAAGATCGTGCTGACGAACGACATCAACAAGATTCTCGTCAGCTCCGGGCTGACGTCCAGCCAGATCAACACGCTGTCCAATGACATTCTGGCGGTGATGTCCAGCCTGAGCGGTATTTCCACGGCGCAACTGCAGGTGGATCTTCAAAAGATGGTGGCCGATGCCAAGGCATGCAGGTTGCGGTAGCCCAGGCAGCGGAAATACCGGCACGCCGTGCCGCACCTTCTGCTCATTGACGATGACCGGGAGATGCCGGCCCTGCTGGCCGGCTCGCTGGCGGCGGAAGGATTCACAGTAACCTGCGCGGGAGGCGCGGAAGAGGGTCTCGGCCGGCTCGAAACGGAGCCGGCCGAACTCGTTTTGCGGGATGTCATGCTCGCCGGAATCAACGGATTTGAGGCGCTGCGCCGTTTGCGCACGCGCTCCCGCGGCGCCGGCGATCATGCTGACGGCCGAGGGAGAGGATATGGACAACCTTCCCAAGCCCTTCAAGCTCCGCCGCCATATTGAGGCGCAACGCGGCAGCCGCTCCGGGGGGTGGCCTCTGCCGAAGGCGGACGCCGAGGAGAAACCCTGATGGACGCCGCACTCATCTGGCCATGGCGGGCGTCGTTGCCGCCTGCGATTTCCTTGACTTGGGGTGGCCGTCCCCCGCTCGGGCCCTCGGTGCGGTCGAACGCGCCAGTGCGCTGAGCGTCGTACATGAAGAGCGATTCCGGGACCGCTCTCCCGCAGCCGTGCAAGCCACCTTCTTGGACGAAGGCCAGTACCTCTGCTCGACCCGCGCCATGTACCTCATCCTCGAACAAGGGGGGGGAGTCCCGCAAGCGCTGCGATCAGCTCGTTCGCGGGCGAAACCGCCCGCGCCCTCGGGGGCGGGTATTTCAGCCTGCCGGGAGCGGTAAGCTGTAACATCAGACTGATTTTGGATAGGTTATGGGACGATATGTTATCCACTACTTACCCAATTTTGACATTCGAGGTGGTAAGTCCTGTAAGTCCCGGCAGGCTGAAATACACGCCCCCGGCTGCACATCCGGTAGTGCCACGAGGCCTGGCTCCAACTCCGCTCTGCGGCCAAACGTTAACCGAAGGTAAGTTCAAATTCGGTCTCCATTCGGTTACCGTATCTCTGGTATGAGAGTACCAGTACTATCATATCGAGCAAGGGAGACTTCATGAGAAAGCTACTTAGCACAACCTGTTTGCTGTTGACACCCTTCCTTAACGGATCCGTGCTGCTGCGCGCGCAAAACGGACCCAAAATCAAGCACGTGCTGCTGATCAGCATTGACGGTATGCATTCGCAGGATTTGGCCAAGTGGGTAACGGCCAACCCAAATTCCGCGCTCGCCCGTTTGCAGGCGACCGGCGTGAACTACCTCAACGCATCCACCACCCAGCCCTCCGACTCGATTCCGGCGACGGTGGGCATCTTCACAGGGGCCAGCCCCGCGCTCGGGGGCATGTACTATGACGACGCGTGGCACCGCGGATGGTCGTTGCCAACCTCAACGGACTGCTTGACGGTTGGTACTGCGATCGATCTCAAAGAAGGCATTGACATCAATCCGCACGCTCTCGATGGCGGTGGCGGCCTCGCTGCCGGTCCGGC
>JBGPKH010000131.1:0-16879 GCA_041485845.1 Bryobacteraceae bacterium
CCTGCAGAATGCAGGGCCGCAACGCATTGGGGTATCTCACCGAAGCGATCATCCGCTATCGCCGTCATCAGTCTGCGCCCTCCTTGCTCCCTCAACGGCGGTAGCCCACGTGAACTGTTACAGCAGCAGTATGTGGGTCCAGCCTTCAGTTATGCCGTTTCACGGCATTGGAGCGTTCAGGTGGAACCAGCAATTGGACTCTCCGGTGTGAGCGATCCGTTTGTGCTGCGGATGGGGCTGGGGTATTCGATCGATCACTTTCTACATCGACCGGCAAGATAAGGCAGCCACGGTCGCAGCGCAACGAAAGGGAGCAAATGATGAACGGGTGGATGGGTGGGGGGATGTGGGTTTGGACGGTGATCGCCGTACTGGTCGTGGTCCTGCTGGTCGTCTTGATTAACAAGCTGTCCACGAAATAGTTCCCGCGTGCGGAATGAGCTACGCGCCGGAGGATGCATTCGGTTCGGCGGAGCTCGACCGCCGGGCCCTTTTTTTCTGTGGCAAGAGCTGTCTGGACAAATTCAGCGCGGCCCAAGAGAAGTACATCGCCGGCGGAACCGCAGCCGGGACTTCGGCAGCCGCCCGGGCCGACATGGAATACACGTGCCCATCATCGCCTCCGGCCAAGCCGGTGTCCTCGCCGGCTGGTCCCTGGGCAATTTCTCTTTCACGCCACCCGCCCTCCAGGGCGCCTGGTCCAGTGAGCCTCGACGCTGGGCCGCACACGGGGAGGTTAACTCAGGTCGCGCCAGTCCTGCTCATTCAACTCTACCTTGTGTTTCTTCACCGCGGATTTGATGCGTTTCCAGGCGGCATCGCGTTCAGCATCGGTCACCCCTTGCACCTGCTTGAAGCGGGCGATCGCGTTGCGCACGTGAGCAGCGTCATGGATGGGTTCTTTGCGCTCCTTGGGGAAAGCGAAGTTCTCGTCGGCGATCTGATCGCGGCTATATAGCTTCAGTGATCTTGGACATGCTTGTCGATAAGCAAACCAATGGAGGATTTACTCGCGCCACCGCAGGAATGCACCGACTCCACCGATCGATTCGAGTAAAGACCCGTCTTCAATAAACGTCACGGTTGCGCCGGTTTGCTTGGCTTTCGTCACCAGTAGATCGGGCACGGACGCTTGCCTTGGTTCTTCGCTCTTCGTTCCTCCCTCTGAGTCGGGGATCTCCGGCGCGAGGATGGCTTCCACTTCCTCCGGTTGGGGATGGGTCTCCTCGAGCGCGCCGCTAATGAGCAATTCTTCGACCTGTCCGTTGGCCAGGGCTTCAAGCGTCCCTTGCAGCCCTACCACAGCCAATCCGCGAGCACGATATTGCTGCATCAGCCGGTCGACCTTTTCCGCGGCAGTTCTGGCTTCCTGCTCTTGTAGCTTCGCGAGAGTGGCGGTCAACACATCCTGCTCGGAAGCATGAAGATCGAGTTTCATTACCTCCACCATCGAGACCATTTCCTGAGGTAGTTGTTCTTGAAGAAGAGGAATAACAACCTGATCTCCGGCAAGGATGATGTGACTTACTTTGTCTTCAAGGACGATCTGAGCCAAGCGCTCGACGACTTCTTTGGCGTGCTCCTGGTGCGCGTTCCCCACCCGGCGCTGGTAGCGGGACTGCGACCATCCACCCACCTTGACCCGATGAACCTTCTTGCCTTTCACCTCCTCCGCATCGATGACTTGGCCAAGCCCGAAGACGAAGATGCGTGCCGTGTTCGTATCCGTAAGCACCGCGGCGTATCGTGGGTATTGTTCATCGAGATGGGCGAGATGATACAGATGAGGTTGGCTGTAGGCGTAGACTCGGTTATCGCTGACAGGGGTCGTTAACTGGATTGCCTCGAAGAATTCTTCCGCTCCCCAACACGCGAATATAGCGACCCCGTTTGCCGTGGGATCGATTTTGTCGGTGGCATAGGAGACAATTCGCTCTACGTCTTGATCGAAACTGTGCCGTTCCGGGGAACTCGGCGCCCAGGTCCTCGCGAGAGCTTTGAATTCGCGATGAAGATAAGGCACCGCGTCGGGTGTGCGTCCGTGCTGATCCGGCTGAGTGTTCAGGTAGACGCTCAACACCGGAAACGTGGTGGGCTCGAAAGCCATCAGCCGCGCGAGAGGCTCATCCATAGTGGTCGCAAGTGGCTCTGTGATCGTCGAGGACATGACAGAGCATGAGCACGCACCGGGCCACACAGATGAGGATGGGGTTCTCGGACGATACCGGGATCAGCCGCGCCGCCGCGATCAAGTGCTTCCAGATTCCCTCGCGCAGGACGCGCGAAGCGAGTCAGTCGCTCTACCACCCCTCTCCCGCTATAAATGGAGTGCAGCTATATAATTGTTCGTTTTCTCCAAGTTCAGCCGATCTCGTCCATGGCGAAGGAGACTGGCTCGGGGATCGCGATGGCCGCCGTCTTCCATGGCATTCTATCGCCGATGCAGACGAGCAGCGAAAACGGCACGACGAACTTCAGCGAAGCCGCCATCCACAGCCAATAACGGGTGTGCGCCTGATTTCTGCACAGCGCCAGGGCCATCAGCGCGGCAGCCGCGGCAAAGGCAGTCGATTGCCGAGGTGATTGGCCAACTCTGCGATCATCGGCTCTCTCCTTTCTCCTCCTGTTTCGAAAGCTCCTCCAACGTTTTCTCCGCCTCGCGAACATCCTCGAGAGTGAGCTTGCCCGATTCGATCAGGTGCGCCATCACCGGCCTGCTCCGTCCGCCGAACAGGCCCAGCAGTTCGTCGATGAGCCGCCGCTGCGCCGCGTGCCGCGAAACCACCGCTTCGAAGATGTGCGCGTTGCCGATCTTCTTCACCCGACGCAAGGCCCTTTTGGCCTCCATACGATAAACCGTGGTCTGCACCGTCGTGTAGGCCGGCCGGTCGCGCGCCGTGAACGCTTCCTGGATCTCGCGAATGGAGAGCGCGCCGCGAACCCACAGCCCCTCCATGATCTTCAGCTCGAGCTTGCTCAGTTTAGGCAGGGTGATTTCTTTTTCTACTACTAATGTTTGTAAATCTACTACGTACGCTCGTGAAATGCAAGAGAGCCTGGCGAGCGTTCGGGCTACCATAGACACATGGATCTTTCCGGAAAGAAAATCGCGATTCTCGTGGACAGCCTGTATCAGGAAATGGAAGTCTGGTACCCGCTGTTCCGTCTCCAGGAGGCCGGAGCCACGGTGGTCACGGTCGGCGCCAAAGCCGGCGAAACCTACACCAGCAAACTGGGATACCCGGTCAAATGCCAGCTCTCCTACGACGAAGCCAGGGCCGCCGATTTCGACGGTGTGGTGGTCCCCGGCGGCTATGCGCCCGACCACATCCGCCGCCATCCCAAGGCCACCCAGTTCGTGCACGATATCGACCAGCAGGGCAAGCTCGTGGCCGCCATTTGCCATGGCCCTTGGGTCTTATGCTCCGCGGGAGGCATGCTCAAGGGCCGCAAAGCCACCAGCTTCTTCGCCATCCAGGACGACGTGGTGAACGCCGGCGCGCATTGGGTGGACGCCGAAGTGGTGGTGGACAACAATCTCGTCACCAGCCGCAAACCGGAAGACCTGCCCGCGTTCTGCAAAGCTTCGATCCAGGTCCTCGCCGGCGTTCTGGTGTAGGCGATTCCGGTAGCGCCGGCGCCGGTATTTGCCGCCAGCCACGACCGCCCCGGCCACGACGGGAAAATACCAAATGGATTGCCCTACCCCGCCCTACCCCCTACCCAAGACGGCTATCAAGAGGTTAAACTATGATTTTGAGATAGAGTGCATATGTCCGCATTAGCCAACCTGACAGCGCCGGAGGGCGACGGGCCCATCCTCGCGGCTCCACCACCCGAGCCGAAGACCGCGGGGCCTTATCCAAGCGTTCGAGCGCCCGAGCCATCGGGCAGGCGCAGGTGGCTGGTCTTCCTGCTCCTCGTAACGGTCGCCGCCGGCTCATACCTGCTGCGTCCGCGGCGGGAGGCCAGGACTGCCGCCGTGCTGATCCGCACCGCCAAGGCCTTTCGCGGCGCTCTGCTGAGCACTGTCCGGCTCAACGGGTCCGTCGAGGCCCGCCATTTCGTCAACATACTGGCGCCTGTAGTCCAAGCCCCGGACTCCGGACGCGGCATGGTCCTGACGTATCTCTCTCCGGGGGGTTCCGTGGTCCAGGAGGGACAGATGGTGGCGCAAATCGATGCCCAGTCGGTGCGCGACCATCTCGACGACGTCGACGCCAACGTGGCCCAGTTGGATCTCGAAATGAGCCGGCTCAAGGCCCAGCAGGACGCGGAAACCGAGGCTATCGCTCAGCGCGTGCGCGTGGCCAAGGGCAATCTCGAAAAAGCGCAGCAGGACGTTCGCGCCGCCCCGGCGAAAAACCGCATCGATCAGGAGATCCTGAAGCTCCTGGTCGAAGAAATGCAGGCATGGTACGACGAAGCCAGGCGGCAGATCCCGTTGACCGTCGAACGCCAGGAAGCGGCCACCGCCATTCAGCAGATTAACCGGGAGTATCAGGTGCGGCACCGCAATCGGCACCGCGCCGACGTGGACAGTTTCAGTATCCGGGCGGCCATGGCCGGGCTGGTGGTCATCAAGCCGATCTATCGCAACGGCGAACAGGGTCAAACGAAGGCGGGCGACGAGGTTTCCCCGGGCCAATTGATCGTGCGGGTAGTCGACCTTTCGGAAATGGAGCTGCAGACCAACATTAACCAGACGGAAAGCGAGCTCGTGCGCATCGGGCAGAGTGCCACCGTCCGTTTCGATGCCTATCCCGATCTGGTGCTGAAGGGCAGGGTGACCGCGGTGGGAAACTTCGCGGCTGGCGGGCGTCGCGTCAACTTTTTCATCCGCAGAATCCCGGTCCGCATCGCCATCGAAGGAACCGATCCGCGCGTCATCCCCGATTCCAGCGCCAGCGCCGACGTGGTCGTCGGCCAGCAAAGCGATGGTGTGATCGTGCCGCGGGAAGCGATTGTGGAAGAGGACGGCAAGCCCGTGGTCTACGTCAAGCGCGACGGCGCCTTCGCCGCGCGCGGCGTCGAGATCGGTGGTTACAGCAACACTGGGGCCGCCGTAATCTCCGGCCTGGAAGCCGGCGAGGAAGTCGCGCTCGAGCGGCCCGCTTCTGAGCGGCCTTACTGATCCCACGTCTCCACAGGCTCGAACGTCACCGGCGCGAACGACCGCCGCACGACGGCGCGCAGGTCCTCCAGCCCTCCGAGTTCCCCGGCGCCGATCGCCTGCACCAGGATGTTGCCGATGGCCGTCGCCTCGCTCGGGCCCGCGATCACCACGCGCCCGGTGCAGTCCGCCGCCATCTGATTCAGCACCGCGTTGCGCGAGCCGCCCCCCACGATGTGGATCGCCTCGATCTTCCGATTCGCGAGCTTCTCCAGCCTCTCCAGCACCTGCCGATATCGCAAGGCGAGGCTCTCCAGGATGGTCCGCGCATACTCCGCGTGCGTCGCCGGCGGCTCCTGGCCCGTCTGGCGGCAATGCTCGGCAATCTTGCGGGGCATCTCGCCGGGCTCGAGAAACGCGTCCGGATCGATCACCGCCGCGAACGGTCGGGCCTCCGCCGCCATCCGCGTAAGTTGCCCGTAGCTGTATTCGGCGCCTTCCAGGCTCCACGCGCGGCGGCACTCCTGCAAGAGCCACAGCCCCGCAATGTTTTTCAGCAGCCGGATCTTCCGTCCCACACCGACCTCGTTGGTGACCCCCAGGGCCAGCGACTGCGCGTCGATCACCGGCCGATCGATCTCCAGGCCCATCAGCGACCACGTACCCGAGCTGATGTAGCACCAGTTGTCGCCGCCTTGCGCCGGAACCGCCGCAACCGCCGATGCGGTATCGTGCCCCGCCGTCGCGTAGACCGGCCAGTGAGGCGCCGCGGTCATGTTTCCCAGAAATGTCCCGGGCGGCACGATTGGGCACAAAATCCCGCCAGGAAGATCGAGGCGCGTCAACAGCTCCGTGGCCCACGTCATGGTCACCGGATTGAAAAACTGCGTGGTGCTGGCGATGGTTGCTTCCGACCGCGCCGCGCCCGTCAGCCAGTAATTGAACAGGTCGGGCATGTTGAGCAGTTGCCGCGCGGCGGCGAGTCCGTCCCCGCCCGCCGGCAGCCCGCCCCCTTTCGACAACCGCGCCGCCCCAAGCCCGCCCTCGCCCGCCAACCGCGCGGCGTACAACTGGTAGAGCGTGTTGAACTGCATGAACTGGATGCCGGTGTAGCCGAACACCTCGCCGCGCGGTACCCGCTCGAAGACTTTTTCCATCACCCCGTTGGTGCGGGCATCGCGGTAGTGGCGCGGTTTCTCGACCAGCGCGCCGTCCGCGCCGAGCAGCCCGTAATCCACGCCCCAGGTGTCGATCCCGACTCCGTCGAACGACAGCTTCCGCTCCGCCGCCAGGCCGATACCGCGCTCGATCTCGCGCCACAAGCCCTCCGTGTCCCAATACAGCGCGTCACCCTCGCGCACCGGTGTATTGGGAAAGCGGTGTATTTCGTCGACCGCCAGTTGTCCATCGGAAAGCCTGCCGGCCATGGCGCGGCCGCTCTCGGCGCCCAGGTCGAATGCCAGATACTGACCCATGAAAGTTATGATACGGGCTACCGGGCCAAAGTGGGGCGGACGCCCTCCGCACGCGCCCCCCTGGTCGCGCGCTTGTCAGTCGCTGCTACAGGCACGACATACGGATGCCGACGCGCTTGCGCAGAAAGTGAGTGCGCCGTTCCGGCGGCAGGGCGAGCAGGGCCCGGATCTGGTCGCGTACCGCCAGCTCACTCTCTTTTCTTAGCGCTTCCAGCTTCGCCTTTCTGGTTACGAGTGGCTTCTTCAAGCGTCTTCTCCAGTAGTCCGAGGACCGCCACATCCTGAGGGCGCCCGGCCGCCCTCTTGCTTCTGATGATATCAGCCAGGGCCGCGATCTGGATCTCGACACCGCCGAATCGGACAGACTTCGCCCGCTTGCGCAGTCCTTCAAAGGAACGGACCCCGTCGATCACCGACATGAAGTCGAGTTGCAACGCATCCGTGTCGCGAGAAATTCGAAACAGGCCGCTTGCCGGGTAGTACGGCTTCAGGAGCGTAGCGTCCAGATCTTTAGCGATCGCTTTCAGCTTCTTCAGATTCGCCGGAGTCTTCCGAAACAGAAAGTCGAGATCGATCGTAGTAACCGGCGCGCCTTGCAGAGCGGCGGCCGCGTTCCCGATCAGCACAGCTTCGAGGCCGTGGCGATCGAGCAGCGCCGCGATCCCAGCCAGTAACGGAGCCGCATCCATAAGCGTCCCTATACGGCCGATTGCGGTGTATCCGCCAACACCCGATCGGCCATCGCGTATTTTAACGGCTCGATGCCCTGCCCCGTGACGCTCGAGATCTCGAAGTACGGGAGCCCCCGCTCCGCCGCGAGCCTGCGCAACCGCTCCACCCGATCCACATCCTGCGCCGCGTCCATCTTGGTGGCCAGCACGATCATCGGTTTGCCCACGAGCTCGTCGCTGAAGCTCGCCAGTTCCTCCATCACGATCTCAAAATCGCGCACCGGGTCCCGTCCGCTCGCTTCCGACACGTCCACCAGGTGCGCCAGCAGGCGCGTTCGCTCGACGTGCCGCAGAAACTGGATACCCAGACCGTGACCCATGTGCGCGCCTTCAATCAACCCCGGAATGTCGGCCACCACGAAGCTGCGGTAGTTCTCCAGTTGAACCACGCCCAAGTGCGGTTCGAGCGTCGTGAACGGGTAATCGGCGATCTTGGGCCGCGCCGCCGAGATGCGCGAAATGAGAGTCGATTTGCCGGCGTTCGGAAAACCGACCAGCCCCACATCGGCCAGCAGCTTCAACTCCAGACGCAGGCGCTTCTCCTCGCCCGGGCGGCCGGGTTCGTGCTCGGTAGGCGCCTGGTGGGTGGACGTCGCAAAACGCGCGTTGCCGCGGCCGCCCTTGCCGCCGCGAGCCGCCGTGAACCGCTGACCCGGTTCGGTGAAATCGCAGAGGCGCTCCCCGCTGGCCTCGTCGTACACCACCGTGCCGACCGGCACATCGACGTCGATCGGCCGGCCCTCGGCGCCGGTCCGGTTGCTGCCTTCGCCGTGACGGCCGCGCTCGGCCTTGTGCTCGGGGTTAAAGCGAAACTTGAGGAGCGTGTTTTCGTGCGGATCGGCCACCAGCACCACGTCGCCGCCGCGGCCGCCATCGCCGCCGCTCGGCCCGCCCCGCGGGACGTACTTCTCCCTGCGGAAGGCAAGACAACCGTTGCCGCCGTCGCCGGCCTTTACCAGAATTCTCGCTTCGTCGATAAACACTAGGAAACCACACAGGCGGAATGCCTGTGCTTCCGGGCTACGCGACCGTCTGAATGCTGACGAACTTTCCCAGCCGCCCGCGGTCCTTGAACTCCACCACACCGCTCACCTTGGCGAACAGCGTGTCGTCCTTGCCCCAGCCGACGTTCAATCCCGGCTTGATCCTGGTGCCGCGCTGCCGCACAATGATCGAACCCCCGGGAACCAACTGTCCGCCAAAGACCTTGATGCCGAGCCGCTGCGCATTGGAATCGCGCCCGTTTCTGGAACTGCCTAGACCTTTCTTATGAGCCATACGTCCCCTACACCTGAATATCGCCGACCTTCACGTCCGTGAAGGACTGGCGGTGCCCGATAGTTTTCTTGTACTGTTTCTTCCGCTTGAACTTGAAGACGATGACCTTGTCGCCCCGCCCGTTGCCGACGATGGTGGCCTTCACCGTGCCGCCGGCGACCATGTCGCCGCCATCGGGGAAGGACGCCTTCACCGGCAATTCGATTTCGGAGCCGACGTCGCCGGCCAGTTTTTCCACGCGGAGAACGTCGCCGGGAGCAACCCGGTATTGTTTTCCGCCGGTTTCAATGATCGCGTGCATGCAAACCTCGTTTGGGAGCCCGAACACACGGAGTGCGTCGGAACCACTGGAGTAAAAATCCAGTGTACTACATCGGCGGGAGGCACGTCATTTGCAGTGACGGTGTCGCTCGCGGGACAATGATTCAGGAATGCCCGAGGTTAGCCGGTTCTTCGGTATCGTTGTGCAAATGTATTACGCCGATCGCGAGCCGCCGCACTTTCATGTGCGTTATTCCGGTCAGAAGGCGTTCATCGCCATCGAAACGCCGGCCCTGCTGAGGGGGAGCCTCTCGCCTCGATTACTTGGATGGTGACAGAGTGGGCTGCCCTGCATCGCGCTGAGTTACTGGAGGATTGGGCCCTGGCGAGGGCCGAGGCGCCGCTGAATCCTATTGCGCCTCTGGAGTAAAGCATTGTTGAAGGACATCGTCGCTGCCAAGGCACTGGGCGAGTATCGCCTCTTCCTCCGATTCGAGGACGGCGTTGAAGGTGTCGTCGATTTCGAACCACTGCTCAGCTTCCGGGGTGTCTTCGAGCCACTCAAAGACCCCGGCTTCTTCGCGCAAGTTCGGGTCGATCCGGAACTCGGGTCTGTGACATGGCCCAACGGAGCGGATCTGGATCCGGACGTCCTCTATGGACGCCTCACCGGTACACCGGCCTTGCAGGACCTCGAAATTCGCGATACCGGCTGACACTCGTGCGGTTCAATTAGACGGAATGGGCGTCGAGCAACTCCGCCGTTCCCATCCGATGCCTGGCACTGCGCGTCCGTGCGCAAGGTGGTACCATCACCTGCGCTAATGAGCATCCAATCGATCGCTCACTATCACATCTCAGCCAAGCTCGGCGAAGGCGGCATGGGCGTCGTCTACCGAGCCACCGACACCAAGCTGGGGCGCGAAGTAGCCATCAAGATCCTGCCCGACGCCCTCGCTCAAGATCCGGACCGGCTGGCCCGATTCGAACGCGAAGCCAAGGTCCTCGCGTCGCTCAACCACCCCCACATCGCGCAGATTTACGGAGTGGAAGAACGCGCGCTGATCATGGAGCTGGCGCCGGGAGAGAGGCTCGCCGGACCTCTTCCGCTGGCGACCGCCCTGAACTATGCCAGGCAGATTGCAGAGGCGCTTGAAGCCGCGCACGAAAAAGGGATCGTCCATCGCGATCTGAAACCCGCGAACGTCATGGTCACGCCAGAGGGGGCCGTCAAGGTGCTCGGCTTCGGACTGGCCGCAGTCGCGCAGGGCCCGGCGCCTGAAGGCAGCGACCCTGCGAACTCACCCACGCTCACCATGCGTGCAACCCAGGCCGGAGTGATCATGGGCACAGCGGCGTACATGAGCCCGGAGCAAACCAGCGGCAAGGCGGTCGACAAGCGCGCGGATATCTGGTCGTTTGGCGTGGTGCTGTGGGAGTTGCTGACCGGCTGCCGCCTGTTCGAAGGCGAGACCGTCTCGCACACGCTGGCCGACGTGCTGCGCGGCCCGATCGACTTCGACCAATTGCCGCGCGAGACGCCGGCGGCCATCCGAGGACTGCTGCGCCGCTGCCTGGAACGCAACGCGAAGAACCGGCTGCGCGACATCGGGGAAGCGAGGATCGCCATCGAGGCCGTACTCGCCGGTGAGACGCCGCTTCTCGAAGGCCCGCCGAAGCTCGGCGGCGCTCGCCACCTGTGGCTGGGCTGGGGTGTGGCGGCCGTAGCGACTGCGGGTTTAGCTACGGTTGCGTTCATGCACTTCCGCGAAAAGCCACCCGTTCCCGCGGCGCCGGTGCGCTTTCAGATCCCGGCGCCGGAAAACGCCACGTTGGCCCTCAGCCTGTCACCCGATGGCCGCAAGATGGCTTACGCCGCGAGAGACCGGCTGTGAGTTCATTTCCTGGAGACGGGAGAATCTCGCGATCTAACGGTCGGGGGTGGGGCACCCTTCTGGTCCCCGGACAGCCGCTTCATCGGATATCTATCCCAGGGAAAGCTCAAGAAGATCGAGGCGACTGGAGGTCCCCCACAGACTGTGGCGGACTTTACCGGCCTTTGGGGAAGTGGCGCCTGGAACCAGACCGACGTGATCGTCTTCGGCGACCGGCAGGTCGGCTTATTCCGTGTGCCTGGCTCGGGCGGTGTTCCAGTTCAAATCACTGCATTGGATCCCGCCCGCCACGAAAACTCCCATTTTTGTACCTCCTTCTTGCCGGATGGTCGGCATTTCGTTTACGTTCGTGCCTCGACTGACGAGGCGAAGAGCGCTGTTTAGGTTTTGTGCCCCGTACAGGAATCCTGTACAATAACGAACGAGGTGGCCGATGGCAACTGAAACCACGTATACAAGCCTGCGTGAAAACTTGGCCAGCGTTCTGGATCAGGTTGTGGATCGACAGGAAACCGTGATCGTTCGGCGCAGAGGTTCGCGAGACGTTGCTCTCATTCCGGCCGCTGAACTCGCCGGGTTAATTGAGACCGCTCACCTGCTTCGGTCGCCGCGGAACGCACGGCGCCTGCTGGCGGCGCTGCACCGAGCCGAGCGGCGCCAGACGAAGCCCGCGAGTGTCGCCGCATTGCGGCGAGAGATCCTCGGTGAAACCGGACGTTAAGCGACTCGCCATCTTTCATTCCGAGTTCAGGGAGGATCTGCGGTATTGGGTCAAAACCGACCGGAGTACCGCAATCAAAGTACTGGATCTGATCGAAGCGGTATTGCGCGATCCGTTCCAAGGCCTCGGAAAGCCCGAGTCGCTCCGATATCTGTTGGCAGCTTGTTGGTCAAGGCGCATTACGCAGGAACACCGCTTGGTATACCGTGTCAGCAACCAGAGCATTGATTTTCTGCAGGCCCGCTACCACTATTGATGTCGCACCGGCATTTAGGATCTCCTGCAACTGCCGCGCGTGCGACTCCGCGTGGCCGGCGTACCCTTCGAGCAACTGCCGTAGCGTCTCGCGGCCCCGTTCGGTGTGGTTGCCGGCCCGCTCGATCAACTCGTAATTCTCGCCCCGAATCCGACGGAACGTTTCGAGCGAAGTCTTCGGCTTGCGCCGCGTACTCCAGGTTAGCCGTCCACTTATCCTGGTCGAACGCAATGAGCGCGGCATTGTCTTGCGCAACCACCCGCCGATTCTCAGGCCGCAATCTCTCGCAGGATTTCGGGATGTAGTTCTGCGACCCGGATCAATGTCTTTGCCGTTCCGCTCTGGACACGACGTCCCTGCTCCCATTGCTCCAGGGTCCGCTTCGAGACACCGAGAAGATCGGCGAACTGCGCCTGCGTCAGGGCGGAGTTCAGGCGGGCACGCACGATCGGCGAACGGGGCTCGACTGCAACCCGTTTGCCACCGCCGGCTTTGATTTCGCAGACGCCATCCAGGACCTCTTGCCAGATGTCGCGATCAGTCTCGAATCGGGCCCGCGCGCTGAGCTTTTTGGTCATCTCTGAACGATTCCCATGCTACATCTCCGGCGGTCGGCTCTCAAACGGCCGTCCGCCAGCCGCCTCTCCGATTCACGCCAAGGATCGCGATGAATGCTCCGAGATGAGTCAAAAACTGTTATTTCTTGATACATTAAGAACATGGCCATAGGGACTCGCCAGCTCAACGTCTCGATCACCCCGCACTTTTCGAGGCTGATCCGCAGGAAGATCCAGAGCGGGCGCTACGCCAATGCCAGCGAAGTCGTTCGCGACGCGCTGCGGAAGCTGGAACAGGAGGATCTTCTGGCAGAGCAGTCCGTCATCTCCGATCCCGATGACGTCGTCGTGCAGGTCCGGAAAGGAATCGAATCCGTCGCCAAGGGCCGCCACATCGAACTGCGGGGGGAACGGGAACTGCGCGAGTTCTTCGCCGATATCATCGAACGGGGCAGCCGGCGGCTCGAGGCCAAGAGGAGTACCCGCCGCCGGTGAAGCGCTATGTCGTGTCCACGGATGCTCGTGCCGATCTGGACGAGATCTGGGACTACATCGCCGCCCGAAGCAGCGCCGAAACTGCGTCTACGTTCCTCTGGCGATTCCACGACACCTTTGCGTCTCTGGCTCAAAGCCCCTCGGCCGGTGTCGTCGTGCCGGGTTTCGGCGAAGATCCCGTCCGGAAGTTCCCGATGGGCAACTATCTGATCTACTACCGTCCGATGCGGGGCAAGGTTATGATCTGGCGCGTGCTTCACGGCAAGCGCATCCAGTTACGCGTATTGCGAAGAGTAACGCCGCGAGGCCATAAATAGGGCGCTCCACTCATGCCAACGAGCCCGGAATGCGCCGGATCCAGGCGATAATTGATACGGCTCGCCGGAGGCTGGCCTGCTTCGGATTCTTTCTTTGCTTGTTCGCCAAGTGATACGCTGCTGGAGCAGGTCATCGGCAAACGGCATCGCTAAACCCAAGCCGGATCGTTGAATGTTTCCTGTTCAGACTGGCTCCGGAAATCAAAATACGGAAACATTCCGGGTTCCGGCGGGTCGAGCTTGCCGGACATCCTCCCTGCGACTCGCGTCGCAACATCACGCAGATTCTTTTCGTTGCCGGCTTCATCGGAAAGAAGAACCCGGAAGAAGATGGCCCACTGGCCGCTCCAGTCTTGCGCGATCTCGTAACGGATATGACGGACGTGAGGCGAGAGTTCTCACGACCTCCGCCACGGCTACATTGATCTGTGGTTGTTTCGTGGTGGCGATGGGAACGATCAGGCGACTGCCCAACTTGAGCATACCGCATGGAGTATTCCCGGTCAGGAGCCGGCCCCTTCCTCCGGCTTACTCCGGCACAAAGGCTCCCCGCTACACGTCACACAGGTCCACGGCTTCCGACAGCCCCTCCACCGGATCCCGCGTCGGAATAAACTCCTGCCCGACGTACCCCCGGTACCCGATCTCGACCAGCGTCCGCATCACCGACGGGTAGTGGATTTCCTGTTGCCCGCCCAGTTCGCCGCGCCCCGGAACTCCGGCGGTGTGAATATGCCCGATCAGGTCGTGGTACTGGCGCAAGCGCCGGATCACGTCGCCGTTCATGATCGCCACGTGGTAGATGTCGAACAGCAGCTTGACGCGCTCGGAGCCGGCCTGCCGCACGATGCCGGCGCAGTAGTCGATATCGTCGCCCTGGTAACCCGGGTGGCCCTTCATGGGGTGCGAATCGTCCCGCGTGTTGAGTTGCTCCAGGCACACGGTGACGCCCCGCGCCTCGCCGTGATTGGCCAGCTCGCGCAGCCCTCTCACCGTATTCGCCGCGCCTTCCGCCAGCGGGATCTCTCCGCTTTCCGGGTCGCCGGCATCCCGCCATTTGTAGCCCGTGAACGCGATGACGTTCGGTATGCCGGCATCCGCGCACTGGTCGATCATGGCCTTGGTCCGCGCGATCACCTCTTCGTGGTAGCGGCGGTTATTGAGGCCCTTCGCGAAGACCGGATCGGGCATGCCGTTGAGCGCGATGGCATTCTCCAGGCCGTACTGGCGCACCACCGGCCACCACTCGGGAGGCGCAAGCTCGACGCTTCGGCAGCCCAGCGAACGGGCCGTCTCGCAGACCTTGTGGATGTCCCACTGCCAGTCCGTGGCGTTCAGGCACCAGTACGCCAGAGACTGTCGGATGCGGCCGTTTTTGACCATTCGCCCGCTACTTCAACTCGGTCATCAGACCCGGCAGGCTCCACTGCATTTGCAGGCTGCCGGCGGCCCAACCGAATTCGGCCTGCATGACCTTGCCGACGTCCTCCTGGCTCTTGCCCTCGCGGATTAAGCCCTGCGCGCGGCTGCGCAGCTTTTCGACGTTGTTGCGATAAGCCATCAGGTTGGCCTTCGTGGTTACCGGGCCATGTCCCGGAATCACGGTATCGAAATCCCACTTCATCGCCTCGTCGAGCGTCTTGGCCCACTCCACTACGCTGCCTCCGCCGGGATAGTCGATCAGCGGGGAGTTGCCCGCCATCAAGTCTCCGGTGTGGATGGTCCGCAGTGCCGGAAAGTAGACGATCGCGTCGCCATTGGTGTGGCCCCGCCCGAAGTAGCGCGCGCGCACTTCCTTGCCGCCGAGAAACACCGAGGTCTCCTGCGTGAACACGACGCGCGCCGCAACCATGCCCGGCGACGCGTTCGACTGCTTGTGCCCCACGATGTTGGCCCGCGCGTTCGCGGTCGAAAGGATCTCTGCGCCCGCGGGTAGAAACTTCGTGTTGCCGCCGCTGTGGTCCTCGTGATGGTGCGTGCTGAGAATGTACTTCACCGGCTGATCGGTGACGCTCTTCACCTTGGCCATGATGTTCTCGTAGTCGCGCTCGTACTTGTCGTCCACCAGGATGACGCCCTCGCCCGTGACATACACGGCCACGTTGCCGCCATCGCCCTCGATCTCGTACAGATCGTCTTTAACCTTGTTGATCGTCAACTGCGGAGGCGCACCGCCCCGGTTCTGCGTATAAGCGATCCAGCAGCCCAAAAGGAACAGGGAACCAACCATCGTGCGTGCAACCAGCGTTCGGCTCATGTCCGGACACTATACCAGATTTGTGTGGTGCCGGCTCTACTTACCAGATCACCCAGATCACCCGGATGTACAGGCAGCAGCGCTGAAGGGGCAGGCCGAAGCTCAGGGTCTGACCGTCGAACGCTGGTTTCAGAAAATCGCTGAGGATCATGTTCCTCCGCAGTCGATCGCGCATCTACAAAACACGAATCCCCAAGAGTGGGCTCGGCGGTTTCATGACTGGGCTGAAAGCCACGACGGTACGACGCCCCTTTTGAGCGATGAAGCCATCAGCCGCGAGAGCATATCAAGGGCATGTTTCTATTCCTGCCCGGGACGCCGGCGATTTATCCAGCGTGGGAAGCTCTTGTGACGCAGCATGCGGTATCGGGAAAGCCCTCCCGCGATGCGCGCCTCGTCGCCGCCACGCAGATCACGGGCTGAACGTCCCGCAGTTGGTGAATGCTGCGATCCTCGCACCAGCGCAGGAAGGCCCCGGCCGCGCGGCCATGCGCCCCCCGCGTGTTTCGATTGCGGATATTGACGGTGAAGAATTCGAGGAAGCGGAGCGCCGCCCGGTCTCCGGCTCCGGCGATGCGGAACAGTCAGTTCGGCGCGAGGCCACCGCGAGCGCGCGTGCGGTTTCAGCCACGTTCTTTTTTCTCCTTGTGCTTTTCCAGCAGCGCTTCGAGCAGCGCTTTGGGACTTCTGAAGTTGGTCCGCCGAAGCCGCTCCACCGCTTGCGCGAAATCCGTCAGGCCGTATTGCGACGCAAGTTCGAGAATGCCCAGCGTGCCGGTTACGCGAAGCCCCTTGCTGCGGGCCGTCCTCACGCCCTTGCGATCATCCATCAGCAGCAGGTCGGCATGGAGCGCGGAGGCCAAGGCGATCGCCGCTTGCTCTCCTTCATGGATTCCTTTCAATAGAGGGTCCATCTCGAAGCCACCGGGCGGTGCGCGCATCTCCACCCATGCGGGCGGGTTGGCGACCCAATTCCGCACGGGCGAAGGAGCGTTCCGGGCGATCAATTCGGCTTGCACGGTGGAGGGCAAAATCACTCTTTCAAACAAGGCCGGAAGGAGATCGATGCATCCGATCAAAATCAGATAATTTACGGGACCGGTATCGGCGATGACGAGCCGCACCGCTTTTAGAATCCCAAGCTTTTCAGATCGGCGAGGTCGCGCTCGAAATCTTCCATGGTGAAATCTTCGTACACGCCATGCGCCTTAAGGAACCCGTCGAGCTCGTATCTGGTTTCGAAACCGAGCAGGCGGCGGAGTTCGGGGTCGGTGATATGCCCGCTCTTATATTCTTCGAGCGCTAGGGCTTCGAGAGCGCGCCTCGACAGATCGCCGCCATCCGCGCTTATGCGGCTGGCGAGATCGTCGGGAATTTGAACGGTGAACTCCATGCTCTTACACCCTAACCCATCGCCGGAATCCGGTCAAGACCGGAACGGTTTTGACTTCGATGCCGCCCTGTCCCGCGCCCCGCATGCGCTACGAGGCTGAAACTGCCTCTGATACCTTAGGAAGACGGCG
>JBGPKH010000132.1:0-16780 GCA_041485845.1 Bryobacteraceae bacterium
AATCTCCATCGGCGTCACCGGGCGAGTCTTCGGCATGGCTCCGATTTCATCCGAGGCCCCGACCACCGTGCCGCACTTGATCGGCCCGCCGCCCATCAGCATCGTCCAGCACTGCGGCCAGTGATCGCGGCCGCCCGCCGGGTTCACTTTGGGAGATCGCCCGAACTCGCCCGTCGCCACCACCATCGTCTCCGAAAGCAGGCCGCGCCCGGCCAGATCCTCGAGCAGGGAACTGTAGGCCATATCGAACATCGGACCCACCAGGTCGCGGTAGCAACTGATCGGGCTGAAGGGCTTCGACCCGTGAATATCCCACGTTATCTCGTCGAACACCGTCTCGAACATGTTCACCGTCACGAAGCGCACACCGGCTTCGATCAGGCGCCGCGCCAGCAGGCAGCTCTGTCCGAAGCGGTTCTGTCCGTACTTTTCGCGCACCGCCTCCGGCTCGCGATGCAGTTCAAAGGCCTCGCGCGCCTTCTGCGAGGACATTAGAGTATAGGCCTGCTGGAACGTGGAATCGAGCAGCCGGGCGTCCTGCGACGTTTCAAACGCGCTCACCGATTTGTCCACCATCTCCCGCCAGTTGCGGCGCCGGTCCACGCGCAGGGCGCTGAGATAGTCCGGCGGCAGCATGTCCGGAACCTTGAAATTGGGGTCGGACGGGTCGGCGTTGAGCACGAACGGATCGAAGCCCTTGCCCAGGTAGCCGGCGTTCTGCCCGTGGGGCATGTTGCCGCCGGTATTGCCGATCGGCCGCGGCAGCAGCACGTGCGGCGGCACGTCGCCCTTCGGACCGCGCAGCTTCGAGAGTACACAGCCAAAGTGCGGATGCTCGATCCCGCCCTGAAACAGGCGCCCGGTCTGCATCATCTGGTGGCCCGTATCGTGGACCGCGGCGGCGGTGTGATAGACGCTGCGTATGAGTGAGAACTTGTCGGCGTGTTTCGCGGTGCGCGGGAAGTTCTCCGAAATCTCGATGCCCGGAACGTTGGTCTTGATCGGCTTGTAGGGGCCGCGAATTTCGACCGGGGCGTCGGGCTTCATGTCGAAGGTGTCGAGCTGCGACGGCCCTCCGATCAGCATCAGCAGAATGCAATTCACGTCGGGCGGATTCTCGGCGGCGCCCAACGCGCGCAGGGCGAACCAATCGCTGAGGCTCAGGCCGAGTGTGGCCAGCGCACCCGCGTGGAGGAAATCGCGGCGCCTGAGGCCGTCGCAGAATTCCACCGGCCGGTCGGCGTCCAGACGAAACATGGTATCCCTCCTGGTGTCCTCGATTCTATCACTGCCCCAGTGGGACAGACGATCGGTTTTTGTCGTCTGTCACCCGCCGGCTTTCAGCCGACCCCCTCACACGCGCAGCACCGCGGCGCCCCGTATCGCGTCGTTCTTCAGCGCATTCAACGCCAGGTTGGCCTCCTCGAGCGCAAACTCCCGCACCTCGGTCCGAATCGGGATCTCGGCCGCGATCTTCAGAAAATCCTCGCCGTCCCGCCGGGTATTGTTAGCCACGCTCCGCACCACGCGTTCGTGGTACAGCAGGTTGTAATCCAGCTCTGGAATCGGGCTCATGTGAATGCCCCCGATTGCCACCGTGCCCCCGCGCTTGAGCGCCCGCAGCGCCGCGATCGCCAGCTCTCCGGCGGGCGCGAAGATCAGCGCCGCATCCAGCTTCACGGGCGGCTCGTCATTCGCTCCGCCGGCCCACACCGCGCCCAGGTCGCGCGCCAGTTCCCGGTGTCCAACGTCGCGCGAGATCGCATACACGGAGATCCCCCAATGGCGCGCCACTTGGATCGCCACATGCGCCGCGGCGCCAAAGCCGTACATGGCAAGACTGCCGCCTGGCTGCACGCCGGAGAGTCGTAAGGTGCGGAAGCCGATGATCCCGGCGCACAGAAGCGGCGCCACGTGAAGATCGCCGAATCCCTCGGGTAGTGCGTAGACGAAATCCTGCGGCGCGACGACGTACTCGGCGTAACCGCCATCCACCATCCATCCGGTGAAGACTGCGCGTTCGCACAGGTTCTCGCGCGCCGAGCGGCAGTACTCGCAGACCCCGCACGTCTGGTGCAGCCACGGGACGCCGACGCGCGCGCCGCTGCGAAACCGCGTCGCGCCCGCGCCGTTCTCCTCCACCACTCCGGCCACCTGGTGGCCCGGCACCACCGGCGATTTCCGCGGCGCCAGCTCGCCTTCCACCACGTGCAGATCCGTGCGGCAGACGCCACAGGCATGCACCCGGATGAGCACCTGCCCGGGGCCAGGCTTGGGCTTGGGTAGATCTTCGACCCGAAGCGGGTTGGATTCGATCGGAGCGGGAGAAGCAAGCACGCAGGCCTTCATGCCTTGATTCTCCCGCCGCGCGACGGGAGCTACAATGAAACTCCGCATGGGCAAACGGATTATGCTCGCCGTGGTGGGAGCCGGTATCGGGTCGCTGGCCGGCCTGCTGGTTTCCTTTCTGGGCGCGGGCAACTCGGCCCTCATCGCCGGTGGAGTTGCCGGCGCGGTGATCCCGTTGGTGGTCCTCGGCAAGCCCGGCGAATAACGGCGATTTTTTGCGGAATTGTGCGCATCGGCACACTTGCTGGATATCGCGGTGGGTCCGCGATTGCCTTGTGGTACAATCCCGAAGCGTAAAGGAGAGAGGAGACTTTTGATGCCATTTTGCGGAACTTGCGGCGCCCAGGTGGAAGGTCGTTTCTGCGCCAAGTGTGGAAGTACTGTCGGAGCCGGCCCCGCGCCGGGAGGCCCCGCGCCGGGAGGCCCAGCCCCGGCTGGTCCCGGACCGCAGCCCATGGCAGTATCCGCGCCGATGGCCGACAACGTGGCTTCGGCGCTCTGCTACGTGCTCATGCTCATAACCGGAATCATCTTTCTCGTGATTTCGCCGTACAACCGGAACCGCACGGTACGGTTCCACGCCTTCCAGGCGATTTTCCTGAACATCGCGATCATCCTGATCGAGATCGGCCTCAGCATCGTTCTCGGCATTTTGCGGCTTGGTCTCGGACTGCTCTTCGTGTGGCCGTTGATCGGGCTGGGGTGCTTCATCCTGTGGCTCTACATGATCTATTCGGCCTACCAGGGCAAAACGGTGGTCTTGCCGATCGTCGGCCCTCTCGCCCAACAGCAGGCCTGACGGAATCTTCCGCCTTTCGGCAACAGGACCGCCGCATGGCGCGTCTGAGTAATGTGACGCGAACTCTCGCTGTGTTGGCGGTGGTGTGCTCGGCCGCCGCCCAGACGCCCCCTTTCGGCAACATCCCGCCGCCCGGCAATATCAAAGTCGGCGAAATCAACTTTTACGGACTCCACAAAATCTCCGCGGCCCGCATCCTTTCCGCCGTCAACCTGAAACCCGGCGCGCCTCTGCCGCCCTCCAAGGGCGAACTGGAAGACGCCATCGAGAAGATTCCCGGAGTGGTCTTCGCGCGCGTGGAGGCCGTTTGCTGCGAAGGTTCGCAGGCCACTCTGTTCATCGGCATCGAAGAGAAAGGCGCTCCGCACGCCGCGTTTCACTCGGAGCCGGCGGGCGCTGCCACGCTGCCCCCGGACCTGATCGATTCCTTTGGCCGGTTTGTGGCTGCCGTACAGCGCGCGGCCCGCCAGGGCAACGCCGCTGAGGACCTGACCGCCGGCCACTCCCGGATGGCCGATCCCGAGGCGCGCGCCTTCCAGGATCAGTTCATCGCCTTTGCCGCCGGCCACCTGGAGCAACTCCGCAACGTTCTCCGCTCGGCCGCGGAACCGGAGCAGCGGGCCATCGCCGCGGCGGCGATCGGCTATGCTGCCGACAAGAAGACCATCCTCAACGATTTGCAATTTGCCATGCAGGATCCCGACGAATCGGTTCGCGCGAATGCCGTGCGTTCGCTGGTGGCGGTCGCGGTCCTCGCGTCGCAACAGCCGGACCTGGGGATCCGCATCGCGCCCACATGGTTCGTCGAGCTGCTGAACTCGGCGGTGCTCAGCGACCGCGTCGAATCGGCGAAGGCGCTGCTCACTCTGACCGATCGCGAGAGCCCCGCCGTGCTGCAGCTCGTCCGCGAACGGGCGCTGCCGTCGCTGGCGGAAATGGCGCGCTGGAAGACGCCGCGCTACGCCCTGCCGTCGTTCCTGCTGTTGGGCCGTGTCGCGGGACTGTCCGAGGCTCAGGTGCGCCAGTTCTGGGAGAAGGAAGATCGCGAGTCCGTCATCGGGAAGGCGCTGAATCCCGCCGGCGCAAAACGCTAACTAACTCCCCAGCCCCTGGCCCCCGTCCCGGCCCCTGGCCCCCGGCCCCTGGCCCCCAGCCCCTGACCCCTGGCCCTTGGCCCCTGACCCCCGGCCCGGCCCCCGGCCCTTGGCCCCTGACCCCCGGCCCGGCCCCTGACCCCCGACCCCTGTTTCACACCCCTGCCAAAGCGGCTACACTACAATAGCAAGGGAATTCGAGCGCTCCATGGGACTCACGAGACGGCAAGTGCTGGCCGGGATGGCGATGGCAGCCTCGCATGCGTCCGCTCAGTCCCGGCCCGGTAACGGCCCCAAGCCGCGCTCCACCCCCGCCGTCTGCCCCTACTCGCAACTCCTCATCAAGGTGCCCTACGATGAGCTCGGCATGGTGCTGCGCGACCTCGGCGTGGATGGCTGCGACCTCGCAGTGCACGCCGGAGGACACGTGGTCCCCGAACAGGCTCCGGTCGACCTCATGCGCGCCATCGAAGCCATCACCGGCGTGGGCCTCGACGTTCCCGTCATCACCACCACCTACACCTCGCTCGCCGAGCCGACCATCCGCAACGTGGCGGCGATTGCCGGCGAAATGGGCGTGCCGCTGTTTCGCGCGGGCTATTGGAAGTACAATTCGGCGATGGAAGTCGAGCTCCGCCTGGCCGAAGTGCAGCGCGATATTGCCGGGCTGGCCGCGCTGGCGCGTGCGGTCAACATGTCGGTGGCTATCCAGAATGTCGCCGGAGACAATGTGGGCGCGGCCATCTGGGACATCTACACGATCATTCGCGGAATCGATCCGCGGACCGTGGGCTACGATTTCGATATCGGCTACGCGACGGCCGAGGGCGGTGTAGGCGGCTGGCCGCTGGCGCTGCGGTTGGCCCTCTCGCGTTTAAAGATGGTGTCGGTCCGCGATTTCGTATGGGCCAAGGACGCCGCGGGCGCTTGGAAAGTGTCGCCCTGCCCGCTGGGCGAAGGGATGGTGGATTGGTCCAAGTTTTTCGGGATGTTGGCAGGCGCGCGCTTCACCGGGCCGATTTCAGTTCAAAGAGACTACCAGCCCAAGGATGACCTGGCGGCCATGCGGCGCGACGTGGAGTTTGTGAAGAAGCGGGTCAGTGCGGCATACGGGGGTGCCGCCGCAGTGAGACTGGGGTAAGCCAACTGTGGGGCAGGTTGTCAACCTGCGGCCGATTGTCAATCGGCCTGCTGATGCCGTGTGTGCTCGCGCTTGGCTAACGGGAAGGTCGTGAAGTATGAGGGTTCCGAGGGCCTGGTGGTGGCGGGTAGGATGCGGCTTGGCCCTGATCGGCGGTCTGTTTGCGTTCCAGAAGCCGTTCCGCGTCTATCCCAGCATGGAGCCCTACGACAACATACCCCTGCCGCCGGACTACCGAGAACAGACCGAATGGGTCCAGGCCCGGCTTATGTATCCCAACCACCCCGAAGCCCGTTTCAGCCGGCGCTATAGCTTCCGCGGCATGCTCGATTGGCGCGAAGGCGGAACCAGTTGGACCCAGGACTATCCCCGTGCCGACCGCCACTTCGCCAGCGCGCTCCGCCGCCTGACGCGCGTCCACGCGCGTTCCGTAGAGCAGCCCGTGAACCCGGACGACACCGACGACATCTACAATTGGCCCTGGCTGGTGGCGGGCGAAATGGGCGACTGGAAACTGACTGGCGCCCAGGCCAAAACCATCCGCGAATACCTGCTCCGCGGCGGGTTCATCTATATGGACGACTTCTGGGGACCCGAGGAGTGGGCGCGATTCGATGAAAGCATGAAGGTGATCTTTCCGGACCGGCCCGTCGTGGAGATCGACAACAAGGACAGCATCTTCCACGTGGTTTACGACCTGGACGACCGCTATCAGATCCTGGGCATGTGGGCGCTGCCGGGACGTCGTGGTGGTTTCATGGGCCAGCGCGCCGCGGGAACCGTGGCCCGTTGGCAGGGAATCTACGACGAGAAAGGCCGCCTCATGGTGACGATGTCGTTCAATTCGGACGTAGGCGATTCGTGGGAGTTCGCCGACGAACCGACCTATCCCGAAAAATTCTCCGCGCTCGGCATCCGCATCGGCGTAAACTATGTCGTCTACGCCATGACGCATTAGCCGCCGATCGGAGAGGAACTCCGGGGCAGGTCCGCTGCCGGAACCCGCCCCGGAGAATGCAGTTACCGCCAGCGACGATAGGAGCCGCGGCCGTAGAAGTAACCCGGACCCCGGCCGAACGCGAATGATACGGACGGTCCCCAATAATATGGGTAATACGGATAGTAACCGGGACCGTAATAAGAATAAGCGGGCGGCGGAGCGGCCGGGTGGGGCCGCGGCTGCAACTGCGCGTTATAACCTCGTTCGTATTCGTCCGGACCTACATAGCGGAAGGCCCGTGGCGCGCGGACGGTCGAAATCGTAACCGGCGACTCGATGCGGAAGGTGAGCGGCGTCTCGGGATAGACCACCGTGGGATGGTTGCGGGTCAGCAGCACGCCGATGACTCCGGCAGCGGCTCCCACTCCCGCGCCGATCGCGGCCCCGCGGCCCCAATCGGCGGCGGCGCCGACGGCCGCGCCCACCGCGGTCGTGCCGATAATCGTTCCCGCTTGCACGTCGGCGGGTGTGGTCGTGCCCTGCCGCGCTACCAACTGCGAGCGAATCGGAACCTGAGAGCCATCCGCCAGCGTGAGACTGGTCAACTCCAGCCCCAGCCGCGAGCTGCTCCCGGAACGCGCCTTCTGCGCTTCGGCCACCACGCCATAAACGGTTGAGCCGCGCTGCGCGACCACGATGCCGTCCACCACCACAGGCTGCTCCAACGTTCCGGAAAACGTGTCACCCTGCTGATTGTGGTCCGACGCCAGCGGCTGGTTCGTACGAATCGTCACATATGTGCCGGGATGCAAAGTCACTTCCGGCGGAAGTCCGTAAGCCGGCCGCGCAGAGCTCGGTCGATCGTTGGGACGGGGCGCCGGCTGACTGGCAGGTGGGGGCGTCGGTAGCTGGTTTTCCTGAACAGGCTGGCCGAACTGATCGCTGCGGTCCACCGGTTCGGACGGATCCTGCGCTTGCCCGCGGGGCAGCGGCAACGGTGGAGGATCGCCCACACGCCGCCATCCGCCCGGAGCAGGCTGCTGCTGCGGATTGGCCGGCGGCCGATCCTGCGCCAAAACAAGGCTGGATGCCGCCAAAAATACGAGAGCGTGAACGGTAATACGGGCCATGGTGAGCTTCCTCATCGGCTATCCAATGCATCTGTCTCGCCAATTCTAAGTCCTTGATAACACTAGCATGCAAGATTGATTTGGTTGGCCAAAATGCACCGCCCGTGGTGCTTTTCGGCCACCAACCTCACATCCCGTCGGAAAGATTGAGCCGCTCGACCGCGCGCACCGGCGTATTCTCGAAGGTCACGCCCTCTTCCAGTTCGCCCGCTTCCCTCGCCTCCACGATCCGCTGCCGATTCCAATACCACGCACCCCACATGGCCGCGGGTACCAGCACCAACCGCCATGGCATGTCGATCATCCAGCGCTCCATGGCCGCTCCGCCGCGCGTGAAGAGTTCGAAACCGAGGAACTGCACCAGGCAAAGCATCAGCAGGTTGTCCCGGAAGCCCGGCATCGGGCAGGTGAGGGGCACCTTGCGGTATCCCGCGAATTGCACTTCGATCAGGCACAACGAGAGCGCCAGCAAACACAAAAGGTGAATCCCCGCGGTCACTGGCCCCCAAGCCCACCAGGACAGTACCAAGTCGGGCAACACCACGAAAGGAATCAGGAAGCTGAACAGCACGCGCCGCGCCACCGGGAGTGTTTCATTCTCTCTCCCGTCGACGATCGTGCGGAAAACCCAATTTGCCGGCACGCCGGCAGGTAGCTCGAAAGCCACCCGCAGTCCCAGGATGAGCAGGTACGCCGCCGCCAGCGGCGCATCGAGCATCGCCACCGCCGGAAGCCCGCTCTTATCCCACACCGCGGGGATAGTGCTCGACACCTCCTGGACCGCCAGCAGCCATCCCAGCCCGATAGAGACGGCGATAAACAGGCGATGCGCCTCGTTGCGCAGCAGCGCGCGCACGGCGAACCGGTGGCAGGCCCGCGGAAAGCCGGATGCGCGCTCCGAAAACAGGTCGAGCACCGCCAGCACCAGCGCGATGAGCCGCTGCTCGGAGGGACGCCGGCCTCCTTCCAGTACGCCCGCAAAGCGCCTTCGATAGCTGAGCGCGTAGGTGACCACCATCAGCCCGAACGCCACCGCGGCCGCCGTCAGCGCGTTCCGTCCCAGATGAGCCAAGAGCGGTGTCGCACGATGCTGCCAGTCCTGGTAGAGGCCCACGAACCAGATCGGCGGCAGGAAGCGCAGCATCGAATCGGGGTGGCGTTCCAGGCCGCGCACCAGCGTCGCACCCGTGAAGCCCGCCGGCAGCAAGGTCAGCAGCGCCACCAGCAGCACGCCGCGCACCCACGACGAGCACGCGCGGAAGGCTTCGCGCGGCAGGATCGCGGAGAGCGTCCCCAGCAATGCGAACACCGTGCAGATGGTGAAAAGGCTTGCCAGGAAAACGCACGCGGCATGGGCGCCGATGAACTGCGCGAAGGCCGCGGGCCTGGCATGCACGGAAGCCATCACGAACGCCGGGAAGAGCACGGAGGGCACGGCGCTCACGTCCACCGCCACCACCAGGATGGCGATCAGAAGCGCCGCCGCATTGGCCAGCAGAACGTTTCGCGGGCGGATCGGCAGCGGCGCCAGGTTCAGGTAATCCTGTGAATCGGGCAGCAACTTGTCCCACTTCAGGACCGTTACGATGCCGGTCACCGCCATGGCCAGCGAGATCAGCAGGTACTTGTCGGGCAGCGAAGTTACGTAGACATCCTGGCGCAGGGTGCCGCGCATCCAGTTCAGAAAGCTGGAATACTTATCGAACAGCAGGAAACAGTAGAAGGACCCGGGCGCCGCCAGAATGCCGAGAAGGAAACCTGCGCCGAACTCGAACTCCGTGGATTCGGAGTCCTGACCGCCGCGCACCATGCGCGCCAGGAAGTGGCCCACCAGCCGCCCGAACGGCCTCCGCGCGAATCGCCTAATGGGCCGGCGCACGAACCGCGGCAACAATATTCTGCGCAATGCCATCGGCATCTACCTGCTCCGTCAACTGCATGAATCCGGCTTCCAGGCCGAGCCCCGCGAAGCCCGCGTGCATTTCTTCCATCGAGCCGCTTCCCACCACGGCCCCGTTTTTCAAAACCACCAGGTGCGAGCAGAGCTTGTCTACCTGTTCCAGAACGGGCGACGAAAAAAAGACGGCTTTGCCCTCGCCGGCCAGCCGGGCGATGACGTGCCGCAACACCATCGCGCTGGTTACGTCGAGGCCCGCGAAGGGCTCGTCCAGAACCAGCAGCTCGGGATCGTGCATCAAGGCCGCGATCAGCACGATGCGCTGCCGCATGCCCTTCGAGTAGGAGCCGATCGGCACATCGCGGCTGGAATACAACGTGAAGCCATCGAGCATGGCCGGCGCCTTTTCGCGAAACGTGCGGCGCGGCAGTCCCCGCAGCGTCGCCACCAGGTCCAGATACTCCCACCCGGTGAGGAAACCGTACAGGTCGGGCTGCTCGGGGACGTAGCCCAGCCTGCGCTTGAAGGCGCTCAGGTCGCCGCCGATGCGTGCGCCGTGAAACAGGACCACGCCGCGCGAAGGATCGAGCAACCCCGTCACCATTTTGACGATGGTGCTCTTGCCCGCCCCGTTGGGGCCAAGCACGCCGAGGATTTCGCCGGGTCGAATGGAGAGGCTGACGTCGCGCACGGCCATCACCGCGCTGTAACGCTTGGTAAGTTCGCGGGCTTCGAGGACCGGTGCGCTAGTCATGTCGCAGCGCCACCATGGGATCGATATGCGCCGCCCGCCGCGACGGCACACACGCGCCCGCCGCCGCCGCCCCCAGCGGAACCCGCCGTAAACCCGCGATTGCGCAATAGGATACGCGCGGCATACCGGATATACTGGAGCCCTGGGCGGTCCACGGGTGCATGGTCTGGGTTGACGCTCGGCGCTGGGCAAAAGTTCCCGGCGGGCGCCGAACTTGTGGCACAATGGATCTTCCGAGACTTGCGGATGTTCCCCGAAGGTCGCTAAAATCAACGCGTTCGCACAATATCCTTGGAGGATTCATGTCGGTTGAGCAGAAGGTGAAGCAGATTATTGTCGAGCAACTCGGCGTCGATGAGAGCCAGGTGGACAGCAACGCGTCGTTCGTCGACGACCTGGGCGCCGACTCGCTGGACATCGTGGAACTGGTCATGGCTTTCGAAGAGGCCTTCGAACTCGAAATTCCCGACGAGGATGCCGAGAAGATCGCCACCGTCAAAGACGCAGTCGACTACATTGAGAACAAGACCAATAAGAAATAGCGCGTTTCTCACCAGGGAGAGTCGTTTTGACGCGAAGAGTGGTAGTCACCGGCGTCGGGTTGCTGACGCCGCTGGGGATCGGGACTGAGGCGTCCTGGGAGGCGGTCCGCGCCGGGAAGTGTGGAATTGGCACGATCACCCGGTTCGACGCGTCGGCCTTTTCGTGCCGAATTGCCGGCGAAGTCAAGGGCTTCGATCCCGCCAATTACATCGAAAAGAAAGAGATCAAGAAGATGGGGCGCTTTATCCAGTTCGCCATCGTAGCGGCGGATTGCGCCTTGAAGGGGTCCGGACTGAAGGTGGCGCCGGAAAATGCCGAGCAGGTGGGCGTGTACATCGGCAGCGGCATCGGCGGGTTCGAGGTGATCGAGCGCGAGCACCAGACGCTGCTCGAACACGGTCCGCGTCGCATCTCGCCCTTTTTCATTCCGGCGACTATCATCAACCTGGCCTCCGGTTACGTTTCCATCCGCAGCGGGGCCAAGGGGCCGAATTCGGCCACGGCCACGGCTTGCACCACCAGCGCCCACTCCATCGGCGATTCTTTCCGCCTCATCCAAAGAGGCGATGCCGACGCCATGATCTGCGGCGGGACGGAGGCGTGCATTACGCCCATGGGGATCGGAGGCTTTGCGGCGATGCGCGCGCTTTCCACCCGCAACGACGAGCCGGCGCGAGCCTCGCGGCCGTGGGACCGGGATCGCGACGGGTTTGTAGTGGGCGAAGGCGCAGGCATGCTGGTGCTCGAGGAACTGGAGTGCGCGCGCCGGCGGGGCGCGCGGATCCTGGCCGAGATAGTGGGTTACGGGATGAGCGCCGATGCGTTCCACGTGACCGCGCCGCCGGCCAATGGCGACGGGGCCTACCGCGTGATGCGCAATTCCATGCGCGATGCCGGGATCCAGCCGGGCCAGGTGGACTACATCAACGCGCACGGCACGTCCACCGAAGTGGGCGATCTGGCCGAGACCGCGGCCATCAAGCGGGCATTCGGCGACCATGCTTATAAGGTGGCCGTAAGCTCCACCAAGTCGATGACCGGTCACTTGCTCGGCGGGGCCGGCGGGCTGGAAGCGGGTATCACCGTGATGGCCATTCGCGATCAGATCGCCCCGCCCACCATCAATCTCGAAAACCCGGATCCGGCTTGCGATCTGGATTACGTGCCGAACCACGCGCGGCCCATGAAGATCGACTACGCGCTTTCCAACAGCTTCGGCTTCGGCGGCACCAACGGGTCGCTGATCTTCAAGAGGTTTGAGTAGGACAGGCCTCCTGGCCTGTCCCCTGTCCACATGAAAATTATCATCGCCATCAAGCAGGTTCCTGCCCGCGATTCTCAACTGCGAATCGCCTCCTCGGCCAAATGGATCGAGGAGCAGGACCTCAGCTACGAGATCAACGAGCCGGATGCCTATGCCCTCGAAGAAGGCCTTCAGCTCAAGGAAAAGCATGGTGGCGAGGTCATCGCGTTGTGCGCCGGCCCCCCGCGCGCCGCGCAGACCATCCGCGAAGCGCTCGCCAAGGGCGCCGACCGCGCCATCCACATCGAAGAGGAAAACATGGGCGCATTCGATCCGCTGGGCGCCGCCAAGCTGCTGGCCGCGGCCCTCCGCGGCGAATCGCCCGACCTGATCCTCACCGGCTTGCAGTCCGACGACCTGGGCTACGGGCAGACCGGCGTGATCCTCGCGGAGCTGCTAGGGCTGCCGCACGCCACCATCATCATGCGCGTCGAAAAGCGGGACGGCGTAATCCCGGGTGGCGTAATCCAAGTCAAGCGCGAGCTGGAAGACGGCTGGTTCCAGCACGTCGAGATGCCGCTGCCGGCGCTGCTCACCATCCAATCGGGGATCAGCAAGCTGCGCTACGCCACCCTCATGGGAATCAAGAAGGCCAAGACCAAGGAGATCCGGCGTCTCTCGGCGGCCGAATTGGGCGCCGAAACCGCGGCCCCCAGCATCACTCTCCAACGCGTCTACCTGCCCGAGCGCACCAAGCGCACGCAGCTATTCGAAGGCGCCGGCGCGGCTGCGAAGCTGGTGGAGAAACTGAAATTCGAGGCGCGGATCATATGAGCATTCTGGCGGTATTGGAACATAACGGCCAGGCGTGGCACCGGATGTCTTGGGAGACGCTCGCCGCCGCGCAGCAGCTCGCCCGCGAGCTCAATACCACCGCGTCGGCCGCGCTGCTCCGCACCGGCGGTCACGCCTTCGCGGAGGAACTGGCGCGCAAGCAGCTCGCCCAGGTGTACCTCGTCGATCACGAGCTTCTCCACCAGTACACGCCTGATGGATACGCCATCGCCCTGCGGCAGCTCATCGGGCGGGCCCAACCGTCGCTGGTGCTGTTTCCGCACACCTACCAGGTCCGCGACTTTCTTCCCAAGCTCGCAACCTCGCTCGGCAAAGTCGCGGTGACGGACGTGGTCTCGCACCGCGTCGAGAACGGACAAGTCGTGTTCGTACGACAGCTCTTCCAGGGTAAGGTGAACGTGGATGTCCGATTTACCTCCGATCGGCCGAACTTCGCCTCGTTGCAGGCAGGCGCTTACCGCGCCGACCAGGTCGCCGGGGGAGATGCGCCCGTCGAGATCGTGACGCCGCAGCTCTCGCCCGCCGGCATCCGCACCAAGCCGCTGGACCTGTTTCGCGAATCGCAGCGCGCCGTGGACCTCACCGCCGCGGAGATCATTGTCTCGGTCGGCCGCGGGATCAAAGAGTCCGGCAACATCCCCCTGGTACAGAAGTTGGCGGACGTTCTGGGCGCCGAGCTCGCCGCCTCGCGGCCCATCTGCGACGCCGGGTGGCTGCCTATGGAACGCCAGGTGGGTAGCTCGGGGCAGACCGTGGCGCCCAAGATGTATCTCGCCGTCGGGATCTCCGGTGCGATTCAGCACCTCGTGGGAATGAAAGGATCGCGAATCATAGTTGCCATCAATAAAGATCCGAATGCTCCGATTTTCGAGGTGGCCGATTACGGAATTGTGGGCGATTTGTTCCAGGTGGTGCCGGAGCTGATCGACGCGATTCAGAAGTCCAAATAGCAGAGCGGGTTACACCAACTGGCCGAAAGTCAGCCACTTCACGGAGGTGGTGCCAGCCATTGTAAAGTTGTGTAAATTACAGAATCGGTTTGACTTTTTCGCGCCCTGGCGGTTATACTTCGAAATCCGCGCGCTTTGACCCGGCTGCTGGAATTTGCAACTTTTCGGGCCGGGTCAGCGTCTTATCCACTCTATATGATTACAAAAAACGGACCCAAGCCTAAACTCGCACACTACAGGAAGATACTCGAGAAGAAGGCCGAGGAAGTCCGTCGCAGCATGTCCGCCCAAAAGGCCGCCCAGGTGGTAGCCCGGCTGGATTGCCCCTCCGACGAAGGCGATCTCAGCCAGCAGCATCACGAGGAGTGGATCTTCCTCAACCGCAACACCATCGACATGAAGTTGTTGCGCGAAATCGGCGACGCCCTCCACCGTATGGATCAGGACCACTACGGCGTTTGCATGGAGTGTGAGGAACCGATTTCGACCAAGCGCCTGGATGCGGTGCCGTGGGCGCGTTACTGCGTAACCTGCCAGGAACGGATTGCCGCGCGCATCGCCGAAGGCGAATTCGTGGACGAATACCAGGAAGCCGGCCAATGAAACTGGCGGACCTCCGCCGATTCTCGATCCGTAAACAATCTCAGGTTCGTTTTCGCCTTCGAAACGGGCTGGAGTGTGTGATCACGGATCACGGGATGGCCCAGGTGCCGGCCCTGAAGGGAATCCCCGATTTCAACCTGGAGGAGGAACTCGCCTCGGCAACCGAGTTTCTCCTCGAATCCACGGTTGCGCCGGACAAGAAAAACCCGATCAAACCCCAGTCCCTCACGCGCGACGAGCTGATCCGCCTGGCTACAGCCGCGCCCTCGGCCGGCGCCGCTCGGGATCGCGACGACGAGTAGTTTTCCTTCGGTTGGCTGCTGGCTCCTGACTTCTGTCTCCTTGTCTGGTGCGTACTGGACCCCACGTCACAAGGGTGAATAGTGTACAATACTATCGCCGTTCGTGTATCTGTTTTGCTTGCCCGAAAGGGTTTTTTGGGGGCTGTGTATGGAAAAACCGGCGCAAAATATTCAAGACAGCTTTTTGAACAACGCTCGCAAGGATAAAATTGTCCTCACCATTTACCTGATGAGCGGCGTGAAACTCTCCGGTCGGATCAAGAGCTTCGATAAGTACTCACTGGTGCTGGAGACCAACAATCAGGAACAGTTGATCTTCAAGCACGCCATTTCGACCGTGGTTACGCAGAAATCGGCGCACTCCTACGGAAGCAGTGCGCAGGCAGTGGCGCAGAGCACCTCCGGCGCGGCCGCGCCCGGAGTGCCGGTGCACGCGGATTCCTCGGAGGCCTAGAACACGCCACTCCGCAATCCCGTTCGAGAGCGGGCCATCCTGGCCGGGCTGGAGTGGAAGACACGTGGTGGCGGACCGCGCGCCAAAGCCCGAGGACCCGAGGTGGAAGAGTCGCTGGACGAGTTGGCCGAACTGGCCGCCAGCGCCGGCGCCGAAATCAGCGAGCGGATCACCCAGTCGCGCGCGGCGCCCGAGGCTGCCACGCTGGTGGGCCCCGGCAAAGTGCAGGAGATCGCCGCGGCGGTGAAGTCCAACGGCGCGGACGTGGTGATCTTCGATCACGACCTCACTCCCACCCAACAGCGCAATCTCGAAAAAGCCATCGATTGCAAAGTCATCGACCGCACCCAGCTCATCCTGGACATTTTCGCGTCGCGCGCGCGGACCCGCGAAGGGCGTTTGCAGGTGGAACTGGCGCAGTTGAACTACCTCCTGCCGCGCCTGGCGGGTCACGGCGTGGAGATGTCGCGATTGGGCGGCGGAATCGGCACCCGCGGCCCCGGTGAAACAAAGCTGGAGACCGATCGCCGGCGCATCGCGCGCCGCATCAAGAGAATTGGAGACGACCTCGAAGGGGTTCGCGCCGGCCGCGCGCTGCACCGCCGGCGGCGGAGCGCGGTGCCGCTCGCCACCCTGGCTCTGGCGGGCTACACCAATGCGGGCAAGTCCACGCTGTTCAACCGCCTGACGCAAGCCGCGGTGCTTACCGACGCGCGCATGTTCGCCACGCTCGATCCCACGGTGCGCCCGCTGGTGTTGCCTTCACGCCGCCGCGTGCTGATGAGCGATACCGTGGGCTTCATTCGCAATCTGCCGGCTACGCTGGTCAAGGCCTTCCGCGCGACGCTCGAGGAGGTCACCGAAGCCGCCCTGGTGCTGCACGTGGTGGATGTGTCGTTGGCGGGGGCGCCGGAGCGCACGGCGCACGTGCTGAAGGTGCTGGCGGACATCGGCGCGGCGGAGATTCCGCAGATCCTGGCGATCAACAAGGTGGACCGGCTGCCCGCGAGCGAGGCGGATACGGAGGCCATTAAGCGCCGCCTGCTGAACCAGGCTGGCGGCCACGGCGAAACGCGCGCCGTCGCCATTTCGGCGCTCACCGGCGAGGGGGTGGACCGGTTGCTGGCGGCGATCGACGAGGTCCTGCCGCTCGACCCGCTGGTGCGCGCCCGGTTCCGGTTGCCGGCGGGCGATGGAGCCACCGTCGCCCTGCTCCACGAGTTCGGCCGCGTGCTCGACACCCAGTTCCACGGGGAAGTCTGCGAGATCGAAGCGGAGATTCCCGAATCGCTCAGCCGGCGACTGAAAGGGCGGATCTAGAAACTTGCAGGATCTGTGGAAAAACCTGTGGGAATATCAGCCGCAAAAGCATGAAACGGTTGTAATGAACTATCCTCATGACGAATTGAACCAAGTGACGGCAGACTGGGTAAGCGCTTTGGTGCGTGTGGTTTAGATGGAGGTTCCAGTCCCGGTCCTGTACCCTGCCGTACATCCGGCAAAACTGGGCTGAGGAGGTCCTGTTTTCCGCAGATTGGGGTTCCGCCACTTGTCCGAGAAATCCGGCGAAGTCCGGCGAAGTCTCCCTGAATCGCGTCCCAACCGCCTGGTTTGCTACACTTGGGACTGGGACGGCGGCGTAGCTCAGCTGGCTAGAGCGAGGGTCTCATAATCCCTAGGTCGGGCGTTCGAGTCGCCCCGCCGCCACCATTCCTTTTCAACGGCT
>JBGPKH010000133.1:0-16756 GCA_041485845.1 Bryobacteraceae bacterium
CTGTACGTGGTCGGCATACCGGAACAGGGCGCCGCGCTGTTCTTCGGCGAAAAGCACTGCTCGATCTGCCATTCGGTGAATGGCTCAGGGGGGCGCGTGGCGCCGGATTTGGGGCGGATTCGGATGCGCCAGCCGGCGATGGCCTGGCTGGCCGCGGTTCTATGGAACCACGCGCCGGGCATGTGGCGTCAGATGCGCGGCGCCAAACCCCCCGACCTCAACCAGGCCGAGATGGCGCACATCCTGGCGTTCCTCCACCAGGCGGGAAGCGTGGATCCCGCCGGGGACGTCCAGGCGGGACAGCGCGTCTTCTCCGCCAAGGGGTGTGAACGGTGCCACTCCGGCCAGGACAAGGGGGGACACCAGGGGGCCCACCCGGGTCCCGACCTGGCGAATCTGGCGGCTCCCAGAGACGCAGCCGCGTGGATGCGCGCCATGTGGAACCATGCGCAGCCGATGATCGATCCGATCGCGCAGGAACTCGGACCGTGGCCCCAGTTCCACGGCGAGGAGATGAACGATCTGATCGCCTACGTCAGCCGGGGCCAGCCGGCCGGGCCAGCCGGCGGCAACCAGGTGAGTGTCCTGCGCGGCGCCGCGGAGCGCGGATGGCAGGTGTTCCAGGAGAAGTGCATCCAGTGCCATTCCGTCGGCGGAAAGGGCGGACACGATGGGCCGGAACTGGGACCGGAGCGCGACTTGCCGCAGACTCCCGCGCAGTTCGCCGCCGTGTTGTGGAACCATGCGCCGGCGATGCTGGCGAAGGTCCGGGCCTCGGCCATGGCGGCTCCTACGCTGAAGGGCGACGAGATCACCGACATTCTGCAGTTCCTCATCAGCCTGCGGTATTACGAGCCGTCGGGATCTCCCTTCCTCGGCGAGCGCGTTTTTGGGGAGCGGGGCTGCGCCCGTTGCCACGGGGCCAAGGCGGAGGGCACGCCGGAAGGCCCGCACCTCCGCGTCCGGGCGGATGCGTTCACCACCGTATCGCTGGCGAGCGCGTTGTGGCGCCACGGGCCGGCGATGAAGGCGCGCGCCGAGCGCCTGGGGATCGGATGGCCCACCCTGGAGGCCACCGACATGGGCGACCTCATCAGCTTCCTGAACGATCCGGAGCGCAAGTAGGGCGAGCGATTCACGTCCATGCGGCGCGCTGCATCACGTCTTTGACCCTGGCGAACTCGGCTTCCATCGTGTCCAGGAGCTGGGCGAGGTTTCGCAGTTCGCCGGCCTTGGCGGCCTGCTCGGCTTCCCAGGCGACTGCGCGCAGGGAGCCGGCCGACAGGTTGGCCGCCGCTCCTTTTACGGAGTGCGCCTGACGGTGCGCGCCGGTCGCGTCGCCCTGCGTAAGGTATTCGCGCAAAGAGCTCAACTGCAGGGGGACCTCCTGAAGAAAGCCCTGGACGAGCTTCTGAGCGAGTCCCCGATTGCCCATGAGGCGCTTCAACAGTTCCGCCTGATCGAAGGTGGTTGCGGCTGCCGGAGACCGGGGGCCAGGCTCGCCAAAGCGCGAGTGGGCCGGAGGCCGGGGGCCAGGCTCGCCAAAGCGCGAGTGGGCCAGGGGCCAGGGACCAGAGGCGGCAACGGGCAGAGCGGAGGGGAGCGTGGGCGAGGCGATGGACGAAGTGGCATCGGGGGCAGGGGAAGTGGAGGATGCGGCGGTGGGGGCGCTTCGCCCGCCCTGCCCAAGAAACTTCGCCAGAATCTGTGCCAGTTGCTCCGGCTCGATGGGCTTGGCGAGATAGTCGTCCATTCCGGCGCTTATGCACTTCTCCCGATCGCCAGGCATCGCGCTGGCGGTCACGGCAATAATCGGGATGCGGGGATTGCGCGCGCCGCCCTGGGGGTCGCGGATCGAGCGCGTGGCTTCGTAACCGTCCAGCTCCGGCATCTCGCAATCCATGAGAACCAGGTCGTAATCGCGACTCTGCAGGGCCTTTACCGCCTGGACGCCGTCGAAAACCGGGTCGGCGGTCAGGCCGAACTGGCCGAGGATCGCGAGCACCACTTCCCGATTGACGAAATTGTCTTCGGCCAGCAGGATCCGAAGCTGGCGGTCCGCGTAGAACGGCCGCGACGCCCGCGCGCCCAGCGGGATCGCTGGCTCCGGCAGAGCGGTATCGAGCAGCAGCCGGGCCATGCCGATGACGCCATTCATGGGGGTGCGGATCTCGTGGCTCATGTTGGCGAGGAACCGGCTCTTGGCGCGGTTGGCGGCTTCGGCGAGCTCCTTGGACTTGACCAATTCCTCCTCGGCCCGTTTGCGCTTGGTGATATCCAGGAAGGCTAACACCGTGCCAACCACTGCCCCGTCCTTACTCGCGGGGTGCGACCAGTATTCGGCGGGAAAGCTCGATCCGTCGGCGCGCCACAGCACCTCGTCATCGGCGTGGCATCCTTCTCCCTTCCGAAACGACTGGTAGATGGGGCATTCGGCGACGGGGTAGGGACGCCCATCGGCCCGCGTGTGGTGGACGAGGCCGTGCATGTCCCTGCCGATGATGGACGCGGCATCGCCGAGCCGCAGCATCCGCAGGCAGGCGGCGTTGGCGAAGGTGCAGTTGCCGTGCCGCAGATGGCTTCCGCCGTGGAATCGAGCAGCAGGCGCACGCGGTCCTCGCTGGCGCGTATATGGCCTCCCCGGCGCGCTTTCGTTCGGTGATGTCCTGGACATGGGTGACGAAGCGCCACCCGTCGGCGCCGCCGGCCGCCACCGACACCCGCACGCGCGCCCAGACGATTTGCCCCGAGCTGTCGAGGTAGCGTTTCTCAAACTCGACGCACGGAGGCAGGTCGCGCTCCAGGCGCGTGATCGCATCGTGCGACAACGCACGGTCGTCGGGGTGGGTGACCTCGTCCCAGCTTCGCGCCAGCAACTCCTCCTGAGAGTATCCCAGCACGTGGCACAGGGTGGCGTTGACCTGTATTAGCCGGCGATCGGCCCCGGTCAGGCCCATGCCGAAGGGCGCGTACTCGAAGGCGGCCCGGAAACGCTCTTCCCGCTGGCGCGACGTGCGCTCGGCCTGCTTGCGGGCGGTAATATCTTCCGCGTGAGCTACCAAATGAGACGGGTTGCCCCGGCCGTCCCTGACCAGCGAGATTCGCAAGCGCGCCCAGACGAGATCACCCCGGCTGCCGATGTAACGCTTCTCGTATTCCATGAAGGTCGCGACGCCACGCAGCAGCCGGTCTACCGCATCCTGCGAAATCGCGAGATCATCCGGGTGCGTGAGCGCCTGCCATCCGCTGGAAAGCAACTCCTCCGCGGAACGGCCCACCAGTTGACAGAATGTCTCATTCACCTGCATCAGGCGCCCGTCGAGCGCGGCCAGACACAAGCCAAACGGAGCTTCTTCAAAGGCGCTGCGGAATCGTTCTTCGCCGTCGAGGAGTTCCCGCTCCACGCGCTTACGTTCGGCGATCTCGCGTTCGAGCCGGGCATTGGCCAATTGCGCGGCTTCCGCCCGGCGGTGGCTGGTGAGAGCCAGGTTCACGATGGACGCCAGCATGGTGCTCAGAAAGGTTCCCATGACGACCACCGTGACGGGCAGGATTCCGCGGACCATCGCCCGTCCGGCGCCCAACTCCCTTTCCAGGGCGTAGGCGAGGCAGAGCGTGCTGGTGAGCGCGGCGCAACCGGCAGCCGGCACCAGCCACCGCGGGTGGGTACCGGCGCCGCGGGCGCCGTACTGCCAGGCAACCGCTGCCAGACCAAGTCCTAACGCAATAAACCCGATGCCGGTGGCCGGCGCCATCTGCTTCCACGGTCCCCAGGCATAGGTCGGATGCCCGCCAAGATGGCCAAAGACGCAAGTGGTTCCGAACGCCAGCACAACCGCACCGAGCACGCCCGTGACGGTGGTCCCCCTGGCGGACAGGCGGGACCCCCACGCGCACAGCAATGCGATGCCGCAGAGCACCAACGCGGCAGCCGTGTTGGGCGCCAGGCGGCCGGCGCCGCCGGACAGAAAATGGAGGGTATAGGGGACCGGCACCCAGTCGATGTGCAGGTTTGCCGGCCAGCCGTATTCCACCAGTGTCAGGGCCCCGATCAGCAGGCTCCAAAGCGCGCCCGGCAATGCCGCCCCCCGCCTGCCGCGGGCCAGGCCAAGGAGGGCCAGCCCATCGAGAACCAGCCCGACGGCCGTATTCATGGCCATGGCTTGGGGGGAGAGCCCGTGTCGCGACAAGGCGGGGATATCGAAGAACCAGCCGATCAGGGTGACGGAGCCGAGGAGGGCGCAGGCGCCGCCGGCGCAGAAAACGGCGATTGGCCCGCCGGGCCTGGTGGAGTCTCCGCTCATGACCTGTCCGTCGCATCTTTTATCGGCGTCGGCGGGACAACCCAATAGGGCGCTCCAGTCCGGTGAACGGCGGCGCCGCCAATTCGCCGCAAAAAAGCCGGCGCGCCCCTGCTGAAACACGCCAGTGCCGCCGATATGTTTTTCAGGATGACCCGGTGTCAGGCGCAGTAAAACGATGATCTCAATCAAGCGTTTCCTGGAACAGCGCAGCGGCGGCGCTTCGCCGAAGCACGACGTGCTCGAGGCGGCTCTGCAAATGTGCCGGCTGCTGCTAGATGGTCTGGCGACCCACACGGTTCACGGGCGGGGCGCGGATTTCCAGTCCTTCGGCCGTACCTTGAAGGAGCTGGCGCAGCGGATGAACGATCCGCCCTCCGCGCTCGACCTGCTGGAAATCTCGAGCGACGCGGTCGAAGCCCTGGAAGCCTACTCCCAGCGCACCACCGAGTATCTACGCGAAGAAAACGAGCAGTTGCAGTCGATGGTCTCGATGCTCACCGATACGGTGGCCGATCTGTCCGGGCAGACCGACGCTTCGGTCGGCAGGCTGCAAGCCATCGAGCGGCAGATCGAGCATGCATCGGGGCTGGACGACATCCGGTTGCTGGGCGCAGCCCTGGGGAGTTGCCTGGCGGCGGTGCGGGAAGCGGCCGCACAGCAGCGCAGCGGTTCGGCCGGGACGGTGCAGCGTCTGCAAGATCAGATCAACTTCACCAACGAACAGATCGCCGGACACCACCCGAATCCGCGGCCCGGCGAGGGCGAGATCGATCTGATACCCGAACTGTCGGATGCTCTGCCGTCGGCCACCGCGACGCGCTACGTAGCGGTGTTCAAACTGCAGCGCGCCGAACACATCGCGACGCGATTCGGCGAAAGCGCCAGGCAGCAAATGCTGTCGCTGATCAGCCAGAGTCTGAAAGGCGTGTTGGGACCGGAAGACCGGCTCTTGCGCTGGAAGGGGACGTCGTTCGTGATGTTTCTGAACTCGATGGGGGCGATCCAGCAAGTCCGCGCGCGATTGTCGGAGGCCGTGGCGAATACCGGCCAGTATTTCATCGAGGTGGGCAAGAAGTCGGCGCTGCTTTCCGTAGGGGTCGACTGGATCGTCTTTCCGGAGGCGCAATGCGGGTCGCTGGACGCGGTATTCGCCGAGGTGGATTCATTCCTGGCCAATACCAGGCCCGGGGTGACCGTGCAGGCGGAATGAGGAGATCCAAAAGGACCGAGAAGAGGAGTCCGGCAGATGAAGGCATTAGTGGTAGACGACGATTTGACGACCAGAATCGTGCTGCAAGAGATCCTGTCGCAATACGCGGAAGTCCACAGTTGCGGCGACGGGACCGAAGCGGTCTGGGCCTGCACGAGGGCCCTGGATCGGGGCAGTCCGTACGACCTGATCTGCATGGATCTGATCATGCCGAAGATGGGGGGATTAGAGGCGTTGAAGCTGATCCGCCAGGAGGAGGAGCGGCATGGGCGGTTGCGGCCGCAAGCGGCGAAGGTGATCATCACGACGGCGGCCGACGATACCGATACGATCGGCGCGGCGTTCCGGGAGTTGTGCGATGCCTATGTGGTGAAGCCGATCGATGCCGCGGAACTGCTGAACTTTGTGTACTGCCTGTTTCCCGTGGAGGAACGGCGTCTGTAGCCGACTGCCGTCGCCAGGCCATCGGGCAGCAGCCCGGGTGCGTGGTGCGTTTCGGGTTCACGGGAATGGTTCCCCTGTGCCGATTCGACCATCCAACGACCTATGGAGAGCCCGAGGCCGACGCCGCCCGTGTTGCGGGACCGCACTTTGCCGGCACGCCAGAAACGATCGAAGATGTATTGTAGCTCCTCTTCTCCCATCCCGATTTCCGAATCGCCGACGCGACACGCCGCGTGCCCGCCATCACTACTGAGCGCCACCTGAACCGAGCCGCCTTCGCAGTTGTATTTGATCGCGTTGCCGGTGAGGATGAAGATCAGCCGGCGGAGCGCTTCCCCGTCGCCCAGGACAACCCCAGGCTGGTTGTCCATGTGGGCGGCCAAGTGGATGCGCCGTTCTGCGGTAAGAGAGCGTCCCTGCTCAAGGCCCTCGCGGACGCTGGCCGCAAGGCCGGTCAGTTCGCGTTCGAGCCCGTCCTCGCCGGCATCGGCCCGGGCCAGCGGCAAAAGGCGATCAATGAGCCGCCTGATCGTTCCGCCTCGGCCAGGATCTGCAACAGGTCTTCGCGATACTCGGCGTTGGTGCGCCCGCGGTTGACCGCCAGTTCTGCGGTCGTGCGAATCAAGGACACCGGCGCACGCAACTCGTGAGACGCGTCAGCGCCGCCTTGGGTGTGTTCCTCTCTTGCCATCTCTTCGTGATCCTTCCTGCGCCGTACTTCCAGCGCATCGCAAAGAATCCCTGGATTGCGGCGCTCGTCGAAGGGGTGACGGCGGCGGCGGCTGGAGCCATCGCGGGAGCCGCGATGGTTTTTGGGCGCAGAGCCATCACCGAAGTGCCCACGGCGCTGTTTGGGGGCGCGACGTTCCTGGTTATGTGGAAAGTGCGCCGCGTGCCCGAGCCGCTGGTAATTTCCGTTGCCGGCGGATTGGGCCTGCTACTCAAGCAACTTTAGGATTCGTCGGGCACAATGGTAGGCATGAGGCTGCAATTGCAACCGGGACACTGGCCTTCACGCCCAGCGGCCACGGCGGCCGCTGTCGACGCCGGACCCGAAGTGACGGCGCCGCACCATCATTTCTTCCAGGAATCGCCACGGGTGAGGTACATGCATATCGGCGGCAGGGGAACGGCGGAGCGGTTGGCGCCGGCGGTGAGAAAGGTACTCGACGCGGTGAGGAGCATGCGCACAGTGGCGCTAGCGCCGGACGCCCGCTTCGCCGGCGATCCCGTGACCGAAAAGAGCGCCATCACGGCCGCGACTATCGGCGCCATCCTTGGCGTGAAGGGTGAGCCGAACAACGGCATATACAAAGCCACCATCGGGGCGCGCCGGGTCGATGCACGGGAGCAAGGCGGGAAGGCCGATGGGCGTCCATACGTGGGCCGCGTTTGCGGAGTGCAGGAAGATGTACTGGGGGTCTTCGTGTGTCCATGTGATGGTGGATGGGGGCAAAGGTCCGGCGGCTACCCTCGCCAGAGGCGCAAGCCGGCACGGATACCCAGGGCAGGTAAGGGAGAGAAAAGATGAAATCGATAGTGGTTCTACTCGCCGCACTCTGCGCCGCGTGCGCGGGCTTCGCGGAAACGATCAACTTTGACAACGCCACACCCGGGGCGGCGCCCTCCGGTTGGACAGTCGCCATGACCCACAAAGGCGGAGCGCCCAAGTGGGAGATCCTCAAAGACGATTCGGCGCCGAGCAAGCCGAATGTGCTGGCACAGGTATCCAAGGATGCGGCCGGCGGACGATTTCCGCTGGCGGTCTACGAGAAGGCCAGCGTGAAGGACGGAACGTTGTCCGTCAAGTTCAAGACCATTTCCGGCGGCGTGGACCAGGCGGCTGGTCTCGTCTGGCGCTACAAGGATCCGGACAACTACTACATCGTCCGGGCGAACGCGTTGGAGGACAATGTCGTGTTGTACAAAGTCGAGAAGGGCGAGCGAATCGCGCTGGCTCCCAAAGGCACTCCATCCAAGACCTACGGTGTGAAGCATCGCGTTCCGAAGCAAACCTGGAGTACGCTCAGCGTAGCCTTCCAAGGCAACGTTTTCGCAGTCAGCTTCGATGGCCGGAAGCTCTTCGACGTAGAGGACTCCACCTTCGCCGCAGCCGGCAAGGCCGGGCTATGGACCAAAGCCGACAGCGTCACCTACTTCGACGATTTCCAGATTGAAGGCAAGTAACGCACCGGCTCCATGCGGCGATCGATCCGAGTCTGCGCGGCTGCTTTGCGCCTGGTCTCCTGCGCCCAGGCCCAGAACCGGGGATCCAGTGGCAAGAGGCGAAGACGATCGTCGACCTGGTGCAGCAGTCGCCAAAGCCGGGAGCGCCCAGCCCGTATCGGACCAGGGTCCGTGCTCTGGTACGGGACAACAAGCTGTATTTCGGATTCGCGTGCACCGCTCCGGCCCCGGCAGCGATTGCCGTCCACAGGATGCAGCGCGACGGCAAAGTCGAGGGCGACGACGGTGTGGCGATCGTTCTGGATACCTATGGCGATCGCCGCACAGGCTACTTCTTCCGTGTCAATGCAGCGGGCCCCCGGGTGGACGGATTGATCGCCGGTTACGAGGAGCCGAGACTCGACTGGGACGGCGCCTGGGATGCACGAACCGCCCGGACGGTTGACGGCTGGTCAGCCGAGATCCCGCACCGTCTTGCGCTGGAACTCCCGGACGCTCGATTCGGCCCTGTACGACCTCAGCCGAACCGGTTCACCGGGCGGCCTCGCGGTACTGGAACAAGGGCGCGGCATCGAAGGGAGCCCGTTCGCCGTGGGGCGCGTGCAGACCGATTTCCATGTTCGCCGGGGTGCGGCACGAAGGCGAATATGTGAGCGAGGATCAGGATACTTCGGCACTCGCCAAGAAATGACCCAGGTGCGGGTTGATTTTGCATCATCCCCGCCGAAGGCGGTGACGTTCTGAGTTCCCAGGGGAGACCGCGTGCATCCGGGGCAACGATCAACCGTCCGGAACTGCCGGACCGGCCCGCGACAGAATTTGGCGTGCGCCAAAACACGGCGGCGCCTTGCGACAAACGGCTCCTTGCGCCAAACGGTTCCTTCGCGGGGCCGGGTGGGTCACCTTTGGCGAGCACCCCCGGCGCTTCGCCGGAGCACCACGTGCTCGAATTGGCGCTGCAAATGGGCCGGCTGCCGCGCGACGGCCCGGCGACCCACATGGTTCGCGGGCGGGACACCGAGAATCGTGGGAGTCGGCGCCCTGGCTAGGCTTCGATAGAGCGCAAATATGGATGCGTCAGCGCTACTCGAAACCGTCCCGGGGATGGGGCGCGGGACATTCGAGTCGCCACGCCCCCAAACCGCCGCATCCCGGTTATTCGGTTTTGCTGCGGCGCCGCATGAAAATCAGAATCCCAATAACCAGCGCCAGGGCGGCGCATACAAGGCGAAGGGTTGTTCCATCCATTGCACTACTCCTTTCATGGTTTATATCGGCTGTTTACATGTTTTCGATCATAGGGAGAAGATCCCGCACCATGCGCGTGATTACGGGGCCCACCGTCACCACAAACAGAGACGGCAGGATGCAGAAGAATATGGGAAACACCAGCTTGACAGCCAGCTTGGCGGCCTGTTCCTCGGCCCGCTGCCGGGCCATTACCCGCATGTAGTCGGAGTGCCCGCGCAGGCTTTGGGCGATGCTGGTGCCGAAGCGATCCGTCTGGATCAGCACAGCCACGAGCTTTTTCAATTCCTCGACGCCGGTGCGGTCGGCGAGGTTCCGCAGCGCCTCGACGCGGCGCTTGCCGGCGCGCATTTCGAGGTTCATCACGGTGAATTCTTCACAAATCTGGGGGTACGCAAACTGGAGTTCTTTGGCGACCTGCACGGTGGTCTGGTCGAGGCCCAGACCCGACTCTACGCAGACCACCATGAGGTCCAGCGCGTTCGGCAGCCCTTTCTCTATGGCATGCCGGCGGCGGCCGATGCGGAACTGCAGGTACCGCATGGGCGCCATGTAACCCACGATCGCGGCGCCGCCGGCGGTAAGCAGGAGTTTGTCCCCGGCCGTATGGTTTTTCAGACCTACGCCCAGTGCGGCCAGGGTGAAAACCACGACTGAGACCCCTCTCACGCCGTTGAAGATCAGGGGCGCGCTGGGACTGCGGAACCCGGCGCCGATCAGGCGTTTCTTGAGCCGCGGCAAGTCCTTCGGCGATGCCGGAACAAATGCGCCTACCCAGCTCACCAGCTCATGCCAGATCAGGCTAGCCGACGGAATAAACGGAGCCACGGTCTGGCCGCGCGGTGCGATCCGGTCCACGGCGCGAGCCCGCCAGTCCGACAGGTTCAGAGCCAGGAAGGCGGTGAAGGCCGCGACGGTTAAGAAGACCAGAGCGGTAAGTAATCCAAGCAATGCTAGACCTCGATGGTTACGATCTTGCGAATGATCAGGTAGCCGATCACCAGGAGTCCCACTGCGGCCCCCAGCAGTTGATGCCCGATCGGGTCGACGACGAAGAACCTTGCATAATCCGGATTCACCATGAACATCAGGGCGGCTACGCCCACCGGGATCAGCGCCAGTATGCGTCCCGACATGAGCCCTTGGGCGCTGATGGCGCGGATCCGGGCACGCAGCTTGAAGCGCTCGCGGATGATGTGGGCCAGCTTGTCCAGCAACTCAGCCAGGTTGCCTCCGGTGCGCTTCTGCAGCAGCACCGCCGATACGAAGAACTGGACATCCATGGAAGGGATGCGGCGGGAGAGTTTTTTCAAGACGATCTCCAGCGGCTGCCCCAGGTTTTGCTCCTCGAAAGTGCGGCGAAACTCGCCGGCCAGCGGCTCGCTGAATTCGCGGTAAACCATTTCGAGCGAGACGGAGAATGCATGGCCGGCGCGCATCGACCGGGAGATGAACTCCAGGCAGTCCGGGAACTGCTCCTCGAACATTCGCACACGCTTGCCCGCCTTGCGCTTCACGTACAAGAATGGCGCCAAGGCGGCGAGCCCGCCAGCCGCCACGGCAAGCACCGTCTGACGATTCTGCGTCAGGAGTGTGGCGAGGGCAAAGACGGCCAGAAACGCGCCTATGGAACGATGCATGAGCCCGGCTGCTCCCCACTTGAGCGCAGCGGTTTCCAGCAGTTCCTCGGCGCCCTGTTTCAGGCGCAACCGTTCGAGAATTTTAGTAGCGAACCGGCCCCGGACGGCATCGCTGATCTGCATCAGCACGGGCTGGGCGGACCGCCGTACGGCCGCCAGCACCCGATCTTTGCCGCTGAAGCGCCGCAGCGTGGCGGCGCGCAGCCGGCGATCCTGCCATCCCGATACCACGGCGTACGCGGTGAGGCTCGCGAAGAAGGCGACCATGAAAATCGACAGGCTCATGCGGGCCCCACACAAACGATCTCGTCAAACAGATCCACCGGCAGCCGGACACCGGCGGCGATCAGCTTCTCATTGAATTTCGGCAGGATTCCGGTAGCCGCAAATCGCCCGATCACCTGGCCATCCGGTGAAACGCCCCGTTTCTCGAAAACAAAAATATCCTGCAGGGTCACGATATCCGTTTCGATTCCGGTGACCTCCGTAATATGGGTTACGCGCCGCGTGCCATCGCTGAACCGGGAAGCCTGGACCAGGATATGCACCGCCGAGGCGATCTGTTGCCGCACGGCCGTCAGATGCATGTTGGCGTTGGCCAGCGTGACCATCACCTCGAGGCGTGAGATGGCATCGCGCGGGCTGTTGGCGTGCACCGTAGTCAACGACCCGTCGTGGCCCGTGTTCATGGCCTGCAGCATGTCGAGGGCTTCTTCGCCGCGGACCTCGCCCACGATGATGCGATCCGGCCGCATACGCAGGCTGTTGACCAGCAACTGACGCTGCCGCACGGCGCCCTGTCCCTCCACGTTGGCCGGCCGGGTCTCCAGGCGCACCACATGGGGCTGCTTGAGCTGCAGTTCGGCGGCATCCTCAATGGTGACGATGCGCTCCTTGGGAGAGATGAATATGGATAACGCGTTGAGAAGCGTGGTCTTGCCCGCGCCCGTGCCTCCCGAAACGATAATGTTGAGGCGGGCTTTCACCGCAGCCTGGAGCAGTTCTACCATGCCGGGCGTGAGCGAGCCCTTTTTTACCAGGTCGCCGGGCATCAGTTTGTCGGTGCTGAAGCGTCGTATGGAAAGCAGCGGCCCATCCACCGCCAGGGGCGGGATGATGGCGTTGACGCGCGAGCCGTCGGTCAGACGGGCGTCCACCATGGGATTCGATTCGTCCACCCGCCGGCCCACCTGCGAGACGATTCGGTCGATGATGCGCAACAGGTGGCCGTCATCGTGGAAACGAACGCTGGTCAATTCCAGGAGGCCGTTGCGCTCCACGTACACCTGGCGATGCCCATTCACCAGAATGTCGGAGATCGACGGGTCCTGGAGCAGGGGCTCGAGGGGACCCAGTCCAAAGACCTCGTGCAGCACCTCTTCGCTGATCTGCCGCTTTTCAGTGGCGGTCAGGAGGGTGGGCTCGGTTTCCACGATGGTGAGTACGGCCTGCCGCACCTCGCTTCGAATGTGGTCATTGTCGATGCTGGCTAGCGCTTCCAGATTGATCCGGTCGAGCAGCTTGCGGTGCAGGGTGAACTTGAGCTCCTGGTATTCGGGTTTCAACTCCGCCTTGCGCGCGGAGTTACGCAACAGCCGCTGGTCCCAGCTCAACTCTTCGGCGCTTTCGGTGCTGAGTTCGCTAATCATTTTTCTGAACCACCGGGCGTTTCGGTTGAATGGCGCGAGGGCTTTCCTTTTTGCTCTCGCATCACCGGCGAAAGGAAGGGAATGGGCATGGGGATTTCCCAGAGGGCGCCCGTAGCCGGCTCCGCCATTTCAGGCGTCACGACGACGATCAATTCGGTCTTGGATTTGGTAAGCTGCCGGCTCTTGAACAACGCCCCCAGGATGGGAATATGAGACAGCCCGGGAACCTGTGAGAGGTTCTGAATCACGCGGTCGTCGATCAAGCCTCCGATCACGAAACTCTGGCCCGGGCCCAGCTCGATATCGGTCTCCATACGGCGCGTGGAGAGCGCCGGAATGTTGATCCCCGAGACCGTAACGCCGTTGCTCGAATCGATGCTCGATACCTCCGGTTTCACGTGCAGGCGGATGGTGCCATGGGCCGTAATCTGTGGCAGGAACGACAGCTTGATTCCGTACTCGCGGAACACCACGGAAATGGCGCCGGCGTTGCCTGCCTGGGCTACGGGAATGGGGAATTCGCCGCCCGCCAGAAAGCTCGCCTCTTTCCCGTTGCTCGCCACCAGATTGGGTTCGGCCAGAATCTGCAACAGGCCGCGCGTCTGCAGATCGCGGATCAAAACTCCCAGGTTCAGGTCCGGGCGGAACGCGAAAATGTTGAGCACGTCGGAGAGCGAAAACGTGCTGGTGGCTCCGGCGGCGCTGCCGGGAATCGTGCCGGTCAACTGCCCCGGGTTGCCCGAGGGGAATTGGCCCGACGTGATTCGCCCCGGCGTATTGAGAACCCCGGTGGACAGGAGGTTCACTCCGAACGCCGAAGCGGCGGTCCGATTCAATTCCGCGAACTTGACGTGCAGGACCACCTGCTTCTCCACGCCTGGAGGAGTGACTTTCAGGTTACTGACGGCTCCCTTCACCGAAGCCGCTACCAGCGCCAGGGCGCGGTCAGCCAGGGCCTGGCTGCCGACCTTTCCCACCAACGCCAGAGAATCGCGCGACGCGCGAATCTCGATTTCTTCGCCGGGGAACGCATCGTGCACCAGCCGCCGCAGCGGTTCCAGGTTGGCCTCGACCGTCACTTCGTAGACCTTGCGGTCGCCGGTTTTGGACCAGATGAAGAGCGTAGCCTGCCCCAGCGCTTTGGCATGAAACAGGACTTCCTGGTTGCTGGCGGCCACCACGTCCACAATTTCGGGGCTGCTGGTGGCGACTCGCAGCACGCCTCTCGGGCAGTCGACCACGATGCCGCGCCCCACCGCAAGGGTGATTTCCGAAGGTCCGGACAGGATTGTGTCGCTCGCCGGCGCGGTGCTTGCGAGGGCCAGTAGCAGGACCCACGGACCGATTCTCCTCTCAGGTACGAGTCTCATGTCAATTCGCTATTTTCGGTGGGGCCGCCTCGATCGTTTTCTGGTTGCCGCGGATCATGATGATCTCGTCGGGATGGGGCACGGTGGCCCCGGCCGCTACCAACGGGACCCTGGCCGGCCGCACCGGTTCCGCCGGAGCTTTCCTGGGACGATCTGGTTCCGGCTGGGCTGGGGCAGCAGGGCGTACCTGGGGCCCGAGACCATAGAGTTCGCGCACCTGCGAGCCCGGCGTGCGTTCTACCTGTTGGTCCGTGGAGTTCCGCAGAACCAGTTGAATATGCCCCTCGGTGTTGGACAGCGTCAGGGCCTCGGCCTGCGCCGGATTCACCAGCAGGGTGACTACCGCGGTGCTGATGGGATGGCTCTTGGCGTCCGTCTGGATGGTCGTCCCGGCCGAGAGCACCAGGATATTCTGCAAGACCGTGTTGGTCATGGTGTCCTCGTGTCCCGGGGGGCGGCCGGTCACCAGAACATCGACCCGCATTCCGGGCAGCACAAACCCGGCAACCCCCACCACGTCGTTGACGCGAACCGAAATGCCGCGTAGACCGGGCGGAATCATGGGGGCCAGCCCCACGCCGCTGCCCTTCGCGCCGATGCGCGCCTCCACCACGGGTTCACCCTGCTCGATGGGGCTCACAACCGGGCGTTGCAATACCTCTTCCAAGGTGGAAAACGCCCCTTTGGGAAACAGGTGTTCCGGCGCCTCCACAATCTTGACCGACTCCGGGCCGATCACCACGCCGAGCGGCAGGGCCTGAGCCGCCACAACCAGCGCTTTTCCGCGACCCGGTGCGCCGCGGCGCGTGCCGCTGGCGGCCACCCGGTAGAAAATGGCAGCTACCAGAAGGGCCCACAGGAGGCTGCTTCCCACGACGATCGCGAATCTTCGATTCAAGCGCATTCATTCACCCACAAACCTACATTCGGCGGATTCGCGGGTTTCCTTTAGGGCCGCGTCCCGGCGCACCAGGAGAACCGATTGGGCATCCCGGTCCACCAGGCGCCAGCCGGGGTCGCGCTCGAGAACCGCCGCCAGCGGCCAATCGAGGGGCAGCAGCGCGATGGCGAACCGGTAGCGCTCCAGCGCATCACGCCACCCGCGTCCCGCCGAAAGCAGCGCCTGGTAGTCCGAACCGACGGTGGGACCGTAGAAGTCGCTCCGCCCGTCGAAGAACACGCGCTGGCGAGGATAGAGCTTGAAGATCAGGTAATCGGCCCACTGATCCGAGGTCAGAATGCGCGGCGCCGAATTGGGAGGCTGCAGGCGATCCAGATTCCGCGCCACCGACGCGACCGGAAATCGCGCTTCGGGAAAATCCCGAAGTCCAGCTTGAGGAAGCGCCATCCAGAGGGCCAGGACAGCGAGCGCCGGGGTCCACAGGCCGATCCGCCGCGACCTGCCGAACTCCTGCGACAACTCCCAGAGAATCCGCGCTGCCGAGCGCGGCGGCAAGCCATTGGCCGCCGCCGCCCACCACGCCGCACACTCCTGGGCGATCAGAGGGGCAGCAGCCACGGCATAGAGCGGCACGTGCCGTGCCGAACGCAGGGCGGCGAACCCCCACGCCAGCACCAGCGCACCTTCGAACCACTGTTTCCGCGCGAACGCACGGGAGACCATGGCCACGCCGAAAAGCAGCAGCACCGCGAATACCTGCATGTTTTCAGACCGGATGTGCGGCGACTGAAACTCCTGCACATTGTCGAGAATCCAGGAGGAGCCGAGATAGGCGAAAATGTGCTGGTGCAAATGCCACCCGTACGGATTCAGCAGCGTGGCGGCTGAACATAAGGCCGTAAGCGTCCCGTAGCGTCCGAACGCCACCCAGTCCCGTTCGAGCGCGCAGACCACCGCCCTCAGCCCCAGGATCGCCAACCCGCAAACGAACCCGCCGTGCAGGTTGGCCCACAACGCCAAGACCGGCGCCAGGATCCAGACCACCGCAGTAGGCCTGCGCCGGTCCTCCTCCAGGAGCCACAACACCAGCGTCACGAACAGCAGGGAAAAAATGTGCGGTCGCGCCAGGTAGTGAATGCTCGAGGCGCTGACCACGGCCAGGGCCACTGGCAGAGCGATCCACAGGCCGGCCCCGCGCCGCAGGAGCCAGTGCAAGAGCAGGACTGCGGATAGACACAGCAGGATCGCGGAAAAGCCCGCCACCGCCTCCAACCCTCGCCAGCCGTGGAGCAGCGCGAACCCCACATCCGCCAGCCACTCCCAGGCGAACCACGGTTGGTCCGGACGCGAGAACGAGAACGGATCGTGAAGCGGAACCGTGCCGGTTTGCAGGATGAAGTCGCCGGTGCGGATATGCCATCCGGTGTCGCCATCGGCCAGCAGGGCCTGCCACGACTTCAAGCGGCCAAATGCAGCCAGCAGCAAGACCGGAAAAAACAGGTCTGCCAGTGAAGGTGTCAGCAGGCCCCGCCAGCGCGGAAGGGGAAGCGGGGTGGAGACGGCGTTCGGCATTGAGTTCCACTAAACAGATCGGCTGGATTGGCGGAAGGTTTAGGTTTTGGGAGTTGGCGTGGCCAGGAACCAACCAGGCAAGAGTTTACGTAATGCTATCGGCAGGCGGCCCACATTACGGTAGCGTCATTTCTCGAGCCATTGACCTTCTAGACCGGGGAGATCGTGTGGCGAGCCGGCGGCACGCACATCGGACAGAACCTCGGCAGCACCGGCCTCCGGGTAGTCGCC
>JBGPKH010000134.1:0-16743 GCA_041485845.1 Bryobacteraceae bacterium
ATTTCTTCGAAGAACTCCCGCCCGCGCAAAGGCCGGTCGAAGATCTGCGTCAGGCTCACTTCCATCTGCCAGATCGATAGATTCCAATCGCAGCCTGCCGGCCGATGCTCCGGCAGCAACGGCAGTGGGATGCGCTGCAGCCATTTTCGGAACACCCGATCGATGTTCTCCGGGCCCAACGCGTCACAGATTTCTTGCAGTTTGCCCGGATCGCCACAAGACAGGAATCCATTGTCCAGTGCCTCGTAGGCGATCTTCTTCTGGTCCAGTTGCCGCTTGCCCATTCGTGTCCGTTCAGGCACAGCTTGATTCCCCACGGCGCATAGCTGCACACCTTGCCAACTCTTCTGGCGTTTTGGCGACAATCGGTTTGAGTTTATGCATCGAGAAGCTCCTTCAACCGTTTTCTGGCCAACTCCAGTTCGAGAGGAGGTGTCCGCTGGGTCTTCTTGACGAAGGCATGAAAGACCAGAACACCCTGTGACGAAGCCGCATCGTAAAAACACGCGGAAACTGCCGTCCTCCGCCTTCACTCGGAGTTCCGATACGTCAGTAGCGACTGCTGGCATCGGCCGGGAGTTTGGTATACCAATCTGCTCCCCCATCTGTAGCCGGAAGAGTCCCCTGCCCCCCTGCCCAGGCGGGTTCGCGCATCCTTCGGAAACCGGCGTATACTCTCCCGCGCTTTGGGATGGAAGATAATCGGCCGCACAATGCCACTGTATCAAATGTGAGACATTCGGGATCGTACCCACCGGCTAGCTGCTTGCTCGGCCACCCAGAGTGCTCTTCTCCTGCCCCTCACGGCAGGAAAACTCCTGAATCCACACCGCCAAAAAGCACCAGTTCCGATTTTTGAAATTTATTTCTCCTTTATTTTCAGCTCTGGTTTTCTCAAAACACCCGCGAAGCTCTTGACACGCATGTCAGTATTAAATCAGGAGAGGGAGTTGCGGTCTCGGCTCTTTCTCAGGGCTTGGTGCACAGGAAACCGAAAACCGCGGGCATGCTTGCGGTTTTTCGCGTCGGAGCCCTTTAGAATCAGTATACCCACCGCCACGAAACTTGCGGTTTTGTCTTGGGCCGGACCCCCAGGCGTAACAGACTCCAGCGAGAGAAGACGCAGACATGCGTCGCCGATTTTTGACAAGTCTTCCCTTTTCAACAAACCGGCCCTTCGAAACGCATTTCTGCGTCGTCTACTCCTCGTCGTGCTGGGCGGCGAGGCGCGTCACTACGGACAGATCTTCGAGCGTGGTGACGTCGCCCGTCACGGAATTCGAAGTCACGATCTCGCGCAAGAGGCGGCGCATGATCTTGCCGCTGCGCGTTTTCGGCAGTGAATCGGTGAAGCGGATCTGTTCGGGCTTGGCGAAGCTGCCGATCTCGTGGGCCACCCACTTGCGCAGTTCCTCGGCCAGCTCGGTGTGGTCCCAGTTCCCTTTCTTCAGCGTGACAAAGCACGCCACGGACTGGCCGGTGATCTCGTGCGGCTTGCCGACCACGGCGGCTTCCGCCACCGCTGGATGCTTTACCAGGGCGGATTCCAGCTCCATGGTGCTCAGACGGTGGCCACTCACGTTCATGACGTCGTCCACGCGGCCGAGGATCCAGAAGTAGCCGTCCTCGTCGCGGCGCGCGGCGTCGCCCGCCAGGTACACGCCCTCGATGCGCTCCCAATACTGCTGCCGGTAGCGGTCGGGATCGCGCCACAGCGTGCGGGCGATGCCCGGCCACGGCCGCTGGATGATGAGGAATCCTTCGCGGTTGTCCTCCACGGGTTTGCCGGAGAGGTCCACCACGTCGGCCAGGATTCCGGGCATGGGCAGCGTCGCCGACCCGGGCTTCAGCGGCACCGCGCCGGGCATGGGGGCGATCATGATCGCGCCGGTTTCCGTCTGCCACCAGGTGTCGACGATGGGGCAGCGCTCCTTCCCGATGGTTTTGTAATACCACTCCCACGCCGCGGGGTTGATGGGCTCGCCGACCGAACCGAGCAGCCGCAGGCTCGACATGTCGTGCGCGTTGGGCCACTGGTCGCCCTGCCGGATGAAGGCGCGGATGGCGGTCGGCGAGGTGTAGAAGATGTTGATGCGGTACTTTTCGATCAGCCGCCAGAAGCGGTCGGGCTGCGGAAAATCGGGCGCGCCCTCGTACATCACGCTGGTGGCGCCGGCCGAGAGCGGCCCGTAGACGATGTAGCTGTGGCCGGTCACCCAGCCGATATCGGCGGTACACCAGAAGGTGTCGCTGTCGCGCAGATCGAACACCCACTGCATGGTCATGTGCGTCTGCAGCAGGTATCCGGCGGTGGTGTGGACGATGCCTTTCGGCTTGCCCGTGGTGCCCGAGGTGTAGAGCACGTAGAGCGGATGCTCGCTATCGAGCGGCTCCGCCGGGCAGTCTTCAGTCACGGCGGCGTCGAGCTCGTGCCACCAGTGGTCGCGGCCTTCCTGCATGTGGATGGACCCGCCGGTGCGGCGGTAGACGATGACGTCGCGCACGCTGGGGCATTCGGCCACGGCTTCATCGACGGCATCCTTGAGGCGGACTTCTTTGCCGCGGCGCCAGGCGCCATCGGCGGCGATCACCACCTGCGCCTCGAGGTCCTGGATGCGGGCCTTCAGCGCTTCGGCCGAGAAGCCGCCGAAGACCACGCTGTGGGTGATGCCGAGGCGCGCGCAGGCCAGCATCGCGACCGGCAGCTCCGGCACCATGCCCATGTAGATGATGGCGCAGTCGCCGGCCTTGAGGCCGCGGCCCTTGAGCACGTTGGCGAAGCGGCAGACCAGGCGGTGCAGCTCCTGGTAAGAGATCATGCGCTGATCTCCGGGCTCGCCCTCCCAGAGAATCGCGACCTTGTTCTTGCGATGGGTGGTGAGGTGGCGGTCGAGGCAGTTGTAAGAGACGTTGATTTTGCCGCCCACGAACCACTTGGCGAAGGGCGGATGCCACTCGAAGACGTGGGACCACTTCTGAAACCAGAAGAGCTCCTTTTCGGCCAGCTTGCCCCAGAACTCTTCGGGATTCTCCGCGGCTTTCCGGTACAGCTCGCGGTAGCCCTCCATTCCCTTCACGTGCGCGTGCTTGACGAACTCGGGGCTGGGCGGGTAGACGTTGGCCATGGGAGAATCTTAGCGCAAGTTGGCAGCCCGCCGAAGCCCGTGAGGTTTCGGCGCGAATCGGGTCCTATAAGATAATAAGGCCCTTGACTCTTTTATCGCCATGTGCCATTCTGGCTTTCGAAATGAGAAATTCGATGGTCCTAAGGAACTTTCACAAAGCGCCAACTGGCCTTGTGGCAGTGGTGGCAATGGCTTTGGGCGCCGCGACCGCGGTGCCGGCCCAAACCAGCCTTCAGGCCAAACTTGCCTCGCGTCCGCTCACTCGCGGCGATATCGCCGCCTACAAGCTTCCCGCGACCACCCAGATCTCGGGCGGCCTGTTCACGGTGGGCCTTGGCGCGCCGGCGTACCTGGAGGCGCAAGTGAACAGCGCCGTGCCCGCCGCGGACATCACCGGCGTGACGTGGGAACTGACCCTCAAGCCGCTGACGTCCAAGGCGGTGCTGGCCGACGGCCCGCTGGGAAAAGAAGTGCCCGTCTACGAGCCTTCCGACCGCCTGGTCGCGCAGGTGGCGGGACGCGCGCTGCTGCGTCCGGACGTGGTGGGCCAATACGTGGTGCAGGCCACCATCAGCACGACCAGCGCCGGTACGGTCAAGGTCGCCCAGACCTTCATCGCCGCTACCTACGTGGGGATCGCCACGTGCAGCCGCTGTCACAGCGGGGGCCTCGCCCAGAACATGGCCGTGTCGTGGTCCAAGACCGCTCATGCGACGCTGTTCAAAGACGGCGTGGATGGTATCGCCAGCGATCATTACGGCACCGGGTGCGTGGCGTGCCACACGGTGGGCTACGACACCAACGCCAATGCGGTGAACGGCGGGTTCGACGACGTCGCCGCGCTGTTGAAGTGGACGTTCCCCAGCGTCTTGAAGGCGGGCGCCTTTGAGGCCTTGCCCGACGCGCTCAAGAATGTCGCCAACATTCAGTGCGAGAACTGCCACGGACCCGGCAGCATCCACGCGGCGTCCGCCGCGAAGGTCGCGATCTCGGTCAGCATGGGTTCGGCGGATTGCGCGCAATGCCACGACGCTCCGACGCACCACATCAAGAACGGCGAATGGAACAATTCCCGGCACGCCGTGGTTACGCGCGATCCTTCCGGCGCGGGACGGGAAAGTTGCGTGGGCTGTCACACCGGGCCCGGGTTCCTGCAGAAGGTGCAAGGGGTCGCGGCCACCATCACGGATTACACCGCGATCACCTGCCAGACCTGTCACGAGCCGCACGGGCAGACCACCCCCGGCGCCGCCCTGCACCTGGTCCGAACGGAAGCGGTGAAGCTGGCCGATGGCACGACGGTCACGGATGGCGGCGCCGGCATGCTCTGCATGAATTGCCACCAGAGCCGCCAGAATGCGGCGGTCTATGCAGCGACCGCAGCGGCCTCATCGCGTTTCGGACCCCATCACGGGCCGCAAGCCGACATGCTGGAAGGCGCCAACGGTTTCACCTACGGCCAGTCGATCCCCAGCTCGGCGCATTCTCTTGTGGTGGAAGACACCTGCGTCGCCTGCCACATGCCGGCGGTTGCGGAAACGGATGCGTCATTCACCCACGCCGGCGGGCACACGTTCAAGCCGAGCTGGATCGACGGAAACAATGTCCAGCACGACTTGGTGGGCGCTTGCCAGCAGTGCCATGGGCGGATGATCGGCAAGTTCGATTTCCGGCTGATGGACTACAACGACGACGGCATCATCGAGGGGGTGCAGACCGAAGTGCAGCACCTGCTCGACGAGTTGTCCGCGTTGCTGCCACCGGTGGGCAAGGCGAAGTCGTCGCTCACCATCGATGCCGCGTGGACACGGAATCAACTGGAAGGGGCCTTCAACTGGCAGTTCGTCGCCAACGACGGCAGCATGGGGATCCACAATACGGCGTATGCAGTGGGTCTGCTCAAGGCTTCCATCGCCGACTTGACGACCAAGAAGTGAGGGCTCCCCTCACTCGACGAGTGATTCGAGCCGGCGCAGCCAGCCGTCGAAATGACGACACTCCGCCCGTATGCGGGAAAGCCCAATCTCCAGCGCGGCCTGTCTGCCAAGGAGTGGCTTCTCGTATCCGGGCACGAGAGCGGCGATCCGTTTCGACGGCGCTGTGACCGGCGAATCGTTGATTTCTTCGGGCGTTGGAAACTGATCGCGAATCTGTTGGAAGCCCGACTCGAGATCGGGCCTCGCAATGCCGCGGCTGAAGGCGGCGCAATCGCTGAACAGTAGGCCTTCGAACTCGTGGAGCACGACGAAGGGAACGAAGCGCCGGGGATGGAAGTGCTCGCCCATCGCGGCTGTCAAATCTCTTCGTAGGGCGTCTTCCACGCAAGCTGCCCTGCCAGGGCCGGTTTCAAAAGCGGCCTGAGCGCGTCCCGGCCAGGCGTCGTCTCCACGCTGAGGCAAACCGTAGTAATCGACCATGGTGGTCGCGATGCACCCCGGGTCTTCCTTAAGATGGTTCATTATGTCCTCTTTTACAAAGGGCCAACTACAAATTCCGCCGCGACGGCTTCGCAGACGCGCGTTTCCCACGATCCGAGCGCTGACGGCATGATAGCCTTTCGTCACCTCCGGGCGGGGTTCTCGCGGACCGGACCGCGGGCGGCCTGGCGAAGTGGTCGCGTAGCACTGCGTTTACGAAGCCTTCCTCCGTCGGACCCTCGACATGCACCAGGAGTCGCGCCATGGCTCACTCCGGAACCGGCCGCCCGCCAAATTCGTTCTTCTCCCAAAGCTGCCCCAGGCTGTAACGTTCCAGCCAGACGCCCAATTGGCCGGCGCTCAGACGAGTGAGTTGCGTGCCGCCGCCTGCGCGATCGGCAACCAGGACATCCTCCGGCTCAAAATGGTCCAACAGCAAGGAGGATTGCGTGGACACAATCACCTGGGTGCCTACCGAGGCCTGCCGAATCAAAGAAGCCAGCATCTCGATGGTGTAGGGATGCAAGCCGAGTTCGGGTTCGTCGACCAGGATCACCGATGGGCGATACTCCTCGGGCTGAAGAAAGAGCGTTGCCAGGGCTATGAACCGGAGCGTGCCGTCGGAGAGCGACGAGCCATCGAAATACTGATCTGATCGCGTGTGCCGCCACTCGAGCTTGATATTGTCCGGTTTGAGTTCCAGGGGCTTCAACTGGAAGTCGTCAAAAAACGGCGCGACCCCTTGCACGGTCCGCTGAATCAGGCTGTAAGAGTCCTCGTGGCGCTCTCGGAGGTAATAGAGAAACGGTGCAAGATTCGAGCCGTCGGAACGCAGGAAATCGTTGTCGTCCAGTTTCGCGGTCTTGCGCATAGGCGAAGATGAACTGGTGTCATGCAGATGATAGACCCGCCAGCGTACGAGCCGATCCCCCACCCACTGGGCTCTGGGTTCCTCAGGGTTGCTGATGCCGGCCTCGCGCCCTTGTTGCCGCGGCACAAGTTCTGCAAAACGCCTTTTGGTGCGGTCCTCCCAATGGACAACTTCCCGGGAAGGGAAAAGTCCGTCCTCCTCGGTTGGAGTGAGCGTCAGGTCATAGAGGCTCGTCCCGTCTGCAAAAGAAAAGAGGAAGCGGATCTCTGGTGTGGTTTTCGAGCCGAAGTGGAGCACCTTTTCGGCGCCGCCCGCCGCCGTGACGTAGGCCCGGAGCTGGCCCTCCCGGATCGCGTGGAGAAACGAGAAGACCCCAATGAAGTTCGACTTCCCCGAGCCGTTTGAACCGATCACTACATTGATCGTCTGAGGGTCAGCTTCTCCACGAAAGCAATGCTTTTGAAGCCCTTAATCGTGATGTAGTCGAGAACCGTTGAGGGCATAGTTCGTGCCTCCAGGATACTCAAAACGCAATTACCGCCCGCCCCAGGATTTCGCCGCGGTGCATGCTCTCCAGGATCGCCGGCGTTTCCTCCAGCGCGTGGGTGTGGACATGCGCGCGGATGGCGCCGTTGCGCGCGAGGTCGAACACCTCCTCCAGCTCCTGGCGCGTCCCAAGATAGCTGCCGCGCACCGCGATGCCCTTGACGATGGTATCGACCAGCGGCAGGTCGTACTGGTTCACCGAAATTCCCACCAGGACCAGCGTGCCGGTCCGCTTGAGCGCGCGAAATGCCTGCTGAATGGCGGCGGGCGAGGGCGTCAGGACGATGGCTGCGTCCACGCCGCCATACTCCTTCTGCAAGGCGCGGCCGGCGTTCTCGCCGGCTACCGCAATCTCGGCGCCGTTGGCGCGGGCCATCGCCAGTTTCTCGGCAGAGAGATCGACCGCCGCCACGCGCAATCCCCGGTGGCGCGCCATTTGCAGCGCCAGATGTCCGAGGCCGCCGTATCCGAACAGCGCCACCTTTTGGCCGCTCTCCAGACCGGCCTCGCGCAGTGCGCCGTAGGCCGTCCAGCCCGCGCAGCAGAGCGGCGCTGCCTCCGCGGCCGGAAGATCCGCCGGCACGCGCACCAGCCCGGCCGCCGGCACCACCGCGTATTCCGAAAGCGCGCCGTTCAAGCTGTATCCGAAGTTGGCCTGCTTGGGGCAGAAGCGCTCGCGCCCCGATCCGCACCATTCGCAGGTCCCGCAGGTCGCGCCCAGAAAAGTGATGCCCACGCGGTCGCCGCGCGCCCATTGGCTCACGCCATCGCCCAATGCCTCGACCCGGCCGATGCCTTCGTGCCCCAGCGTGACGGGCGTCAGCGGCAGCTTCTCGAGGCCCGACACGTAGAGGTCCGAATGGCAGATGCCGCAGGCCTCCATGCGCACCAGGACCTCGCCGGGACCGGGCCCGCTCAACTCGACGGTCTCGACCGCGACCGTCCCTCGCGCTTGCGGCAACACCGCGGCCTTTACACTGGGCATCGTTACCCTCGCAAAAAGGAATTGAACCGCTTCTCCCACCCGATGGTGGTATTCTCGCCGTGGCCCGGAATCACCACGGCATCCTCCGGAAGCTGCAGCAGCTTGCCGCGAATCGACGCCAGGATCTGGCGAAAGTCGCCGCCCGGCAGGTCGGTGCGGCCGATGCTTTCGCGGAACAGCGTGTCGCCGGCCAGCAGCTTGTTCTCCGACGGACTCCACAGGCTGATGCTGCCCGGCGTGTGCCCCGGCGTGTGCAGAATGTGGAACCCGGTGGTCCCCACCATCACTGTGTCGCCTTCGCGCGCCGCTACGTCGATCGACACCGCTTCCGGCGCCGGCACACCGAGCCAGCCGGCCTGCACATCCATCATCTTCTGCAGCGCCGTATCGTTGCTGTTCATGTAGACCGGCGCGCCGGTGGCCCGCTTGAGCTTCTGCGCGCCGCCGATGTGGTCGATGTGGGCGTGGGTGATCACGATGGCCTTCACGGTGAGCCCGTGTTTGCGGACGATCTCGAGCACCTGTTCGATGTCGTCTCCCGGATCCACGACCATGCCCTCGCGGCTCTGTTCGTCGCCGAAGACGGAGCAGTTGCAGGCCAGCATTCCCACCGGAAGGATCTCGTGGATCATATGCCGATTGTATACTCACCATATGGAAGAAGCGCTCCTTGTTGTCATGCGGTGGTTGCACTTGTCTTCGATGGCGACGTTGATCGGCGGAATTCTCTACGGACGCCTGGTGATGACGCCGGCGTTGGGCTCGCTGGCTCCGGAGGCGGGCGAGGCGCTGGCAGGGAAAGCGGCGGCAGCCTACCGGCCCCTGGTTTTGGCGGCGGTGTGCGGGCTCATCATCTCCGGGGTGTTCAACATTCTGACCAATGCCGGCCACAGCGCGACTTACCACATCCTGCTGGGCGTCAAGCTGCTGCTGGCGCTGCACGTGTTCACGGTGGCGTTCCTGATCACCCAGCCTCACAATCCGCGCCGCGCGCGCATGATGATCGGAGCAGTCATCTCCGGGTTGATCATTCTGGCGATCGCGGCCTATATGCGGCGGATTGTCTAGGATCTCCAGGACGGTCGCGTCATTTCCAGGTAGCCAGCCAGATGTCGGCTTCCGTGCTGCTGGCCGTGAAGTAGATGGTGCGATTGTCGGGAGAAATCGACAATCTGCCCTCCACGTGTTTCGGCGCGACCGAGAGCAATACCTTGGAACGCCTGGTAATGGTGTCGACCAGTTCCAGATTGCTGCCCGATTCCATGACCATGCGCCGGCTATCGCGAAGCCATACCGGCTGCCCGCCCCGTCCCAGCTCGGTGGACGTTCCAGTGTCGAAATCGTACACAAACGCCTTGGGGCCGATTAGCAAACCGAGGCGCCGTCCGTCGGGTGACCAGGTTCTCACCCACCGTTTCTGGGTGGGTATCGGCACTGGCTGCTGGTCTTTCCACGGCGTATCCACTTCGATGATGCACGGGTCTTTATCGGCGCGATTGTAGGCGATCCGCTTGCCATCTGGTGACCAGACGGCGCCCGCCACCACCGTGTCGCCGGTACCGTCCGTGTAAGTCAGCCGGCGCATGTCGCCGCCGTCGGCATTGATCAGCCAGATTTCCGGCCGGCCGCTGCGGTCGGACATGAACGCGATCCGCCGGTTATCCGGCGACCACCGCGGAAAGCGATCCATAAACGAGTCGTTCGTGAGTTGGCGCAGCCCCATGCCATCGGTACCGATTACGAAAATGTCCTCGGGCTTTTGCATGCTGCAGAATGTCAGCGACTTTCCGTCCGGCGATGGGTCCGGGAACCAGTGCGGCTTGGAACCCCTGGTAATGGGAATGGGCGTCCCCTGGACGGTTTCCGTGAGAGAATCGAACGCCACCTTGTAGATTTGGACATCCTGCGTTTGATCGGCATAGGCCATCCGGGTGCCGTCGCGCGACAGGCTGATGTGCTCCAAATAACGGGCCGGCGTTGTGACGGGATGGGGCTCCCCCAGTGTGCGTCCGGTTTTTTCGTCGATGGCCACTCGCCAGAGATTCATGCTCCCGCCGCGGTCGCTGGCAAAGTACAGGTGCTTGCCATCGGGAGCCCAGCGGGGGCTCCAGTCCACGGGTTGATCCTGGGTTACGGGAACGGCCTCGCCTCCATCGATCGGCATAGTCCACACGTCCCGCTGGCCCCCCAAGCCCGCCGCGAAAGCGACGCGGAGATTATGGGGAGACCAATCGGGCTGGATTCCATCCGAACTGCCGATGGTCCGCTTCCGGCCGGTCGCGACCTCGATCCTCCACAGCCTGCTGGTGGGCGCGCGGGCCTGGGGCCTTTCAATCAGTTCCGTCGAGCAGACGATCTCCCTGCCATCCGGCGACCAGGAAGGGTGAAAGCAGAGATCGCTGAGCCGGCGAACCGATTCCCCGGTCGCGCCCATGAGGTACAGACCCACTCGCGCCTCCGGGGCGGACCGATAGGACGCGAATGCGATCAGCTCCCCGTCGGGCGAAAACGCCGGAGTGACGTTGTGTACGCCGGAATCCTTCGTGAGGTTGATCGGGCTCCCGCCTCCCACGCGTTGCAGGTAGATATCCCAACGGCCCGAAGCCTGGCTCTGGTAGACCACCGATTTTCCATCCGGGGCGAGGCTGGGGAAGTATTCTTCACCGGGCAGGTCGGTGACCTGAGCGAACGTGGCGGACGGCGGCGCCTTTGCCGGACCGCTGCGAAATACCACGAGGACGATGGCGGCAACCAACAACAGAATCGCGCCGGCGATCGCCGCCATGGTGAGCCAACGCGGGCGGACAGGCGCAGTGACGCCTTGACGCGCTTCCCGCCGCAGATCGACGACCAGCTCCCGCGCGGATTGGTAGCGGTCTGGGGGATCTTTTTCCAGCGCTTTTTCGATCGCGACCCGCAGTCCCACGGGCAGATCGGGTCGAAGTTTGCCGAGCGGTTCCAGCGGACGGTGAATGACCGACTGCAAAGTCTCCAGATCCGTTGCGCCATCGAACGGCCGGCGGCCCGCAAGAAGCTCATACAGGACCACGCCCAGTGAGAAGATATCGCTGCGGGCATCCACCGGCCGGCCAGACGCCTGTTCCGGGGACATGTAGGCGATGGTGCCAAGGACCGTCCCGGGCCTTGTGCGCATCTCCGTAGCGGTGCGGGTCTCGGGCCCGCCGCTGTTGGGCTCCATCAGTTTCGCGAGCCCGAAGTCGGCGAGCTTGGCATAGCCGTTACGGGATACCAGGACGTTGTCGGGTTTGACGTCGCGGTGCAGAATGCCGGCTTCATGGGCGCAGGCCAGCCCGTCGGCGACCCCGGCCATCAGTTCCGCAATCTGCGGCCACCCGGGCTGCGTGTCCTGTTTCCATCGGCGCAAGGTGCCGCCGTCTACGAATTCGGTGACGAGGTACTGCCGGCCTTCATGCTCACCGACATCGAGGACCGTGAGAATATGCGGATGGTTCAGCGATGAGGCGGTCTGGGCTTCGGTCTGAAATCGCCGCCGCGCCGTGGTATCGGCGAGATCGGCGAAGAGGAACTTGACCGCCACCGGGCGGTTGAGGCGGGTGTCGATCGCGCGGTACACCACTCCCATACCTCCCGCCCCGAGCGGCGCTTCGACGCGGTATGGTCCGAGCATGGTGCCCGCGGCTACCGCTCCGTCTACCACAGTCTCCGTGGGCGCCTGCGCGAACCGGGATTCTACCTCGCGGCGAAGATCGCAATCCTCACCGCAGGCCCCGTCCAGGAACGCGGCGCGTTGGTTCGACGGCCGATCGAGAGCCGCGTGGTAAATCCGCTCGATCTGCTGCCGGCGTTGGGAGTCCACGGCGTATTGGGTCTATTCTATTCTGGAAGTATGAGCGAAGGTTACGAAGCGTTGCGAGGCGGCGCGGCCTGGCTGGATCTTTCGGCGCGCGGCCGCATCGTGGCGCGCGGCCGCGACCGGGCCCGCCTGCTGCACAATATCACCAGCAACGAAGTCAAGAAGATGGCGGCCGGCTCGTCCTGTTATGCGTTCCTGTTGAGCCCGCAGGGCCGCATCCAGGCCGACCTATACCTCGTCGCCTTCGAAGACCACTTCCTCATCGATACCGAGCCGAACCTCCGCGAAAAGGTCCAACGCCACATCCTGAAATACAAGGTTGCCGACCAGGTGGAGTTGGAAGACGTCACCACGCAGACCGCGGCGATCGGGGTGGAAGGCCCGGCCGCCGAGTCCATCCAGCTTCCGGCGGGCGAACACTCGGTGGCGCCGTTCACGCTGACGGGCCAGCCGGGGTATCGCATCTACTGCGCTGCTGGCCAGATGGCGGAGATCGTGCGGCAACTCGAATCGGCCGGCGCCAAACCCGCGACGCTCGAGGACGCGCGCATCGTGCGCATCGAGAACGGCAAGCCGGTTTACGGCGAGGACATCCGCGAAACTTCGCTGGCGCAGGAGACGCAGCAGATGCACGCCGTGAGCTTCACCAAGGGATGCTACATCGGCCAGGAAATCGTGGAGCGCATCCGCGCCCTCGGGCAGGTACACAAGAAACTGGAGCGCATCGAGCTGGATGCCGCAGAACCCGTGGCCGCGGGCACGAAGCTGACAGTCGGCGGCCGCGAAGCCGAGATCACGTCCTCGGTGTACTCGCCGCATTTCGGCAAGGTCATTGCTCTGGGATACGTGCGCGGTTGAATCTTCGCTTCACGTTACTCCGCTTCCCAACGGAAGCGCCACACCGCCAGTGCGCCGAATAACACCGCAAATCCGAGCATCGCCGCGATCGGCCCCACGGCGGCCTCGAAGCCGGGGCCCCGCCAGGTCATCGCGTCGAGACCGTACACCGCCCAACGCGTGGGCACGGCGAAGGTCGCTTTCTGCAGCCACTGAGGAAAGGTGAAAGCGGGCGCCCACGCGCCGCCCAGCATCCCCAGGATCAGGGTCACCTGACTCAGTTTCGCCCAACCGCTTGCGGGCAAATTAGTTATTTGTGTGCATTCGTGTTCATGCGTGGCCAGAACGGTTTTTCTTGCCCTACCGCGCCCGCAGCCGCTCCACCAGGTCGCTCGGAATTTTGAGATTGCCGTCGCAGCCGGTCCCCAGATTGACTCCCGGCTTCACCTCGCCGTGAAAGTCCGAGCCGCCGGTCACCAGCAACCCGTACTCCTTCGCCATGGCCAGGTACAGCTCGGTCTCACTCGCGCCATGGTCGCTGTGATACGCCTCGATGGCGTTCAGGCCGGCGGCGCACAGTTCCGGCAACAGTACCGGCACGTCGCCTTTCACGCGCACGGGGTGCGCCAGCGACGCGATTCCGCCGGCCTGCCGGATCTTCTCAACGCCCTCGGCAAACTCCGGCTCCAGCCGGTACACGTAGCCCTTCGCCGATTCGTCCAGATAGTCGTCGAACGCCTGCCGGATATTCGCGACGTAGCCTTTCTCCACCATGATGCGCGCGAAGTGCGGGCGGCCCGTCATGCCGCGGCCGCGCGCTTCGGCCTCTTCCAGAGTGATGTCGAAGCCGATCTCCCGCAGGCGCGCCGCCAGCCGCACGTTGCGTTCGCGGCGCGAAGCCTGCATGTCCAACACCCACTCGCGGAATCCGGCCAGGCCATCGGCCGCCAGGAAGTATCCCAGCAGGTGGACCGAGTGGCCATGGAGCTTGGTGGAAAGCTCGATACCGCAGATCAGCTCCACGCCGGCGGCGTGCGCCAGCGGGAGCGCCTCGTCGTAACCCGCAAAGGTGTCGTGATCGGTGATCCCGAGAACGTCCACTCCCCGGTGGACGGCCTCTTCGATCAACTGAGCGGGCGAACAGGTGCCGTCAGATTCGTTGGTGTGCGAATGCAGATCGATCAAAAGAAACGAGACCCAAACGTTCCAGTGTAGCCCATATCCGGTCCACACTTTCTTCGGGCGTTTCCCGCGATGAATTCACCGCCACCTCGGGCGCGAGGGGCGGCTCGTAAGGATCCGAAACGCCCGTGAATTGCGCGATCTCTCCGGCGAGCGCTCGCTTGTAGAGCCCTTTGACGTCGCGCTCCGCCAGAACCTCTAGCGGACACTCCACGTACACCTCGACGAAGTTCGCGATGCGCGCGCGCACCTCTTCCCGCACGGCGCGGTATGGCGAGATCGCCGCGGCGATGGCAATCACGCCGTTGCGCGACAGCAGCTCGCATACGAAGCCGATGCGCCGGATGTTTTCGTCGCGGTCTTCCTTGCCGAAGCCCAGGCCCTTCGAGAGGTGCGTGCGCACGATGTCGCCATCGAGCACCTCGACCTTCGCGCCCAGCCCGCGAAGCCGTTCCTCGATCAGGCGCGAGATGGTGCTCTTGCCGGCGCCGGACAGGCCCGTGAACCACAGCGTGAACCCCTTATGCACGCCGCCGCACCAGTCCGTCCGCCGGGAAATGGATCCCGCACTCTTTCCGGGTGTCCTGCTCCCACCACCAGCGTCCGGCGCGCTCGTTTTCGCCGGGTTCCACGGCGCGGGTGCATGGCGCGCAGCCGATGCTGGTGTAGCCCCGCTGATACAGGGGATGCACAGGCACGCGGTGTTCGCCGATATATCGATCGACCTCCGCACCGGTCCAGTCCGCTAACGGGCTGATGCGCAGGCGCCCATCCACCGGTTCCACCTTCGCGATCGCCGCGCGCGTTTCCGACTGCTCACGACGCAATCCCGTGGCCCACGCGCTCAGCTCGCGCAGCTTGCGCTCCAGGGGGCGAACCTTGCGCACTTCGCAGCACAACCGCCGCGCTTCCACGTTTTCGTAGAACAGGTTCGGCCCGCGCTCGGAGACCATTAGTTCCACGTCGCCCGCGTCGGGAAACACGATTTCCACGGCGATGCCGTACCGTTCCCGAACCCCTTCCATCATGCGGTAGGTCTCTTCCGGAAGCCGGCCGCTATCCAGGGTAAACACCCGGATCGGTTTCCCGAGGCGGGAAGCGAGATCCACGATCACCATGCCTTCCTTCTGGAAGCTGGTTGCAATGGCAAACGAATTACCGAATGTGGCCGTGGCCCAAGCCAGGATCTCCGAGGCCGGCGCCATTTCGAGGTTTGTGTAATCACCCAATCTCTATCTAGATTACGGTGTTATGGCGAGTGGAGTCAACCGACGGAGGTTCGCGAGCTTAGGCGCTTACAGCGCCAACATCGACAAAATCTTGCCGATGTTGAGGAGTCAGAGGTCAGGAGTCGGAAGTCAGGAGTCGGAAGTCAGGAGTCAGGAGCCAACCGTCCGTGCCCTCTGCGGAAGGGCGCCTGGGGGACGGTGCGGGTCCGGCTGTGCGGGGGCGTTCTGGGTTTCTGACTTCCGAGAGCTCACAGTATACTGAGGATGCGCGGGCCCGTTGCCATCCAGGCTGACGACCTCACAGGAGGATGTATGCGACTCGTGATATGGATTCTCTACGCCGTACTCGCGACGGCACAGGAAGATCGCTCCCAACACCAACACGCCGTGGCAGGCCTTGGCACGGTGGACTTTCCGACCTCCTGCAACGCCACGGCGCAAGAGTCGATCTCCCGCGGAGCGGCTCTACTCCATTCGTTCGGCTACGAGGAAGCGCGCATCGCGTTCAACGATGCCGCAAAGGCCGACGCGACCTGCGCGATGGCCTCCTGGGGCATCGCGCGGACCTGGTATCACCCGATATGGGCGCCACCCTCGCCGGATGAACTGAAGCAAGGCGCGGCGGCTCTCGAGGGGGCCTTGGCCATGGACGCGAAGACCGGCCGCGAGCGCGGCTATATCAATGCCCTCGCGGTGTTCTACAAGGACTGGCAGACGGCCGATCATACCACTCGGGCGAAGAATTACGAACGGGCCTTGGCCCAGGTCTGCGATCGCAACCCCAGCGACGACGAGGCCGCGATTTTCCACGCTCTGCAACTGGTGGCGATCGGTTACCTCGACCCCACCGACAAGACCTATGCGTGGCAGAAGAAAGGGAGCGGCATTCTCAACCAAGTGCTGTCGCGCCATCCGAACCATCCCGGCGTGGCGCACTACATCATTCACAGCGTCGATTACCCGCCGCTCGCCGAATTGGGCCTCAAAGCGGCGCGGGCATACGCCAAGATTGCGCCCGATTCGCCGCATGCATTGCACATGCCGTCTCATATCTTCACCCGGCTGGGGCTGTGGGACGACTCCATCGTCTCGAACATCGCCTCCGCAAAGTCGGCCATCGCACAGGCGCAGCGCCTGCACGGCGGCGGCGGAGCTTTCGACCAGCTCCACGCGATGGATTACCTGGTTTATGCGTATCTCCAGCAGGGGAAGGACACGAGCGCTCGAAAGGCGCTGGCGGAGATGGCGGACATCACCAGGCTCGACGAAAACCAGTTCGCCGCCGCCTACGCCTTTGCGGCCTCGCCGGCGCGCTGGGCTCTGGAGCGGCACGATTGGAGAGCCGCTGCCGCGCTGGAGATCAAGCCGGCATGGTTCCCCTGGAATCGGTTTCGGAACGCCGAAGCGCTGGTGCATTACGCGAGAGCGATTGGAGCCGCCCGTGCCGGCGATGTGGCCGCCGCGCGGCGTTCGGCCGGCGAAATCGACGCCATCCGCAGGGCCATGCCGGCAACTCGCGACTACGATTTGAGCGGCTCCATCGGCGCGCAGTGGGAAGCGGCTAGTGCGCTGATCGCATGGGCCGAAGGAAAGAAGGCCGAGGGTATCCGGATGCTTCGTACGGCCGCCGACCATGAGGATGCGGTCGACAAGCACCCCGTGACGCCTGGGGCATTGCTTCCGGTGCGCGAGATGCTGGCCGATCTGTTGCTGGAG
>JBGPKH010000135.1:0-16677 GCA_041485845.1 Bryobacteraceae bacterium
AGTCAAACAGATTGGCCGGTATTTAACGACTTCACCGGTCCAATCTGTGCATGCGCCTACAAGGTTCACATTCCGTTTGGGTTAGATGTGCGCGGGCATCACGATTGGCCGGTGAAGTCCCGTTCTGGGAAGTTCCAGTTTGGAAGCAGAAGCCCGGAGGCTTCCCGGAAAACCGGGCTTATTCTAACGCCTATGTTCCGTCCCACTGCCTCGCCCCTCCTGATCCGGAGCGCTTACTGCGCCACACACCCCGCCCGTTCCTCCCAACGGCGGATGCTATCCAAATCTCCCAGCAGCTTCGCCACCACCTTCTTCGATTCCTCCTCCCGCCACATCGACAGCGCCCCACTCACCACCTTCTCCACCTCCCGCCAACATGGAGTCCGCGGCCGCGGCCGCGCCCTCTGCAGCGAATCCAACTGCGCCGGGAACGACCGGTACCGCTCCCGCGACTCCGGGTCGCTGAGAATGCTGATCCGCGGCGGAGGATTTCCGTACCGCGCCGCCAGCTTGAGTTGCTCCTTCCCGATCGCGTACTCGATGAACTCCATCGCCTGCTTGGGGTGCGGCGCGTTCTGCGGGACCGCCAGCAGCCACGCGCCCAGTACCGGCTGCTGCTTGTCGAACCAGCCGAATTCGAGCTCGCCCGTCGTGGGAGCGATTCGATCCCGGAGCCGCTCCAGCGCCATCGCCCAGGCGTTCCACACGACGCCCGTGGAAGCCGCATCGAGCGCAATCGCGACCGCCACATCCACATCCTGCGTCACCGCGCTGGCCCAATGCTGGCCGTAGGCCAGGCTGTGAAACATGCGCAACGCCTGCGCCGCCTTTTCGGAATCGAGCCGGGAATAGTCGTGCTCCGTGAAACTCTCCGGCGCGTAGGACCAGAGGATCGGAAGGAAATCGGTCACCACGGAATTCCCAGGGCCCAGCCGCATGGCATACGGAAGCTTGTCTTTGCCCGGCAGCTTCCGCACTTCCTCCCAATTGGCCGGCTGTTGTTTCACGTCCTTCACCACACGGCACAGAAGCTGCGAATTGCCGGTGAACGGGAGCGCGTAATACACTTCCGATCCGCGCTCGTCGAACCGGCACACGCGGCGGCAAGGCTCCGGGAAATCGTTCATGCCGCCTTCGCCCGCCAACCGCGCCGCGTCCAGCGGCATCAAGCGAGACGGCTCGCCGCCCGCACGGACGAATGCCGGCAGCCACGGGTCGTCCAGCATGATCACGTCGAATCGCGGCGGCGTGCTGAAAGGGTATCGGGCGCCTTCGCCGGTCACCGCCCACCACTCCGCCGCGAACAGTTCGTCATAGGCCAACTCGACCACCTTCACCTTCCCGTGATACCGGTCCTCGCAAAATCGCGCCGCCACCTGCTTCATGGGGACGCCTTCCACTCCCTGGTGGACCGCGATGGTGATGGTGGGCTGCGGCAGAATCATGCGCACCACCACCGCCATCGCGAGAATGGCCGCCATCATGAGCGCCCGCCGGTAATATCTCGACCGCCGGCGGTTCATTCCGATGCGCCCCCTTTCGCCGCCTTGTCCGCGCTCCGGCCGAGGCTGTCGCGGAACACCTTGCCCAGCGCCGGGACCACGCCCAGCAGGGTCGTGATCACCGCCAGGACCTGCTGCTGGTGATAGACCGAAACCGCCACCACCGCCCCCACGGCCAGAATGTAGAAGGCGATGCGCACGCCGTCCCACACCGTGATCGATTCATCGCGCTCCCAGATCGTGACGTCCTTCTGCCCCACCACCGTACGAATGTGGTTGCGGAAGCCCTCGTCGGCGATCCGGATCACCGGCGTGCGCTCGATCAGGCCGCGCTTCAACAGGTGGTTGAGGGCCCGCCAGTTCTGGTGGTTGGGCCAGCCGTACCGCGCGAGCTGATAGAGCGCCACGCGCTCGCTGCGCGAGCAGACCGCCCACAGCAACTGGTAGTAGTATCCGTTGCGCTGCGCCGTGGGGGGCGGCAGGCGCTTCAGGTCGAATCCCGCCAGTATTGCCATCCACCGGTCCAGATATTTGCCGGGAGCGAAGCCCTCGGGAGAGCCGGCATCGTCGAGCGGGCCCGGATGCAGGTAGAACGCCGGATCGATGGCGGTCACGATCAGCACGCGCTTGCCCGGCGCGTGCGCCAGCCACTCCAGGATTTCCAGCTTGACGCGATTGACTTCCGGATCCTGGCAGTTGTATTCGAAATGGTCCAGCACAATCGCCGGTTCGGCGATTTCGTTGCGCTGCACGTGGACCTGTTGGCTTTCGGCGGCCAACCACTTCGGCGCCAGCTCGGCCAGGTCGATGTGGTAGATCTTGCCCGCCTTGCGCAACTCTTCGAGCATGACGGTTTTGCCCGTCCGGGGAAGCCCCACCAGGATGAGATTGTGGTCCGCCGCGATCGCTTCTTCGAAGCTCGTTTCGGGCCACGGCGCATCGAAGTTCACGTGCAGCAGAAACATTCGCGCGATGGTAGAGCGAAACAACAGGTACATGAGCCAGCCGATAACGGCCAGCGGTATGGCCGCCTCCCAGAAGCCCGGCTGGAGCGCCTGTAGCTCGGACACCAGGTCCTCTGAGAGCAATACGGGATTGCTCGCCACCAGGCGCGCGAGCGCGGCCGTAGGTGGGGAATCGGCGGAAGCGTTCTCGGTGGAGGGGACGAAGCGCGGCCGCAAGCGCAGGTGCCGGTCGCCTTCGGGGGTCCAGCTCCAGCGCGTGCTCTGGTCGTCGCGTCCATTGAGGAAGCGCGCGCCCGAAGTGTATGGATCCCGCCACAGCGACGCCAATACCTGCAGGGGCGCCCAAAAGCGGCTCTCCGAATCCTGCAGGATTTCCGAGCCGGCTCGTGCGCCGGTGCTCTCGCGCGGCCGGGGCGAATACTCCTGGCCGCCGCCCGCGGCAAACACCGTGTCGTAGCGGTCCAGCCGGACGTCGTCGATCCGGCCGCGCAGGAACAACGCGCGAGCCACGTCGTTGATCTTGCCGGCGCCATCGGTCAAGCTGACGTCCGTCAGTTTGACCTGCCGGTAGGCGCGCCGCACGCGCTCCACGCGATCCTCCAGCGCCGCCATGGTTTGAAGCTGCGCCTGCCGCGTAAAAATGTTCTCGTGGTAGTCGTAGGCGATGCGGAAGAAGCTCACGCACGGCAGGGCGGGGACCAGCAGCAACAAAGAAAGCGCCATGGCTGTGTAGCTGCTGCTGAAGTCCGGCAGGCTGCGAGCCTCGCCGGTGCGCCGGTTCTTCGCGATCCAGGCGGTGACCCATCGCGAAGCGCAAAACTGCAAGGCCAGGCAGGCGCCCAGCAGAAGAGGTCCCACCTGCCACCAGCGCAGATCGCGCATCCACGCGATCGACAGCGCCACCACACCCACCACTGCGGCCAGCAGTATGTAGGCCAGCCAGCGAATGCGCAGCGCGCGCCCTTGCAGCTTCCAGGCGATGACGCGTATGGCGACCACGGGCGCCGTGACCGCCGACAGAAACGACACCAATAGCGGAGCCCGGATTACCACCACGTACAGCAGCGCGGCCAGGATGATGAGCGACAGGGCCGTATGAACGTACAGTGCGTTCATGGACGCCTGCGGCCACAGCCATTTCAACGGATAGTCCTGGAAGCGAATGAAGATCGCGGCGAAGAGGCCCACTAAGAGCAGATAGCCCACGCTGAGAACCAGAAACAGGATCGTCCGTTCCAGTTGCAGCGCCGACAGAGGGCGCAGATCGCGAAAGGCGGCCAGCGTCCACGGACAGCCCTGAATGCTCCGCAGCGGCCGCACGAAGAAGCGGTGCGGCGCCCCGTGATAGTTGGTTATCAGGTGTCCGCCGGTGCGCGCGTATACCGCGGCGCGCACCGCGGGGTCATTGTCCACTTCATCGAAAAGCTGTTCGCGCCCGTTTCTCTCGGCGGTGGAATGGAACAGGACCGTGCCCGATTCGTCCACCATCGCGAAACCATAATCCGGCGGCGCCACGGGGTGAATCAGGCTGAGCATTTGGGTCACCATGGCGGTCATGGCCAATGGCCGGCCCGGCAGGTCTTCCCTTTGAACATAGGGCTGCGAGATCACCGCCTGGTACTCGCCGGTGTTGGGTGAGTAGAGCGGGTCGATGCGGAACCGCGACTGCGCCGGGCCGCCGTCCTCGAAGTACCAGAGGTGTCCTTCCAGCGTCTCCGTGAAGAACGGATACTGGCACAGCCGGGTGGCCGGCGTGGGGTGGCTGCGCACCGTCCACTTGATCTGCTGGAAACCGTTGCCGTCGGCCCAGAACATCTGGTCGAAATAGGGATAGCCCGCAACCGGAAAATCCCGCCGCTTCAGCACGTCGCCTGCCTGTTCTGTGATGGTGTAAGGCGATTTTGGTTCCACGCCGCAGGCGGTGGAGTTCGCCTGGAGATTGCCCGCGGCTTTCCGGAAATGGTCGCTCGCCATTGCCTGGCTTAAAGCGTCCAACGCCTGCCGGGCCTCCCGGGTCACGTTGTTGTCGATGGCTTCGGCCAGCCGCTCGAGTTTCTCCTGGGTGTGGTCGAAATCCGCCACCCGGTACCACAGGTGAATCGTCAGAATCATCAGCAGCACGATGGTGATGATGCTGGTGACGAAGAAATACAGCCCGGCGCCGCGCGGCACGCGCTCGCTCGCGCGCATGGTGCGGAACTTCAGCAGCGGCCAGGCGATGCAGATCACCAGCGCCACCATCAATCCAATGGTGATCTGCAGGGACCCCGGCGTCACCAGGGCGCGGCTATGCACACTGGTCTCGCTCACCAGTCCGTATAGGACCAGGTCGAGCGCCGGAGTAGTGTCGGCGCGGCGGACGCGAATCGGCGCCGGGCTGCTGTACAGCCGGTAATCCGAGCCGCCGAGCGAGACCTTCACCACGTCGCTGGCCTGCTGTGCGGCCGCCGCCGGCTTGTCGGGCGATGGCTGTTTGTCGCCGCCGCCCGCGGCGCGCGGAGCGCCGGGAAGCGCCGACAGGTTCCGCAGGTGCAAGCCCGTCCGCCGCGTCTGGAAGAGCACCGCGCCGCTGCCATCGGCCACCAGGAATTCGTCGAACGTCTCTTCCGGGTCGCCCTGAATATACCGCTGGACCACGGTCTCGAGCGGGATGTCGGCGCCATGCCGCCCGTATTGAAACCAGAGCAGCACGTGGCCGGGCTCCGAATGCGTGCCGACCCGGAGATTCTCCGCTGTGTCTGTGGTAACCGCCACGTAGTGCAGGTCCGGGACCTGGTCGGTGAAGCCTTCCAGATCGTTTGTACTGTTGGCTTTTGCCCAGCGTTCGAGAACCGTCCCGTAGTTCGAAACGGCGTTCTGGATCAGGTCGGCGACGGTCCCAAGCTGCCGGAACGCCTGGTGATTCAGCGCCTCTTCGCGGCGGATCCGCGCCGGAAAGTAGTAATAGAGGAAGGCCAGCGCCAGCAAACCGACGGCGATCGCCGGGAAAACGAAGGTCGGTGGTATGGAGCCTCGCTTCATCTTATTAGGTTAGTGCTAAGAGCCGGCAAATCGTTGCACGACCGAGCGTATCAAAGCGTATCACTAGAATCATCCGGGAGCAAATGGGGAAGATGCCCTGTTGATGAAAGTGGCATAAACGGCAGACCTGCACCAGTTTTGGCAAGATTCCCATGTTAGTTGGTTTCTTCCTGCGGCTTCTTCGCGCATGCCCCGCGAGGATTGAACCGAAGCTGCGAGCAACGTGGCCGGGCTGGTGCGCATGGCGAGAACACCCCCCTATGAGTGAGAATGTAACTCAGCGTAATGAAGAGCACGGTGGTATAGGGATCTGAAAAGACTGCGGTGGTGGCCTTGACACCCGGTTTGCCACGATATAACGTGACCGCATGTTTCGAATCTTTGTCCTCCTCTTGTGTGCCAGGGCGCTTTTCGGTCAGGGGACCGATCTCGGCGCGATTCGCGGCGTGGTCACGGACCCGAGCGGGGCGACGGTGCCTAGCGCAACTGTTACGATCACCGACACCGCGACGGACTCGCGGATCGGCGCGAAGACCAACAATGCCGGTGAGTATGAGGCGAACAGCCTGAAGCCGGGCAGTTACAAGATCTCGATTTCCGCTACCGGATTCAGCACCGTCGAGATTTCGGGTGTCACGCTGCGCGCGGGCAGCAACGCGCGTGCGGACGCGCGCCTGGAGGTGGCGCATACCGGGGAGTCGGTGATCGTGCAGGCGGAGGCTCCGCTGACGGAAATGGATCTGCCCACGATCAGCGGGACGTTGAACGATCAGCAACTGGTGGAATTGCCGCGCGACAGCCGCGATTTCACGTCGTTTCTTTACCTCAATCCCAACATCCGCCAGGGGACCGGCGACGGGTCGCTGAAGTTTCTGGGCGCGCAGAGTTACGGGGCGAGCTTCTCGCTCGACGGGCAGCGGACAAACGGCGGAGTGTTCGGGGAGCCCACCTCGAGCCAGCCGTCGCTGGAGACTATCGGGGAGCTTACGGTGCTGTCCAGCAGCTTCACGGCGGAGTACGCGGGCATCGCCAACATTCGCGTGACCACCAAGCGCGGGGGAGCCAAGTTCCACGGGTCGTTGTTCTACGACAACAAGAACTCGGCGCTGGCGACGTGGAACCTGCGGGACAAGATCGGGCAGGCCAACTTCTCGCCCACGCCGGCGCAATCGTCGTATCCCAATCCGTATTTCAATCAGAACGAATTCGGCGGCAGCTTCGGGGGTCCGGTGCCGAAGGTCAAGAACACCTATTTCTTCGCGGCGTTCGAGCGGCGGTATGTGAACAGCCCGGTGTATATCCGCGCCACCAACCTGCCGCACGCTACGCTGCTGGCGGGCGATTACTCGCTGATGACCGATGCGCGCAAGCCGGTGGTGCCGGCGGGAGTGGCGCTGACGGCGGCCGAGATCGCGCAATTCACCGTGGGCGGCCTGGGGAACCAGTTCATCAAGATCCCTTCGCGCCTGCTGAATCCGACGGCCACCAAGCTGGCGCAGTTGTACTTCCCGCAGACCAGCGCCGCCGCGCCGATCAATGCCAGCAACGGCCGCCTGGTGGATTATTTTACGAACCAGCCCGGCAGAACACGCCGGAACCTGGGCACCCTGCGGTTTGACCACGACTTCCGCGAGAAGGACCGCTTTTACGCGGTGTACAACGCGCAGAACACGACTTTTGCCACTAGCGCGGTGGTCAGCCCCTTTCTGCCGCTGGGACTCACGCAGAACGAGCGGAGCAATCAAACCCTGTCGCTTTCCGAGACGCACCTGTTTACGCCGCGGATGGTGAACGAAGCGCGCGGCGGGTTCAACCGGGTGCCGTGGCTGCGGCGCAGCAATCAGACGCTGCGGCAGTTCCTGCAAAATATCGGCTTCAACGATGCGGATATCAAGGCGTACGGCGACGTGATTACGCCGTCGGCGCTGGACACCTTCGGCCACCCTTCGATCAGCTTCGGGTCGACTTACGCCGCGCTGGCCAACGGCGGGAGGAACACCTACCGGCCGCTGGATCAGAACCTGATCACGTTCGGCGACACGCTGACGTGGGTGAAGGGCTCGCACACGCTGAAGTTCGGCGCGGACTTCGTGCGCAACGCGGCGCTCGACGGCTTCACCAGCGGGCGCGGCAACCCGCGCGGGCGCATCAACTACACCGGCACGAACGCCGATCCGCTGGTGCGCTTCCTGCTGGGCCTGCCGGCCAACACGGTGAGCTACGTGAACCAGTTCCGCCCGCCGATGGACGTGTACAACTGGGAGACGGGCTATTTTGTGCAGGACGATTTCAAGGTCACGCCGCGGCTGACGGTGAATGTGGGGCTGCGCTACGAGATCATCACGCCGTTCACCGAGAACAACGATCTGCTGGTGAACTTCGACGCGACGTATGTGGGTTCGGACGGGAAGAAGGGCCGCTACGTGGTGCCTTCGCAGCGAACCTTGGCGGCGGTGGATCCGCGGTACATCGCGTTCGGCGTGGTGACCGGCGACAAGCTTGGGCTGCCGCGCTCGCTGGTGAAGACCGACTACAACAACCTGGCGCCGCGCGTGGGCGCCGCGTGGCGGGTTGCGAACAAGAGCGTGCTGCGTGGAGGGTACGGGCTGTTCTACCCGACGTCGGCGGCGCAGGGCATTCGCGATCCTCTGGCGACGAATTCCTTCCAGGTGGGGTTGACGCGGCGCAGCACGGCCGCGGCGCCCCTCCAAGGCTGGCCCGGGTTCGACCACGGCATCAGCCCGATGAGCGGCGGCGTAGTGAACGCGCTGAGCGGGCTGACTTCGGGCAACTGGGTGCCGTTCGATTTGCAGCAGCCCCGCATCCAGCAGTGGAATGTCACGTTCGAGCGCGAGATCGGGTGGCACAGCGCGGTGCGGCTTTCCTATCTCGGGTCGTATATGAGCGGCCTGATCGCGGGAGTGGATTACAACCTGATTCCTGCCAGCGACAAGCCCTTCGGAACGACGACGGGCGACGGAGCGACGGCGTGCAGTCCGGATGATGGAGATTGCGCGTACTCACCGGCGGATCTGGCGCGGCTCCCGTTCCCGCAACTGGGCAGCTACCTGCTGAGCTTCGGCAATTTCGGACATGGGCGTACGCATGCGTTCCAGACGGAAGTGAACCGGCGATTCCGGAGCGGGCTCACCTTCACCGCGAGCTACACCCTGCTCGATCAGAAATCCACCGCCGCGGACACGGGGAATTCGAGCCTCGGGGGCACGTCGTACAATCAGTTCCGTCCGGAGAGCGATTACGGGGCGGATGCGTTCACGTCGCGGCACCGCTTTCTGGCGTTCGGGATCTGGGACACGCCGCTGGGGCGCGGGCGGAAATACGGGTCGGGCCTGCCGCGCTTCGCGGATTACGTCGTGGGCGGGTGGCAAGTCTCGTGGGAGGGCTTCATCAAATCGGGGACGCAGTTCACGCCGCTGTGGCTGTGCGACAACTGCGAGCCGGTGGTGCCGGGCAATATCGCGTCGGGTTCGATCGACGCGACCGGCGGGTTTTACGGGACGAGCTTCCGGCCGGTGGTGACGGGCAATCCGAACGTCAAGAGCGGGGACCGCATCTGGGATCCCATCGCATTCGGACTGCCGCCGCTGGGCGCGGACCTGTTCGACAATCCGCAAGTGGCCAAGCGGAATTTTCTGTTCGGGCCGGGCACGTCGGGGCTCAATGTGGGAATTCGCAAGGTGTTCCGGTTCCATGAGAGGATTCGGACGGAGATGGGCGCGGACTTCAACAACATCCTGAATCATCCGCTGAAATCGCCGGACAACTTCGATATCGGACTCCTGGGGAATTTCAGCATGAAGGTGAATCCGGTGACGCTGAAGCCGGAGTATGCCAGCATCACGCCGAATCCCGATTTCGGGCGGCTGATCACGAGTTATTCGCAGGAGAATGTGGACAGCCGGCGGGCCATCCGGCTGCGGCTGCGGATTACGTTCTGAGGCGGAAGGGGTAAGGCACACCTATGACCAGAAGAACGCATGTCCAGTTGCTGGCCACGGCCATGGCAACGGGCTCGCTTGTTTCAGGAAAGGAAACCGATACGATGCGCGAACTGTTTGAAGCCAGTCAGAAGGATAAGAAGGGGCTGATGCTGTACGTGAAGGGCCAGACCATAGCCGGGGTGGTTGTGAGGATCGGGGGAAGCCTCGGGGAAGACACGCTCGAGCTGCGGAGCCGTGAGTACAGCCGCATCGTGGTGAAGATCGATTCCATCGACGCCGCCGCGCTGTCGTGAGGGGTCAGCCCGGCGGCATGGGCACGCCGCCCAGGGCCGCGGCGGTCCCGGCGTCCCTGCGGGATGACGTATCGTCGCCCAGCAGTCTGTGGACCTGCGCGCGAATCAGGTAGAGATGCGGCTCGTTTGGCTCGATGCGGATGGCTTCGCTGAAGTCCTGGAGCGCCAGTTCGAGGTCGTTGCGGGACAGGGACAACTCGCCGCGGTATTGATATCCCTGCCACAGGCGCGGGCTGAGACGGATGGCTTCGGTAAGCAACGCGGCGGCTTCCTCGATGTCGCCGGAGCGCGCGGTCTGGAGCGCCTGGTCGAGCGTCTGCGCCGGATCGGGCACGGACGACGAACCCCGCCGGCTCAGGATGTGAAGATAAGTCCCCAGGATCAGGCAGAGGCTGGCGATTCCGGCGGCCGTGTCGAATCCCCAAACGCCGAGGAACAGCCGGCTGCTGAGCGGCAGACTGGCGAAGAGAATCGCCAGCGCCCAGGCGGCCCGGCTCCATTGCTTCGCGAGTTGTCGGGATGCCGCCCGCATCTCTTCATAGTAGACTGTGTAGCGATGCGCTTACTGAGTCTTGTAGTCTTGATCGCCGGATGCGCGGCGGCGCAAACTCCGGCCGCACGCACGCAGGATGAGGCCGCCATTCGTTCGGTGGTAGACAAGTACGTCGCCGCGCGGGAACAGATCGACGCCAAAGCGGTCGCCGCCCTCTTTACGGCCGACGCCGATCAACTGGTGTCGTCGGGAGAGTGGCGGCGGGGGCTCGATGCGGTGGTGCGCGGGACCATGGCGAGCTCGCAGGCGTCCGGCGGCAAGCGCACCATCACGGTGGAGACCATCCGGTTTGTAACGGCCGATGTGGCGATCGTGGACGGGCGGTATGAGATTGCCGGGGGTGCGGGCGGTCAGGATCGCAAGATGTGGAGCACGTTCGTGTTCCGGCGCACCCCGGAGGGATGGCGGATCGCGGCGATCCGCAACATGCTGCCGGCAGCGGCCGCGGGCCGGTAAAGATGAACCGGAGGCCCGGCCAGGAGGCCAGGCCCACTGTTACTTCTTCTTCGGCGGCGCTTTCTTGCCGGGGGCCGGACGCGCGGGCGCCGCGGCACACGGCGTCGCGTGCAGGCCTTCGATCTTCGCCTTCTCGGTCTCCATGGTCAGCATGAAGGGACTCTGCGTGAAGGCGGCCGGGACACCCACCCACTGAATCTCGCCCGCCTCCGGCTTGCCCGTCAGGGCCGAGTCGAGCTTGAGGGTGATTTCCGCAGTCGGAGTGCCTTGCGCATCCGGCAGGGGAACGGCCACCAAGAGCTCCTTGGAGCGGCAGGCCGGCTTTCCCTCCAGGAGCATACCTTTGAGCTTCGGAACCTCGGCGTCCTTCAACTTGTCGTTGAAGTACTGCTGGCCGCCAGCCGTGTCCGCGAGTTGACTCTTGATCCCCAACCACATGGCCAGTTGCGGAAACTTCTCTTGAAACTCGTTCTGCTTCCGAGTGGCAACGGCGGTGGCGGTCTCAATTGTGAAATTGGCGGGAGGCAGCGGAGCGTTCTTGGCCTGCGCCTTCAGCTCTTCGAGTCCATCGTTGGCCCCGTGGTAGGTGGTGTAGGCGCTGTCCGCATAATCGGCGATCTTTTTGCCGTCGGCGGACCCGCCCAGCGTGGGATCGATGACCGCCGCGCGAACAAACTCGTAGATGGCTTTGGGACCTAGCTCCGTCGCACGGCTCGGATCGCTGCGCGCCAGGCAATTCAGCGCCCGGCCGAGATTGTAGGAGATGAACGATTTGTCGGGATAGTCCTGCAACGCCCTGGTGAAGACGGTCTCCGCCGCCTTGCAGTCCGGCGGGGTCTTGGCCATGGCCTGGGTGCCGGGCAGTAATGCCATGGTCATCAGCGCCGCCTTGGCGGCCCCCTGCAATTGCGCGCGGGCGGTGTTCCAGTCCGCATCGCTAATCCCTTCGGGCTTGCGGTTGTAGTCCACCAGCTTGCGGGCAGCCCTTTCGCCAATCGCCAGTTGTGCGGGCGTGGCGTTGGGGATTTGCGGCGCGGCCTGCGACGTGGTGAACAGAACCTTGACCACATCGCCGGGTCCCGACTTGGGATCGCTGAAGGTGGCGTCGAGGTCCTTGGACATCAACTCGCCGGCCGCATCGACGGCTTTGCCGAATTGTTTGGCGCCGTTATAGGCCTGGATGTACAGGACACTGCGTTCGGGCTTGTAGTCCGACTCCGGGTACTTCGACTTCCAGGTGTCGAGGTCGGTGATCGCCTTGGTGAAGTTGTTGCCGACGATGTCCTTGGTGACCTCGTTGTAGATGTCGTATTCGCCCTGGTCTTTGTAATTCTTCGCGGCCGGCTTATCAGCCGCCTGCGCGCGGGCTTGTTGGGCGGGGCCTCCCCAAACGAGGGCGCCCAACGCGGCAACCGCCGCGAGCCGTTTCAATGTCATAAGAGAATTGTACATGTACCTTCCGCCAACGGGGCACGGTACTGGGCGCCGCACCCCAAAATTTCTCATTTTTTCTTGGTTGCCGTGCCCTTCTTCAGGCCAGGTCTTGCCGGCCGTTTGGCCGGCGCGGTGGTGCACGGGGTCGATTTCAGCCCTTCCAGCTTCGCCGTCTCGGTCGCCATGGTGAGCAGGAAGGGATCCTTGGTAAAAGCTGCCGGAACGCCTTCCCACTGGAACTCGGTGTCGGCTTCCGGCTTTCCGGTTAGTGGTTTGTCGAGCTTCAAGGCGATTTCCGCCCGGAAGGGTTTCTGCGCGTCCGGCAGGGGAACAACCACCAACAGTTCCTTAGGGCGGCAGGCCGGCTTGGCCTCCACCAGGGTTCCCTTCAGCTTGGGCACGGCGGCATCCTTGAGCTGGCCCTGAAAGTACTGCTCCCCGTTGGTATCGGCGAGTTGTCCCTTGACGGCAAGCCATATGGCCAGTTGCGGATACTTCTCTTTGAACTGCGCTTCTTTTTCGGCCGCAATCTCGGTGGCGGTCTTAATCTTGAAACCTGGTGGAGGGGTGGGAGAGGCAGCGGCCTGTTGTTTTAGCTGGTCCAATCCGTCATCGCCGCCATGGACGTTGATGTAAACCTTTTTCAGATACGCTTCGATTCCAGGCAGGTCCTTGGCTTCGAGTCCGCTCTTGGCCGGATCGAGGGAGACGGCGCGGGCAATCTCCCACAAAGCCTGCGCGACCTTTTCCGGATTGGCGCGTTCGCAGGTGAGGATGGCGGCGCCCAACTGGTACGCTATGGCGCCGCTGTCGGGGTAGTCCGACAGCGCTTTCGAAAAGGCCGATATCTGGGCGGGGCAGTCCTTCTTCGCCTGGGCGGCGATGCCGGGCTTGAGCGCGATGGCGATCATCGCCGTTTTGGCTTTGCTCTCGACATCGGCGCGGGTGGCGTTCCAAACGGCTTCGGTCTGGTTGGCCGGCTTGTTCTCGGTGGTGAAGTACTTCGGCGATAATTCCAGCAGCAGGTGCGCGGCCTTGTCGCCGAGCGACACTTGATCCTGGGTGGGGTTCGGCAGGCCGGCGGCGTTGAAGGCCACCGAATAGAGAGTGGTCATGATCGTCGCCTTGATGGGCAGGCCTGCTACCTGCTCGGTTGACGGGGCGCCCAGGATGGCATTGAGATCCTTAGCCATCAACCGCGACCCGAACTCGAGAACCCTGCCAGGCTGTGGCGGAGAGACCTTCTGGTACGCCAACACGTACAGGTAATTGCGGTCGTCTTTGTAATCGGAATCGGGAAACTTTTGCGCCCAGGCGTCGAGATCCTTGATCTGTTTGGCGGGATCGTTGGCGTCCTGGAATACCCCGCTGTAAATCTCGTATTCGCCGTCTTTGTACTTTTTCTGCGACTGCGCGGCCGCGGCCTGCGCGCGCGCGCCGGGGGGAAGTGCGGTCCAAACCAGGGCACAAAGGACGCCCAAAGCCGCGATCCGCTTCAAAATTCTAGAAAAGTCGTACACGCGTGCCTCCTGCCTGCGCCGCTTCCACGTCAATAGCCCGATGATCCGTTTTCGCAATTCTGGCGCCGTCCCACCGGCCACTCACCAGCCGATGGATAATTGCGGAGTATAGCCGAACCACTTTTGTGGCGCAACCTGTTGGACACCATTTCTCTCCGCCCGGTTCCGATTCCACCGGTTCCGATTCCAAATGATATCAGATCAACGGTATGCTGGAAGGCGTTCATTTCCCGGGAACCGGTTTTGATCACATGCGATACCTGGACCTGGCGGTCATTCTAACGTACCTACTCGGCATTACGTGGTTCGGCGCGCGATTCCGCCGCGGCCAAAAGAGCCTGCGCGACTACTTTCTGGGCGGCCGGACGGCGCCGTGGTGGGCCATCAGCCTCTCCATCGTGTCGGCTGAGACCAGTACCCTCACCATTGTCGGCACGCCCGCGCTGGCATTTGCCGGCAACATGGGCTTCCTCCAGATCGTGTTGGGATACCTGCTGGCCCGCATCGTGATTTCGGTGTTGTTCCTGCCCCATTACTTTCGCGGCGAGATGTTCACGGCCTACGAACTGATGCGGCGCAGATTTGGCGAGCGGATCCGCAAACTCACCGCGTCGATATTCTTAGTGACGCGGGCCATGGCGGAAGGGGTACGGGTCTTCGCCATCTCGCTGGTGATCTCCATCGTGCTGGGCACCGGGGAAATCGCATCGATCGCGCTGATCGTGGCGCTCACCTTGTTTTATACATTTGAGGGCGGCATGACGGCGGTGATCTGGACGGACGTGGTGCAGATGACCCTGTACGTGGCGGGCGCGGTGTTGAGTTTCTACGTGATCCTGGGCAAGATTCCGGGCGGCTGGGAGCACGTGGCAGCGGTGGCGGGCGCGGCGCACAAGTTCACGATCTTCGATTTCCGGTTCTCGCCCACCATGGAATTCTTCTCGCGGACTTACACGTTTTGGGCGGGACTGGCGGGCGGATGTTTTCTGACTACGGCCAGCCACGGCACCGATCAACTGATGGTGCAGCGGCTGCTGAGCGCGCGCGACGAGCGCCAGAGCCGCACCGCGCTGCTGGCGAGCTGGGTGGTGATTTGCATCCAGTTCACGCTGTTCCTGCTCATCGGCATCCTGCTTTACGTGTATTACGGCGACCAGCACCTTGCGCCGCCCAAGCAGATGGATCGCGTGTACCCCGAATTCGTCTGGAACAACATGCCGCCGGGGATTGCCGGGCTGATCGTCGCAGCGATTCTGGCGGCGGCCATGGCGAACATCAGCGCGGCGCTGAATTCGCTGGCGTCCACGACGGTGGTGGACTTTCTGCGTTCGCGCGCGAAGGAGTTGAGCGAGAGCCGCGCGCTGCAAGTGGCGCGGATGGCGACTGTGGCGTGGGGGCTGGTGCTGCTGGCGATCGCGATTGCGGCGCGCAATTCGCGCTCGGTGCTGGAGGCGGGACTGACCATCGGCTCGATTCCTTCGGGCGCGCTGCTGGGCGTTTTTCTGCTGGGAGTGCTGACGAAGAGGCCCCGAGAGGGCGCGGCGATGGCCGGTGTCGCGGCGGGGCTCTCCGTGATTCTGTACGTGAATTTGCGCACCCACATCGCCTGGACGTGGTATGTGCTGATCGGGACCACGGTGACGTTTGGTGTCGCGATGGTGGCGTCGCTGTTTCAGGGAGCCGCCAAATCACGGTTTTGATGCGGACCTGCGAAACAGGAAGAGCCCCGACTTTCCGCCCACAACAACTTCCGGATAGGGCTTCGACTCCAGACGGGCCACCACCACCTGCATGCCTCCGCCCGCTCGCGAGCCGTAGTCGATGAGGTGCTTCACCCACTCGATCGCGCCGGTCGGCCCTTTGAAGTACTCGTACCAATAGACGCCCAGCGGCTCCCGCTCGCCGGGGTCGCGCCCGTTGTGGGCCATGAACCGCTTACCCGTCACGAGGTCCGGCTTACCGTCGCCGTTGAGGTCCGCCAGCACGAGCGAGTGCGCCTGCGACCAGCTATCGTCGATCATGTGCTTGGTCCAGGCGCCTTGTGCGGTCTGCTCCATCCAGAAGATGCCGTAATTGTGGGCCATCGACGTGACGATGTCCGGGCGCCCGTCACCGTTGACATCGAGGACGTGAATGAATCCCACCTCGCCCAACTGGAAATCCCCGTGGAACGTCCACACCCCCGAGCGTGGATCCGCGGGAGCCTCGAACCACCCTGTAGGAGTGATGATGTCGTTGCGCCCGTCGCGGTTCACATCGCCCGCGCCGATGCCGTGGCCGAATGAGTGGTCCGCGATCGCGTGCGGGACGAACTCGCCGCCGCGGACTTCGTACCAGGTCAGCGGCGCGGGCTGGTTCCCGAATTCCGGCAGCAGCTCCCGGGCCTTGCCATCGTTGTCGAGATCCACCAGGAACGCGAACTCCACGTTGAAGCGCGTTTCGATCGCGTGGTCCTTCCACAACACGCCGGTCTTGCCCGGATTCTCGCTCCAGTACAGGCGCTTGCCGAACCACGAACAGCTCACGATGTCGATGCGGCCGTCGCCGTCCACGTCGAGCGGCAGGTCGCTGAAATCGTCGATGTAGTTATTGGCGAAATCGATCTGGCGGAATCGGTGGCGGGTCCATTTCGGCGCTTCGTACCAGTATTCGCCGGAGACGATGTCGGGCTTGCCGTCGCCGTTGATGTCGGCGGCCGCGGCGGTCTCGCTCGCGCCGGGGTCGATCGTCTGGCGTTCGAAGAGGATGTCCTCCGGGCGGCTGGCGCACCAGCCGACGAGAACCAGCGCTGCGGCAAGCCAGGCCCCGGATGGCCGGTGAAGGCCTGGGAGCCCGTGGCAAGACCGCTCCCTTGAAAAACCCGCCATTTGTTCGCCCCTTGTTCCCCATATCTTCGCCTCGGCGGGTTTTTCATTGCCTTTGGTGGGCCGCAGGCCCATGCGGAACTCGGTTGAAGACGCGGCGAAGAACC
>JBGPKH010000136.1:0-16654 GCA_041485845.1 Bryobacteraceae bacterium
CGCGGAGGTGCGCGTGGATCGCGACCTGCTCAAGCAGGCGGTTCTGAACGTGGTGGTGAATGCCATGCAGGCCATGCCCGAGGGAGGCGACCTTCACTTTGAGTCCTCGGCCAGCGAAGATACCGCCGAAATCCGCATCTCCGATACCGGGACGGGCATTCCGCCGGAGCTGCGGGACAAGATCTTCAGCCTCTACTTCACCACGCGGGAGGAGGGCTCGGGCATCGGCCTGGCCATGACGTTCCGGATCGTGCAGCTCCACGATGGTACAATCGATTTCACGAGTGAGCTGGGGAAGGGCACGACCTTCTTGATCCGCCTGCCGATCGCGGTCTGACGAGGCACCCAGAATGAAACGCCCAGCCGGAACGAGACATCTCGCAGCAATCGTAGCCGCCGCGATGGCGGTCATCCTCGCCGGTTGCGTACTGAAGGGCAAGCCGCCGGCTGCGGCTGCTGTGCCTCCTGCGCCCAAGCCCGTGGCGGCTCCCGCCCCTGCACCCGCAGCGCCTCCTCCTCCGCTCTCGATCCCCCAGACGCGAGCCGAATTGCCCGCGCCGCAACCCGTCAGCACGGAAGCTTTGGCGACCACGGAGCCTCCCGGGGAGCCGCCCGCGCCGCCGCCCGCGCCGCCGAAAAAAGGGCAGCGCAGTTCCTCGCCGCGACCCAAGCCCGCCGAGGCGGCCGCGCCTGCCAATCCACCGGCTGTGGCGACGCCTCCGGCGGAACCCGAGCGGGCTCCCATTCAGGAAATCATCCCGGCCGAGGATCTGAACCGCCTCCGGGCCAGCGCCAACGCCCGTAAGGAGGAGATTCGCCAGCGGCTCGAACGGCTTCCCCGGCGCGGCCTGACCAAGGAGCAGAGGGATGTGGTCGACACCATCCGGTCCTTCGTGAGGCTTTCCGACGAGGCCGAGCGCAGTGGCGATATGCGCAAAGCCAATGAGCTCGCCGAGAGGGGCGCGGTCCTGGCGCAGGGGTTGCCCGGTGGCCGATAACGAATTCGAAGCGCGGGTGCGAACCGTCTCCGCCGGCCTCAAGGAACGCAAGCTGGACGCGATGCTCGTGTCTTTCGGGCCCAACCTGCGCTACCTTTCCGGCTTTACCGGCAGCAACGGGAACCTGCTGGTCTTGCCCGGCAAGGCGATCCTCTTCACCGATCCGCGCTACACCATTCAGGCCCGCCAGGAGGTCACCTGTCGGGTAAGAATCGCCAAGGGTCCGCTGCTGGTGGATGTGGTGGCCGCCATCGCCAGGCTGGGCCTGAGGCGCATCGGCTACGAGCCGGCGAGGATGACGTGCGAGTTCTACGAATCGCTGAAGTCGCGTCTGCCCATGAAGTCCTCACTCGAGCCGGCGGCCGGCTGGGTGGAGGAACTGCGCATGGTGAAGTCGCCGGCCGAAATCGCGCGCATCCGCCGTTCGGTCGAGACCAATTCGCGCGCTTTCGAACAGGCCGTGTCGCGCGTGCGGCCGGGCATGAAAGAGCAGGACCTCGCCGCTGAGCTGGAGTACCGCATGCGGCGCCTGGGCGCGGAGAAGCCGTCGTTCGAAACCATCGTGGCGGGCGGCACTCGTTCGGCCCGGCCGCATGCGCAACCAACCGCCGCCCGGCTCCAGTCGGGCGATCTCGTAGTGGTCGACATGGGCGCGGTCGAGGACGGCTATTGCAGCGACATGACCCGCATGTTGTTCCTCGGCGCGGCGTCGGCCAAGGTGAAGCGCACCTACCGCGCCGTGCTGGAAGCGCAACTGGCGGGCATCGACGCCGTTCGCGCCGGCGCCTCGACGGTGCGCGTGGACCGCGCCGTGCGCCAGGTGCTGAAGGGCTACGGGCTCGACCGCGCCTTCGTGCATTCCACCGGCCACGGCCTGGGCCTGGAGATCCACGAACTCCCGCGCATCGGCAAGCGCGACAAGAGCAAGCTCCAGGCCGGAATGGCCATCACCATCGAGCCCGGCGTCTACCTGGAAGACTTCGGCGGCATCCGCATCGAGGATACCTTGGTGGTAACGGAAATGGGCTGCGAGATCCTGACGCCTACCAGCAAAGAGCTGCGCGTGATCTGAGGGCGGAACGCCGATAACCCCGATCGTGCTCTACCGCTTCTCCTGCTTCTCCTGCTTTTTCTCGCCCGGCCGCATGAGTGTGGGCGGCTTTCTTGCCGGCGGCTTGTCGGCTTCGGCCGCCGCCTTCTCCGCAGCCTTCTTGTCGTCGGCCTGCTTGCCCTCGCGCTCGGCCGGTGTCAGGGCTTCTTCCACCGCCTTCTTCTGCTTCTGCTCGCGCGCCTCGACGTCGTGGGTGCGCTTGCCCAGATCTTCCTGCGCGGCTTCGAGGCTGTCGGTGGTGGTCTCGATCGCCGTCCGCAATACGAACTCGAAGCGCTCGAAGTCTTTCGGATGGCTGTCCTGGACCTTCTGCAACACCGGAAGCGCTTCCTTGGTGGCAGCCTCCACCGCCTTCAATCCCGGCTTCATGTCTACCTTCTTGGCGAGCGCCTGGTCGGTCACCTCGTCGAGGGCGTCGAGAATCTTGCCATAATCGTCGAGCGCGTCATGAATCAGGACCGCGCGGCCGGCCTTGTCTTTGGCGAGGATGCTCTTCACCAGGTCGATGCGCTCCCTGGCGAACTTGGCGTAGAGTGTCACGCGGGCGTTGGGCTCCTGCGCCTCGCGGATCTGATCGATCTCGTCCGACGTGAGAAAATCGCGGTGCTGCGCGGCCAGTGGAACCGCCGCCAGCAAACACCAGAGCAGGCACTTCATTTCCTTTTGCCCTCCATCAATCCCAGCAGCAGGTCATCATGCACCTGCTGGACCCGGGCCTTGACCTTTTCGAGCACCGGGCGCTCCGTGAAACTCATCTCCTGCTCCAAGGACTCCAGCTTGCGCGAAAGATCCCGCGTTTCGATTTCCGCCTTCTTAAACCATTTTGGACTTTTTCGCGGGTTTTTGCCGGTCTGGGTCAAGGACGTGTGCGCCAGGTCCACGGACTCCAGGATTTCCGCCGCGGCGGCGGCGACCGCATCGTTATCGCCTTTCTGATAGGCCGAGCGGGCGGCTTGGTACGCGGCCGCGGCATTGGCCAGGGCCAGCGACGAGCGCTTTTCCAGGTTGGATTCCGCGCGAGCTTTCTGGAGGTCGGCCTGGAGCGCCGCGGGCGCGAGACAGACGGCCAGGCAGGCCATACGCAATAACGTCTGATTGCCGGCCATTAGCGCTTCTCCAATTCCCGCTGGATAATCCTCGCACGCTGCCGCGCCTGGAACTCCTGGTCCGGGTTCTTGCCCTCGCTCAGCGAGAGAAAATGCCGATACGCATCCAAGGCCGGTTTCAATTGCTTGAGCTTGTCTAGAATGATCGCACGGAGAAACCAGTTTCCGGGCGTGTTTTCGCCCAAATCGCGAGCCCTGTCGAAAGCCTGCAGCGATTGCGGGTAGTCGCCCATCAGGTACAGCATACTGCCCAGTTCATTCCAGGTCTTCGCCTCGCGGGGCTGCAATTTGGCCGCTTCGTAAAACTGCCTGGCGGCCGCCGGATACTGCTTCCGGTCGCGCAATGCCCGCGCATACATCATGCGCAAATCGTAATTCGCCGGCTCGGAGGCCACCGCCTTGTCGAGCAAAGGGAGCGCTTTTTCGATTTCCCCCGTGAAGATATAGGACGCGGCCAGCGCCGCGCGGTTTGCCTGGGTGGGGTCCTTGGCATAAGCCGATTCCAGGCGCGGGATGGCATCGGCGTACTGCTTGTTGTCGAGCATCAACGCGCCCATGTGCTCCTGGGCGGCCGCGTTATCCGGAAACTCTCTGTAGATCGCGATGGCTTCGGCGGACTGCTTGTTCTTCTCGTAATACTCGGCAAGCTCCAAGAGGTACTCGCGGTACTTCGGCTCGAGCTGCGCCGCCTGGCGGAAGTGCGGATCGGCGCCGGCCAGTTTGCCCTGCTGCGCCAGGGCGTGCGCCAGTCCCAACTCGGCGTTGGCCGACTTGGGATCCAGTGCGAGCGCCAGGCGGTAGTTCTCGATGGCCTGATCGAGCGCCCCGGTCTGAAGCTGCGCCTCGGCGAGATAGTAGCGCGGGCGGAACTCCTGGGGCTTTTGCCCGGCGGCGCCTTCGAACAGCGGCAGGGCCTCGGCTGGATTCTTCTGCCGCATCAGAACCATGCCCCCGTTCAATTGCGCTTCATACAATCCGGGTTTGAGATCCAGAGTCTTGCGGTATTCGGCGATGGCTTCCGCGTCCTTGTGGACGAAGCCGTAGGCCAGCGCCAGGTTGAAGTGCGCGGCGTAGTCCTTCGGATCGGCCTCGATCACTTTGGCAAAAGCCTGGATGGCGGCTTCGTACTTGCCCTCTTCGAGGGCCTTCATGCCTTCGGCGCTGAAGTCAGTGGACTGGAGGAAGAAGAGCGCTGCAACTAGAACTAGAGTCCACATACGCTACTGCTTCTTTCCTTCCGGAATGGCAATTTGGGGAGGCGCCTCCGGGTTGAGACTCAGCGGGATATCGACCAGCGCCGCGCTGTCGCCCGGCTGCACCTTGCGCAGGATGCCGAGCCATTGCGTCACGCCGTCGCCGGCCTCGAGGGTCACTCCGGGGATCGGCACGTCTGCGCTGCCGCCGCCGGAGCTCAGACGAATCAACAGGAACCGGTGCTGCGGAATCCCCGGCGCGGGATCCTGTGGGATTTGCGTCATCCATTGCGCTTCGAAGATCCGGTAGGTGACATGGCCCACTTCCACGGCCTGCCCATCGTGGGAACACGAGACCGGGAAAACAGCGGCGTCGGCGGCCGCCAGCAGGGGCAGAAATTGGCGCATTGGGCAGGAACCATTTTCTAAAGCAGCGGCTCGGGTGTCAATGATCCTGCAAGACCGCTCAAGACGGAACTTCAGTGAAGCTGCTGCTGCAACAACTGCTCGAACTTCTTGCGCTGCTCGGGATTCAACAGTTGTTCCACGCGCTGCTTGCCATCGGTCAGCACCGTGCGGTAGTACTGCCAGAAATCGTCCAGCACCGACTGCATCTGTTCGGCCTGCGCCGGCGTCAGGTCCAATTCCTTCCGCATGTGTTCGAAGTAGAGGGCCTTGCCTTGAGGGGTGTCGAACGCCACCGGGCGCTGACGGTTGTGAACTCGCAAATCCATGGCGAGCGCCCCCACCACGGCGCCCGATAGAAAAACCAGCACCAGGGACACCGCACACGCCAGCTTCGGATCCCAGGATCTGGCGGCCGCCGCTTTCTCCAACAGGCTAGTGCCGCTCATAGGCCGTCAGGGTCACCAGCATGTTGTCCCGCGCCGGAGCGGAATCGAAGGAGGGCGAATTCTGCTGCGCCATAACCACGTCCGGACTGGGGCCCCCCGGATAGCCGGATTCGCGCGTGACCAGGTAGCTGCCCAGAACCGCGAGGGTCAGCAGGGACGCAAACACGATGCGGCGTCCAAAGGCGAAATCCAGGGCGAAGAGACTGGCGAAGGAAGGGGCGGACTTGCGCTCACCCACCTCTCGCATCAGGCCGGCATAGAAGCCGGGCGACGGGTCACAGGCTTCCTCGGACCGCAAAGAGACGAACAACTGCGAGACATCCTGCATATTGCGGATCTCTTCGCGGCACAGGGGACAGGTGCCCAGGTGTGCCTCGATTTCTCGTTGAGTCGCCGGCTCCAGCGCGCCGGACAGGTACTCTTCGAGGCTCTCCACTACTACCGCGTGCATATGTTTCTTCCCTTACAAATGTAAATTACAACGCCTAAACCTACCCCTTCGCGGGTCTGTTGCCTGGTTGGCTTGCCCGCTTCCAGGGACTATCCAATCGAAAACCTTCCGGCTCAACCGGCCACCAGGCCGGGAGCGCGGTCCAACCGCTGGGCCGCTTTCACCAATTTCTGCCGGGCCCGGAACAGCTTCACCTTGATGGTGTTCTCGTTCATGCCCGTCTTTTCCGACAGTTCCTCCACTGAAAACCCCTCAACCTCCTTCATCATCAACAACATGCGCTCTTCTTCGGAGACGCGGGTGAGCAGTTTCAGTACGTAATCGCGGCGCGCCAGGTTGGCATCCGCGGGCTCCTGACGGTCGACTGGCGGTTCCGTGTTTTCGACCCGCCGCACTTCGTCCTCGCTCAAGTCGCTCTCGTACACCAGCTTCCGCACCTTGCGTTTGCGCAAGTAATCGAAACATTCGTTGACCGTGATCTTGTAGATCCAGGTAATCAGCGAACTACGGAAATCGAAGCTCTTGAGGGACAGGTAAACCTTCGCAAATACTTGTTGTGCAATATCTTCTACGTCGTTTCGCTGCCGTACGATGCCGTGGATTATGGAAAACACCTTGGACTGGTAACGCTCCACGATTTCGCGGAACGCCGACTCGTCGCCGGTCTGCGCCCGTCGAACCAGGGCGCCTTCCGGGGTGTTCTGATAGTCCACTCTAGATTTCGCCGCAACCTTGTTACCGAATCCGGGGAGGGTCAGAGCGCCGGCCAGTGTTCCCATACACCGCTTCCGACGCGCCTCGCCGATTTCGGGTTTCAAGTACCTGCTTTACGTCCTTCTGCAAGATAACACAGTGGCGCCGGATTCCCGTCCAATGCCCGATTTGCGCGACCGAACCGCGCTCCGCCACATCTAAACACATAGATTGACGGAGTGATGCGGTCCTGTTTGTATAATAGGGAGGCAATACTCGTAATCAGGAGTGTAAACGCTATGGTGCAAATGACGGAAAAAGCCATCGGCAAGGTGAAGGAGATCATGAACTCCCAGGAACCCTCCCCAGCCGGGCTGCGGATCGCCGTAGTGGGAGGCGGTTGCTCGGGATTCAGCTACTCCATGGCCTTCGAGAACCAGCCCAACATGCTGGACAAGACTTATCAGTATGACGGACTGAAGGTCTTCATCGATCAGGCCAGCCTGCTCTATCTGGATGGCGCCGAAGTCGACTTCGTGGAAACGCTGGAGGGGTCCGGATTCAAGTTCAACAACCCCCAGGTCAAGTCCACCTGCGGCTGCGGCAGCTCGTTCCAGGTGTAAGACGCGGTTCGGCCATCCGCCGCGTTACAATTAGGCCATGGCCGGCGCGACCCAGGTGATCTTCACCGTTAGTGTGCCAACGCTCGCGGTTCTCATCGGGATACTGGTGAATAATGCCCGCCTGAACGACCTCAATAAGCGCATTGACGATTTCCGCGCCCACGTCGATTCCCGGTTTTCCGCGACGGATGCTCTGTTTACGGAGCGCCTCAGGCGGGTGGAAGAGGTGATGGACGCCCGGCTCAAACACCTGGAAGAAAGCTGAAGACGCCGGTCAGCGAGCGCCTTTCCAGCCTCCCGGCACCCATATGGAAGCCAGGAATCAAGTCTACACGCGGGAGACGCAGAAGCAGATCGGCGAGTTGAACCGCCTGGGCTGGTATCACAGCATCGAATTGCCGGATGGCCAGGTTATCCAGGGCCTGCAAACCCTCGAACAACTCCGCACACGGTTGGCCCAGTTCCCCATACCCGAAGACCTCACCGGCAAACGCGTCCTCGATATCGGGGCCTGGGACGGTTGGTTCAGCTTCGAGATGGAGCGGCGCGGCGCCGAGGTGCTGGCCATCGACTCCGCCGAGCACACCCAATTCCGCGTGGCGCGCGACCTCCTGGGGTCCAAGGTCGAATACCGGATCGCCGATATCTGCCGTCTCTCTTCCAAAGACATCGGCCGTTTCGACGTCGTCCTGTTCTTCGGCGTGCTGTATCACCTGAAGCACCCGATTCTCGCCCTGGAAACGGTCTGCGACCTCTCCACCGATATGGCCTTTGTCGAGTCCTTCGTGACCGACGACGGCGCCGACCTGTCCGCCCCCCCCCTCATGGAGTTCTACGAGACCACCGAGCTGCGCGGCCAGTTCGATAACTGGGTGGGGCCGAACTCGTCCTGCCTGCTGGCGTTTTGCCGGACCGCCGGATTCGCCCGCGTGCGACTGGCAAGCGTCCTCAATCACCGCGCGCACGTGAGCTGCTTCCGGAAATGGTCCGTGGTGGCCGGGACTGCCGAAGCGCCTTACATCACGTGCGTGGAAAACAGCGTATCCCGCGACCACACGTTTTCCAGCCTGAGCGACGACTACGTGTCGCTCTGGTTCAAAACGGAGGAGCGGCAACTGACCTGCGACGAGGTCTTTCCGCAGATCGGCGACTACGGATCGCGGCCGGTGATCGTGCATCCCACCGGCGGCGACGGGTGGCACGCCAACTGCAAACTTCCCACGCGCCTCGATCCGGGCTGGTACGAAGTGAAGCTGCGGGCCCGCGACAGCGCCGTCAGCAATTCCGTGCGCATCGGCGTCGACGTGGGACAGGCCTCCTGGCCTGTCTCCTTGGGACCGGCTTCCGATCTCGCCATCCGCCTGGTGACCGACGGAAGAACCTGGGACCGGTACCAGGTCCATACCGGCGTGGACGCCAGTGTCTCGCTGTGGGTAGCGGGACTCCCCGACCACTGCGACCGCTCCCACGTGCGGGTCCGCCTGAATGGCGCGGACCTGCCGGCCATCTACGTCTCTTCCCACGACCGCGAGGGTTTGAGCCAGGTGAACGCGCTGCTGCCCGCCGGGCTACAGCCCGGGCCCGGTTCGATCACCCTGATTTTCGGCGAAAGCGAGTCCGAAGCGGTGGGGCTGGAATTGGTTTAGCGGCGATAGGACCGCTCCCGGTGGTCGCGGCTCGGTTATGGCGTCGAGGGCGGGAGGACCCGCCGCTTGCTAGCCTGCTCGAAGGCGTACCCGATCTCGAGGAGACGCGGTTCGCTGCACGCCATCCCGGCGAAGGACACGCCGAACGGCTGCGGCTTGGCATCGAACCCCGAGGGGAACGGCGGGGTGGGCGCATTCGGAACCATGCCGAACGGCACGATGACGGTCGGATAGCCGGGCTTCGCCGCAATCGCCGCTCCGCTGGCGCCGGGAAACAGAATGGCATCCAGGCGGTTGGCCTTCATGACTTCATCGATGCCGTGCGTGCCGCTGAGCAGGATGTCCTTGGCGCGGTCGCCTTCATAGCGGGCACGGTCGGCCTCGACGTCCATCTCGTCCGAGATATCGAGCTGCGACTGCCCGAAGCGGATCGCGCCGGCCGCGGTGTGGGTGATGTTCCACTGGCGCAGCCCGGTCAGCGACTTCACCGGCGCCGAGGCGCCCAGCGTGGCCAGCCACGCGTTGAAGTCCCGCTTCATACCGTACTTCAGCACCACCGAACAATCGGCGTCTTTGCCCTTGGCGTTGGTGACGCCGGAGCACTGCCCCCAGAGCGCGAAGTTCTGTGACGGATTCTTGGTGACGATGCTCGGGATATCGGCCGGGTCCACGATCTCGGCGCCCTGCCGCTTGAGGATGTCGATGGCTTCGGTCATGACGCGCGCCTGTTCCGGTGTCAGGCCGTTGCCGAACCCACCGCCGCCCCGTCCGCCCCGTCCACCAGGCAGATCCACACGGTCGTAGTAATATGCGCGGGGAATGCCGATGCGCGCGCCCTTCAAGCCGTCGGCCCTCAGAAAATGCGTGTAGTCGCGGCCGGGCGGCGGCGTGCAGGTCCGGGTCGCAGGGTCGTTGGGATCGGGGGCCGGACTCTCGAGGGCGCCCAGCAGAATCGCCGCATCCGTCACGTTCCTTGCCATGGGCCCGGCGGTATCCTGGTCGGCGGTAATCGGAATGACGCCGTAGCGGCTGATGCGGCCGACCGTGGGCTTGACAGCCGCCAGCATGTTCTGATTCGACGGGCTGAGAATCGAGCCGGACGTTTCGGTGCCCACGTTCGCGGCCCAGAAGTTCGCCGCCGTGCCCACGCCGGAGCTCGACCCTCCGGTGCCGAGCGCGGGACGCCCGTCGAAGAAGGTATCTCGCGGATCGCGCCGCGGGTCGTAGGGATTGAAGCCAAACCCGCGAACCGCGTTGTAATTGCCGGGCATCGGAGTGGGCGCGCCGGCCACCCAGTTGGCCAGCTCCGAGAGCCCGGTCTTGGCGATAATCACCGCCCCGGCGTCGCGCAGGTTCTTCACCAGCGTGGCATCGTAGGGCGGCACGTAGCCATCGAATGCCAGCGCGCCGCCGGTGGTGACGATGTCGTGCGTCAGTACGTTGTCTTTGAGCGCAATCGGAATGCCGTGCAGCGGGCCGCGGATGCGCCCTTGCGCGCGCTCGCGGTCGCGGTCATCGGCCTCCTGGAGCACGTGCGGATTCACCGTGATCACGCAGTGCAGCTTGTCCTCGTACATGCCGATGCGCGCGAGATAGAGCGTGACTAAGTCGCGCGAGGTCACGCGACGCTGTTCCATCGCGGCGCGCATTTGCGGAATGGTGGCCTCCACCGGGTTGAACGGCGCGGCCGGCTGGTTCTGTCCTTCGAGCGCGGCAGCCGCGGCGAGAATGGGCAGCAGGCGAATAGGCTTCATGGTCTATCAGAATACCAGCCTCGACGCGAACCTTCCTCCTCATTCCGCGATAGCAGGCAAAACTTAGGCTAACGGGTCTTGAGATCCGAAAGTGATTGATATCATTCAGGAAATTTTGTGCGAGTTTGCGTGACTCGGATTCTTGGCGGGGCGGGTTGGGGAGTGTTTTTTGCGGTAGGCGGCGGACAGGGTGATTTTATTACAGATCTTAAACTCTTAATACGTTATAATCGATAGCGGCCAAAAAGCCAAATTGGAAATCCTGGTTGAGGAGGCCGTGATGCGTTCAAAAAGCTGTTGGATCGTCAAGATCGCGATCGCGATTCTTTCAATCTTTCTACTAATGGAGCCGGCGCTGATGGCGCAGTCGCAGAACATCAGCGGCACCGTTGTAGACACGTCTGGCGGCGTCATCCCCGGGGCTACGGTGCAGATCACAGACGTGGCCAAGGGAACGATCGCGCGGGAAGCGAGCACGGATGAGGCGGGGCGGTTCCGCGCCATCAACATAGAGCCGGGCAGGTATCTCGTGAGTGTCGAGAAAACCGGGTTCAAGAAGGCTGAACTCAAGCTCACCCTGGATGTCAATGCCAAGGTGGACGTTGGAGAGATCAAGCTCGACGTCGGCCAGGTGACCGAGGTGTTGTCGGTGAGCGAGGAAATGGTCCCCGTAACTCAGACCAACACCATGGAAAAGGCCTACCTGGTAGACCCGAAGCAGATTTCGGAGCTGCCCATGAACGGGCGCAACTGGGTTGCCTTGATGAGCACGGTTCCAGGCATGACCAGCAGCGCCCGCAACGATTTCGATGTGAACTTCAACGATGTGTCCACATTCCATTCCCTCGGCGGGCGCGGCTCGGAGAATAACTTTTACCTGGACGGCTCTCCGAATCTGGACGTGGGCGATAACCAGTCGCAGTACACCCAGCCCAGCATCGACTCCATTGCGGAGTTCCGGGTGCTGCAAAGCGGCTTCAACGCCGAGTACGGCCGCAACTCCGGCATGGTGGTAGCGGTGCAAACGAAGTCAGGCTCCAACCGCTTCCACGGCACTTTGTACGAATATCTGCGCAACAACAAACTCGATGCCAAGTGCGTGTTGTGCAACACACTGCAGCCGCAACTGCGCTACAACCAGTTCGGCGGCAATTTCAGCGGCTGGGTGCCGGTGCCGAAACTCTCGACCCGGCAGGACAAGAGAATATTCTTCTTCTACAACCGCGAGATGACGCGGCGGGTTTTGCCATCCAGCAGCTACCGGGACATCCCCAGCGCGAGAATCATGAACGGCGACTTCAGCGAATGGCTGCTTCCTACCGACATGCAATGGGCGCCGCAGTTCAAGAACGGCACGATCTTCCAGCCCGGGACCATCCAGCGCGATGGCGCGGGCCACATCATCGACGGCGTGCCGTTCGCCAACAATGTGGTTCCGAAGTCGATGTGGCTGCCGCAGAGCGCTAACCTGCTGAAGGTCTACACGGGAATCCCCGGTTTTGCGAGCTTCGCGGCCGCGCCCAACCCGGGCTACGTGCGGTACTACTACAACAATCCCAGCAGGCTGCTGAAGAACCAGGATCTGCTCCGAGTGGACTACGCGATCAGCAGCAAAATGAACAGTTATTTCCGATGGGTAAACGATTACCAGCGGGAACAAAACGAAAACGGGATCTGGGCCGGCCAGAATATTCCCATACAACCGCAAAGGCGGCCGAAGCCGGGCAGCTCCTGGTCGTGGAATATCGTCAACTCCTTTGCGCCGGCGCTTTCGGCGGAGACCATCCTGTCCTACAACCACCAGTCGCAATCGCTGTCGATCGTGGAGCCCAACCCGATCGATCGCGATAAGCTCGGCGCCAACTGGACGCAGCTCTATCCGCTGACCAACCTGACCAACTCGGTTGCGGATTTGAACGCGTCGCCCCTTAGCTGGAGCATCGGCGACCCGGGCTGGCACAACGATGGCAAGGACTACGCCTTCACCGAGAACGTCTCGTTCCTGAAGGGATCTCACACGTTCAAATTCGGGTTCTATTACAACCGCGACGACAAAAAGCAGACCGGGACCTGGCCGATGAACGGAAGCATCAACTTCAATTCCTCCTCCACGATGCCCCTGGACACCGGAAGCGGGCTGGCCAACCTGATGCTGGGGAACTTCCAGAGCTACACACAGAACAATGCGCACGTTTATCCGTATTTCCGCTTCCTGGCCTCGGAGGCTTATGTCCAGGACAGTTGGAAGGTAAGCAGACGCCTGACTCTGGAGGTCGGCATTCGCTTCGCGCATATGGTCCCGACCTTCACCTATACGCGGGCCGGCTCGCCACCCGCCGAAGGCACCTGGAAGCTCTACAGCGTGGACCTCGCCAGGTACGACGCCAGCAAGCGGCCGGTCATCGATTTGAACACCGGCAAACTGATCGGCGATCCGATGGCGGCGCTGTCGCCGCTGGGACTGGTCTGCGACCCGTGCTCCGGCGTAGCGCGTGGATTCTCGCCGGCCAAGAACCTCTTTGCGCCTCGACTCGGCTTTGCGTACGACGTCTTTGGAGACGGGAAGATGGCTCTCCGCGCCGGCTTCGGCGTTTATCACGAACGCCTCCGCCAGAACAACTTTAACTTCGGCGCCGGCGGACAGTGGCCCAACCTCACCGCGGCATCGGCGCTCAACGGCACCGTCGCCAGAGTCGATACCAGCGTCACGCAAGGTCCGGCTCCGCCCATCACGCCGCCGGGGTTGACGATCTGGCCCGCGGATAACACCATGCCGAGCATCTACTCGTGGTACCTGGGCATCCAGAGAGAGTTGCCCGCCAGATTCTCGCTGGACCTCTCTTATGCCGGCAACCACGCCGTGCACCTGATGAACCAGCGAAGGGCAAATGCGGTGGCCGCGAACACCTTTGTGCTCAACCCGGACCTGTCGAAGTCGGTCAATTACCGGAACGACGCTCTCCGTCCATATTACGGCTGGGGCAGCCTGCTGGCAGTCGAGACACTCTCTTACTCCTCCTACAACGCCATGATGTTCCGGCTCAGCCGCCGCTTCACCAACAATCTTGCCGTCAACTTCAACTACACCTGGTCGAAGATCATGGACCTGGTGGACAACGACTCCGACACCATCATCAACCCCTTCAACATGCGCCAGAACTGGGCGCCGGCCGGTTACGACCAGACCAACGTCATCGCTACCGACTTCGTCTACCTGCTCCCCAAGGTGACGGGCGCTCTGGATAAGCCGGGGCTGAGAACGGTTTTCAATGGCTGGGAAGTCAGTGGCATGATCCGGGCCCAATCGGGGATGCCATTCTCCGTCAGCTCGAACGGATCGACGATGGGGGTGGATGCGGGCGGCCAGTACCCGGATGTCATCGGCGATCCCTATGCGGGACAGAACAAGTACCAATGGGTCAACCCGGCGGCTTTCCAGCGTCCGCTGGATGGCCAGTACGGCAATGTCCATCGGAACGCGTTCCGCATGCCCGGCATCCGTAACGTCGACGCCAACTTCGTGAAGAACTTCGCGATCACGGAATCCGTGAAGGCGGCCTTCCGCTGCGAGATCTTCAACCTGTTCAACCATCCGCAGATCTGGGGCCTCACCACTGGATTTACCGCCGACAATGAGCGCGGCCTGATCTCGACCGGCAACAAGAATTTCGGGCAACCCAGTAGCTGGCGCGAGGCCAGAATTATCCAACTGGCTCTCCGGTTCAGCTTCTGAGTCCTTGCGAACACAGGATAGCCCCGCTGCCTTGGGCAGCGGCGCTTTTTTCGTGTGTGGGGAGCAAGTTCTAGAGTTCGGGGCGACTGTGGCAGGGAACCGGTGGCGCGTCACGCGGGCGTCGCCGAAGTGCGAAAAACGGTCGTGGAAGTGTTCAGAGGCCCAAGGCACGTTCACCGCGACCGGCGACATGCCACGTCCCGAGCGGTGTTAGCGTTAGCGCGGGGCCTGCCGTGCCCGTTCGGCTGAGCTATCTCGGGCGATAGAGCAATGAAGTCTCCATCGGTGTGCGGTGACATAATTCCAACTGATCGGCCGCGCGGCGCTTCGATGCGGGTTCTGTGGTGAGCTTGATCAATCCACCGTGACGGTTCGGATGGGGCTTGAAGAGCCGCCTCGCTATGCGGTCGGAGCGGGTCCGCCGGAACCGCCGGGGGGAGTCCGGAGTTTGAACCCGCTGTCCGGCTGCGATTGGGGAGGGCGCCTTTTGCCGCTGCGGATTTGCGAGACGTAGCTGCGGCAGATGGCGAATTCTTTGGCGATTTGGGGATAGGGGCGGGTGTCGCTCTTGATGGCCGCGACCTGCTCCTCGGACAGGCGGCTCGATCCCTTTCGCCGCAGAGTCAGATGCTCGGGATTCACGCAAGTCTCGTAACCGCACGTGGGATAGGCAGTCCTCCCGTCGGGCACCGTGACACCGGCGAAGCGTTCCAGGGCAAATCGCCGCGGGTGGACCACCACTCCGGGCGCGGTCGAGATATTCATACTGCGGCCGCGCCACAGCCAGCACGAATCCTGCTGGAGCACCCGCCGCCAGAACCTCTCCTCGGGTGTCCGGGTCTTGTTTTTCCTGCGAGGCACAGACTCAGTCAGCTTCTTCAGAATCTCCGCGTTCATGGCGGACTGGTAGCGTTTGGGGACTCGCGGCTGGTCCAGAATCGCGCGCACCATGGAACGTAGGACGTATTTCTTCATGATGCTCTGCCCATAAGATCAGTGTAACGCCAAGTCGCGTCTTCGACTGAGGGGAAGTGCTTGCCGGGCTTGCCGGGGGGATCGCGGTATCCCACTATCCGCGAATCGCTGCGGGCCGAAACGCCCCTACGCAGGTACTCACGGTCGCGGCCCGGAACGCGGCTATCTGCCGGCCCGTCTTCTCCTCGTCTTCCTCCGCGGCCCGCGCTCGGAACCGATAGCTCTTTTTCCTCTTGCCACAATCTCCCATTCGAAGGACACTGAGAGATTAAGGAGATCCACAACGTTGGACAGAAACGGCCGCAAGGGCTCGCTGGTCATGGAGCCGACCGAACGATGGACCCCGCAACTGGCCAGCGACCTTTACGATGTCGCGAGCTGGGGCAAGGGCTACTTCTCGGTGGGCGAGAACGGCCACGTCCGCGTCCATCCGGAAAAGGACTTGGCCCGCTCGATCGACCTCAAGGAACTGGTCGATACCCTGGTGCTGCGCGGCATCAACCTGCCGATCCTCATCCGCTTCGCCGACATCCTGAAGCACCGGCTCGGCGAGATCCACAGCGCGTTTGCCACCGCCATCAACGAGCATAAGTATCAGGGCGAATACTGCTGCGTCTACCCCATCAAAGTCAACCAGCAGCGCCAGGTGGTGGAAGAGGTGCTGGAGTTTGGCCGTCCGTACCGCTTCGGCCTCGAAGCCGGATCCAAGCCCGAGCTGATGGCCGTGATGGCCATGGCCGACAACGACACACCGATCATCTGCAACGGCTTCAAAGACGACGAGTACATCGAGATGGCCATGCTCGCCCAGAAGATGGGGCGGCGCATCATCCCCGTGGTCGAAAAATACACCGAGCTGCACCTGATCCTGAAATACAGCGCGCGGGTGGGGGTCAAACCGTCCATCGGCCTGCGCGTGAAGCTCGCCAGCCGCGGCTCCGGCCGCTGGAAATCCTCGGGCGGCTACCGTTCCAAGTTCGGACTCTCCGCCACCGAGGCCATGCGCGCCCTTCAGGAGCTGAAGGACCTGGGTATGGCCGATTGCCTCAACCTGTTGCACTTCCACCTCGGCAGCCAGATCACCAATATCCGGCAGATCAAGGGGGCGGTGAACGAATCCGTGCGTGTTTACGTCGACCTGGTGCGCGCCGGCGCCGGACTGAAGTACCTCGACGTGGGCGGCGGCCTCGGCATCGATTACGACGGCTCGCAGACCGACTTCGAATCCAGCGTGAACTACACGCTCCAGGAGTACGCCAACGACGTCATCTACCACGTGCAGAACGTCTGCGACGAAGTAGGCGTCGCGCACCCCACCATCGTCACCGAAAGCGGCCGCGCCGTGGCCGCCTACCACAGCGTGCTGGTTTTCAACGTCGTGGGCGTCGCCGGAATGGGTGAAGCCGATGTGCCCGCCGAGCCTCCCGCCGACGCCGAGCAGCCGCTGATCGACCTGCAGGAGACCTACCGCGGGCTCAGCGCCAAGAACCTGCTCGAAAGCTACCACGACGCGCAGC
>JBGPKH010000137.1:0-16607 GCA_041485845.1 Bryobacteraceae bacterium
GTAATCGGCCACGACGATGCCGTCCAGGCTGTCGATCACCCCGTCCAAATACCGCATGGCACGCTCGGCCTGCGCGGCAGTCAGCGGCGACTTCCGTTCCCGGTCCACCAGCACCACCTGCTGGTTGCGGGCGATGATGCGCGTCTTCACGGTGGTTGGAAGCGCCGCGTCCTGTTGTACCCCGGAGGTGTCGATGCCCGCGGTCTCCAGCAGTTCCCTCAGCCGCCGCCCCTGCGCGTCCGTGCCGGTGAGCCCCATCACCGCGGCGCCCGCGGTGAGCTCGCGCACGTTGCGCGCTACGTTGGCCGCGCCTCCCGGATAATATGACTCGCCCGTGACATTTACGATCGGCACCGGCGCCTCGGGCGAAATCCGCGACACCTTGCCCCAGATGAATTCATCGAGCATCAGGTCGCCGATCGCCAGGATGCGCTTGCCGGCGAACCGGGCCGTCAGGGCGCTGAGGCGGGCGGCAGCGGATTCAACCGGCATTGGGAGACGACACTTCCGGCTGAGCCTCGCGCCGGATGGGAGATTCCGTGACGCCCCCTCCGGTCTTCCGAGCCACCACGATGAGCGAAAGCCCAGGCCACGGGATCAGCCGGTCCACCCGGCTCCAGAACCACACCGTCTTGTCGAAGATCTTCAGCACCGGCTTGTTGATGTTGCGCGAGCCGAACAGCGTGCTGTAGGCCCACCACGGCGGCGCCCCGGCCTTGTTGAAGCTGTAAGTCTTCTCCACGTCGAAGCCGTGCGACCCCAGCAATTGCCGAGCCGCCCTCGGGGTGTAGCGCAGCTTATGTCCCAGACTCTTGTCGAGGCTTCCGAACAACCGCGGCCCCTGCGGCACCAGCACCACCAGCACGCCGTTCGGCTTCAACGTGGCGCGCAAAGAATCCACCACCGCTCCCGGATCGTCCAGGTACTCCAGCACATTCAGGCACAGTACCGTGTCGAAGCAGTTCTCCAGGCCGGCCACTTCTTCCGTCGCTTCGGGATCGATCCGCTGCACCACCACGTTGGGTGTGCGCAGGAAGCGGTTGCGCAGCGCGTGCAGGTGGAGCGGGTCCTTCTCCGCCGCCACATAAAGCAACCGCTTAGCCATGAGCCTGCCCGTAATGTTGCCGATCCCCGCGCCCACTTCGAGCACCGCGTCGCCCACGTGCGGCCGCAGCTTGCGCGCCAGCCAGCTCAAATATTGCGGCGTGCCGGTGAGGTTGTTGAGGACCCCGCGGCCGTACGGCATGGCATACAGATCGTCGATCACCCAGAACCGCAGGATGACACCCAGCGCCTTCAGCCCGTCCTTCCAGCCGATCTTCTTGCCTTCTTCGTATGTGCGGCCGTGATAGCTGATAGGCACTTCGTAAATGCGAAATTTCCGCTTGGCGCTCTTCATCACGACTTCGGGCTCGAACCCGAATCGGTTGGAGCGGATGGGAATGCTTTTCAAGAGGTCCGTGCGAAAGACCTTGTAGCAGGTTTCCATGTCGGTCAGCTTCAGGTTGCAGAACATGTTGGAAACCAGCGTCAGGCCTTTATTGATCATGGAGTGCCAGAACGGCAGCACCCGGGTCTGTTCGCCGGCCATGTAGCGCGACCCGAAGACCGCGTCGGCGTGCCCGTCCAGCAGCGGCTTCAGCAGGCGCGGATATTCCGACGGGTCATACTCCAGGTCGGCGTCCTGAATGATCGCGAAATCGCCGGTGGCCTTGTCGATCGCGGTCCGCACGGCCGCGCCCTTTCCGCTGTTGCGTTCGTGCCGGAAGAGCCGGATCTGCGGGAAGCCCGCCGCCAGGCGCTGGAGAATGCCGTACGTGCCGTCGGTGGAGCAATCGTCCACGATCACCAGTTCCCGCTCCATGTTTTCCGGCAACGGAGCCGTGAGCACCAGCGAAAGACTGCGCTCCACCACGGTACGCTCGTTGTACACCGGAATGAGGATCGACAGCTTCATCGCTTAAACAAGAAGTTTAGCGTACGACAGTGGGTGGGGCAGGCGCTTCCGCCTGCCAACTCCCCCTCCGCTATTCCGGCATCTCATCGTCTTTGCGGGGAGGCTTCCCGCCGCGCCGTTTCATGATCTTGTCGAAGGCCTTGAAATCCGCGCGCGCGCGGCGATCCGCAAAGAAGTGCGCGGTCTCGAGAGCCGAAACCTTCTCCGCCACCGCGATCGCGACGAACTGATTGATGCTCGTGCCATCCTGCCGGCTCAGCCGTTCCACCTCTTTTTTGAGCGACCGCGGCAGCCGCAAGGGATATGTCTCTTTCATGCCTTGATCCTCCCTATCGCTTCCCGAGGAAGCAGGACTTCTATGCCGAAGGCCGAAGGGGCCTTCCCAAAATCCCGCAAGTTAAATGTGACCAGCGCATCGGCACGGCCGTTGACCGCGGTTTCGAGCACCATTTCATCGCCCGCGTCCCGGAGCTGCGGCCGCCACAAGAAGTGTGTATCTACTGGCTCCGCCATCGCGATCGGAGCCGTCAGAAAGACATCGGCCTCCCGTTCCGACAGGCCCGCTGCGAGTCGCTGTTCCGCCTCGCCGCAGACCGCTTCGTATTCCAGCGCGAGGGCCACGCTCACGAGTAGCGTCGTCCGGCCCTCGCGCACCGACCGCAGAATCGCCGCAGAGGCCCCTGTCGGACTGCGCATGGCCGCCACTACCACATCCGTGTCCAGCACGGCTCTCACATCACCCACGATATCACATCAGGTACGATGTCGCGCTCTCACTCCTCAGCGCCTCGCCCGCCCGCCAGCGCCTTCTTCAGCGCCGACATGCTCGCATACGTGAACCGCCGCACCCCCGCCGGCAGACACGCATACCCAAAATACAGCCACGCCAGGACCAGCGCCGAGGTAAACCTTCGATACTCGCGGCGGTGTTTGCGCACGATCCGCAGCGCAGCGCGGCCGTTCTCCTTCTGCGCCTGAAATGAACTCCCTCCATCCCAAAGCGCGTAGTGCGCCAGGTGCAGCGGAAAGTTGTACAGCTTGCCCTTCGCTCCCATCGTCAGCCAGAAATCCCAGTCGGCGAACTGACGGATCGACGGGTCATACTGCACGGGATTACCCTCCACCACGCGGCGAAACATGGCCGTCGAGTTCGCCAGCGGGTTGGCCAACAAGGCACGCGCGCGAATAGCTACGTCGTGTTCCGGCTTCAAATACTTGCCCCGCGGCCGGCGATCCTGATCGACCACCACATATCCGCCGCCGCACCCTACATACTCCGGATTCCCGTCTAGAAATTCCACCTGCCGCCGCAGCTTATCCGGATCGCTCCAGCAATCGTCATCGTCCAGGATCGCGACATACTCGCCGCGCGCTTCGGCCAGGCCGAAATTGGAAGCCTCCGCAATCGACCCCACCGTTCCCCGGCGCAAGTAGCGGATCCGCGGTTCCCCGGCCAGCCAGTCCTTCAGCTCCCGGTCGGTTTCCAGGTTCGCCCCATCCTGCACGATGATCAGTTCCCAATCGCGAAACCACTGCTCGCACGCGCTGGCAATCGCCCGCCCGATCGTCTGCGGCCGGTTGTACGTCAACATCAGGATGCTGACCCGCGGGAGCTCTGTCATATGCTAGGAACGCCCCCGCGCCGACTCCAGCACCCTTCGGCAGACCGCGAACGTCTCCTCCGCCACCTGCTCCCAGTCCCGCTGGAAAGTGGCCGCGGCTCGATCCGTATCCCACGTCATCGAAAGCGCCCTGTCGAGCGCCGCTCGCAACTTCTCGTGGTCCCGCGCCGGAATCAGGATCCCGGAGCTTTCCTTCACCAGCTCCGGAATGCCGCCCACGTCCGTCGCCACCACCGGCCGCCCGCAGGAAAGCGCCTCGATCACCACGTTGGGGCAGCCTTCCGAGTAACTCGGCAGACAAAAAACGTCGCAGGCGCGCATCCACGAGGCCACGCCGGCGGACTCCTGCCGTCCCGGCGTCAGCAACCGGTTCTGCACGCCCGCCTTTGCCGCGCGGGCCTTCAGTCTCTCGCCGAATACCCCCTCCCCGATCAGCGCTAGCCGCAAGTTCGGCCGGATGCCTGCCAACCCGATAAAAGCCTCCGTCAATTCGGCCAGACCTTTCGTCGGCAATAACGCGCCGGCATACACGATGAGCTCGCCCGATAGGTCGATCGCCAGCCGCCGGCGGGCTTCGTCCCGATCCCCCGGCCGGAACACCGTGCCGTCGCAGCCATTCAGAATCGTGGTGACACGCTCGGGCGGGACGCCTAGGGCGATGGTCCGCTGCCGCAGCTCTTCACTGACCGTAATCACGCCCGCCGCTTCCACTACCGTCCGGCGGACTAAGTGACGGATATAAGGGTCGGTGATGCGCCGGACATCCGACCCGATGGCTCCCACAATTACAGGGACGCCCAGCGTGCGCCCCACGCGCACCGCGCTGAAGCCTTCCGGATACAGCCAGTAATTCAAGATGAGGTCGGGTCTCGACGCGCGTACGTGCGGCAGCAGATACTGCTCGCAGATCAGGCCATTTACCGCCCGGGTAACGATCGGGATAGCCGGATACTGGAAGTACGTCGCGTCAAGCCCGCGTGGCTTGTAAGTGAGGTCGGGGGGATCGTAAGTCCTGGGCGTGAGCCATTTCCATCGGGGATAGGAAGTCAGTGGGCACACTACGTGGATGTCGGCCCACCGCTTAAGAAACCGCAGCGTCTGAAAGGCCGAGTGTCCCCGATAAGACCCCTCGGACGTCGGGAAGTACGGGGTCACCACCGTGATCCGCATCCGTCTGTTGTATGCCGGCCGCGTCTTGGCGCTCGCGGCGCGCGTCAGTACTTCCTCGCAGATGGCGTGCGTTTCCCTGGCCACATCGTCCCAGGTGCGCACGAGCATACCGCTGATCGCGGTCCGATCCCAAGTTCTCGTAAGCCCGTCGCGCAACGCCGCTGTAAGTCCGGGCACCTCTTGCGCCGGAACCAGTATGCCGCTCTCCTTCCGCAACAGTTCTGGAATTCCGCCCACCGCGGTGGCCACCGCCGGACACCCGCAGCAGACCGCCTCGATCAGTACGTTGGGGCAGCCTTCCGAATGGCTCGGCAGACAGAACAGGTCGGCCGCCGTCATCCACTCCGCCACGTCCATCGGCGCGTGCTCCCCCGTCAGTACGATCCGGCCCCGCAATCCGTGCGTTTGGACGAAGGACTCCATCTGCTGTTGCAGCGGACCGGTTCCCACGCAGATCAACCGCAGTTTGGGGTGTCCCGCGATCAGGGCTGTGAACGCCGCGAACAGGTCGAGAATCCCCTTGGGCTTCGCCAGCCGGCCGACATAGAGCAGGATCTCCTGGTCTTCCGCGAGATCCAGTTTCCGGCGTGCCGCCCGCCGGTCGCGCAGTTGGAACGTGTCGTGGTCGCAGCCGTTCAAGATCGCCGCCGTGCGCTTCGGACTGGCGCCCAACTCGATCGCGCGGCGGCGCAGTTCGTCGCTCACCGTCAGTACGTAGTTCGCCTGGCGCAGGGTACTCGATACGCGCCGCCGCGTCAGCGGATCTTCAATGCGGCGCAGGTCCGAGCCGCGCGACGACACGATCGACGGAATACCCAGACGTCGCGCGACCTTCGTGCCCGCGTAGCCCTCGGGATAAACCCAGTAATTCAGGACGAGGTCGGGTCGCAGCTTTTCCAGGTATGGATAGAGACTGCGCGCGCAGATCTCGCCATTCCACGGCCGATTGATCAGGGGCAGGGCCGTATAGGAGAAATAGGTTGCGGGAACGTCCGGAGGCGAGTAGCTCAGGTCGTGCCGCGACGGCAGATGCGGCCGCGCGAACGCCGACCACGAGGGATACACCGTGATCGGGCAGAAGACCCGCACGTCGGCATAGCGCCGGAAGGCTCGTACTGTTTCGTAAATGGGCTGGCCCCGGTAGGGCTCGTCAGGCAGAGGGAAGAGAGGCGTCACTACCGCAATGATTGGCATCTGAGGGCCATTATTTACGGCCCGCTATGTAAGAATTCTAACATGTTTTCTAACAGGTTGCCGTCAGCGGCCCTCGAAAAGTTGATGATTTCTAAACGAACTAATCCTATTGAGAAATATAGACATCACACAAAAACTGTGATCTTTCTGAAAATTCGCCGTTTTCCGAGTCACGCATTCGGGAAATATATTTTTCATCCATATTTTCCTTCATTCTTAAGGATTTCCATCTCCCCCGCTTTCGCCGCACCCCGGATTTCCTTATGCCGTCTTGGTAAAGTTAGATCAGGAAGAAGAATTGCGCTCCACCGCGCAGTTCGGCAACACAGGCACTTCCGGTTGGCGACCGCCTCCGGGGTGCCTGTTCTGCTTTCAACGGCTTTTTCGCTGGCCAGCGAACGTTGCATTACGGTGGTACTGGACTCCTCGTAGGGCCTTAAGAAAGCTCGCACGGTTTGAACCGCCGGCGGGGAGACCTGGGACCGCGACCCCACAATACCCGGTGCAGGTAAAGCCCGGGTCACCAGGAGCCGCGGCCGCCCGGGGTGCCCTCTGGGTCGGGTAGGGGGATCGGCAACCCCGAGGAAGACGCCCGGCGAGAAGTCCGAGCGCCCCCGGCCGCCGCAACGAATTCTCGACACACCCGCTCACCCGTAGTGTGTCTTTGGACCCGTAGTGTGTTTTTTTAGAAAGGACAGTCCGCGAATGACTGACTCGCGGCCTAAGTGACATATGACCACTTATCGATGGACAATCGCCCTGTTGCTCGCGGCCGGCGCTTGGCGCGCCGCCGCACAGACTCCGGTGACTACGGTCGATCTCACCAGGCAAGGCAAGCTGGGGACCGGAACCACTCTGCCGGTGCAATGCACGGTAGGACAGATCTTTTTCAAAACAGACGCCCCCAATGGAGCGAATCTGTTCGCTTGCGCGGCCAGCGGCTGGGTCACGGTTGGCATGCCGGCCATCGGCGCAGCCGGCCCGCCGGGATCCTGCGCGCCCGGCAATCTCTACCTGCGTAGTGACATCGCCAATGATATCCAGCAGCTCTATGTCTGCTCGAGTACCAACTCGTGGATCATGGCCAGTACGCGATCCGGTCTCGCGGTCAACCGTCCGGCGAATTGCGCCCTCGGGCAGACCTGGCTGGCTACCGACACCGCAACCATGACTTACTGTTCGGTGACCGGAAATCCGGGGACGTGGAGTACCACTCTGGCCGGCCCGCCAGGTCCAGCCGGCGCAGCCGGTCCCCAGGGCCCGGCCGGAGCCACGGGTTCCCTAGGCCCCACTGGCCTCCAGGGAACGCCAGGACTTACGGGACCTACCGGTCCACAGGGACCCGCAGGCGCTACCGGCCCGCAAGGCGACGCTGGCGCCACGGGCACCCAAGGCCCCGTCGGCGCGACCGGCTCGCAAGGCCCCGCCGGGCCCATCGCCGGATCGCCCGGCCAGTTCGCCTACAATAACTCCGGCACGGCCGCCGGCGGTAACCTCTCCCAGAACGGCGACGGTTCCCTCACTGCCGGCAAGGCCTTCAACCCGCCCTTCTGCACCGTGACGCTATCGTCCACCCCGGCCTTCGATGCCGCGCAATGCAACATCTTCAGCCTGACCCTCGGCACCACCGCGGTCGCCAGCTCAACCCTCGCCAACGCCAAGGCCGGCCAGTCCCTAACCTTCATTATTCTTCAGGACGCTACCGGCGGCCGATCCTTCGTCTGGCCGTCCAACGTCCTGCGGGCCTGCACCGTCAGCGCCGCCGCCTCCGTATCCACCATCGTCGCCGCGGTCTACGACGGCACCAACGCCAACGCTACCACCTGCACCACCAGCGACCCACCCACGCTCATCAGCGGACCCACCCGCACCCCGCCCGGAACCCCGGCAGCCGGCCTCGCCTGCTGGTTCGACTCGACCGACACCACCCTCAAGTGCAAGGACGCCTCCGCCAACGTCTACGCCCTCCCGTTGACCGCCACCGCCACCTCGCACCAGTTCGTGTCCTACATCGATTCCCGCGGCGTCCAGCAAAAGGCCCAGCCTGCCGATTCCGACCTGGCGCTCACCGACGTCACCACCAACAACGTCGGCACTTCCAGCCACGGGTTTGCCCCCAAGGCTCCCAACGATGCCACCAAGTACCTGGACGGCACGGGCACTTACTCCGTGCCCGCGGGAAGCGGCGGCGCGGCATCCTGGCCGGCCGGCATGGTGTATTACCCCGGCACTATCTTCCCTCCAGCCACTAATGCCAGCGTGTCGCTATCCGCGACCACTACTTACTGCACCGACGTCTACGACCCCTACACTATCACTATCAACACCCTGGGAACGATAGCCGGCACCACCGCCGGCAAGTTTCAGACTATCGTGGTCCTCGATTCGTCGGGCAATAAGCTCCTGGATGTCAACGTATCGGAAACCGCGGGCAATAATTGGAATAAGTTCACCCTCGGAACTCCCGTGACCCTCAACCCGGGACTGCACAGTTGGTGTACCGCCTGGGAAGCCGCCGCGACTCCGTGGACCATCTCGTCCACCTTCGGCAATTCGATGAACCCCGGCACCGCGGGCGCCGCCAAGCACAACTACTCGTGCAGCATCGCACAAAGCGGCTCCGGGTCCACTTTCACCATCCCGACGAACGGGAATTGCGCGCTCTCCGGGACGAAAACGGCGCAATCCATGTCGTCGGTAGGCGCCGTGCTGGTTTTGGTCAATCCCTAAGGGCGCGTCCCAAAACCACCTTCGCACCGCTCGGTTGAAGACGCGGCGAAGAACCGGCGAAAATACCCGCCCCGCACCGGCCGCGTCTTCATGCCCTTTGGTGGGCCGCCGCGGCCCATCGGGACCTCCCTTTGGTCGCGGCTCAGCAACGCACCTCTTGCCGAACCGCAACCGTCCTTGCGTTTGGCGAGCAAGGGAGCGGTCCGCAATTGGCAACGTTATTTCGTGACAATTCCTAACCTAAGGAGTCAATGCCATGACAATCCGACTTACCCTTCTGAGCCTGGCGTTCGCCGCATCCGCCCTCTCCCAGACCACGGTCTATCTCCGATCGTCGGCGCCACCGGGGTTCGTCATCACGGGCGCCTCGAACGCCACCCCCATGGTTGTGCAGACGCAGTCCGCCCACGGCCTGCTCGCCGGCGACACGGTATCGATCATGGGCGTATGCAGCAACACCAGTCAGTCGAGCCCGGCCAACGGCATCCGCAAGGTCAAAGCCGTCATCGACCCGACTCACTTCTCCATCACCGACCTCCAGAACGCCGACGTCGCCGCCAACGGTCCGTGGTGCGACGGCAGCACCCCGGGTTACCTCATCTCCACCCAGATCGGCGGGAAGCTGACCGCCTTCACGTTGGCGTCCGGTCCACGCGGCTGGCTCGATGGCGCCAACGGGACCCTCACTCGCAAGCTTGCCCTCGGCACGCAGAACGGGCTCACCAGCATCGCCGTGGCATCCAACGTGGCTACGGTTACAACCAGTTACTCGCACGGCATCGCCGTCAACGACAAGGTTTCCATTTGGAACACCCTCAGCAGCGTCTTGAACAACTCGGGCAACCCGTACACCGTCACCGCGGCCACGTCCACCACATTGCAGTTCCCCACCGCTGGCGTCGCCGACGGGACTTACACTATCAACGCCGCCTGCGGTCCCGGGGGAGCCGATAACTGCGCGCGTGTTTCGCAGCTCGCCTGGACCGGCAATCCGTGGTGGGACCGGGTAGTCGCAGACACCACTCCCTGGACGACCGGAAATGCCTATCGGTACATCTACGATGGCGGCGCCTTCGGCAACTCCGGGCAGAGCAATCTGCCGGGATACTGGGCCGAGGGCGCGGCCCGGTTCTTCGTCGACCAGACCAACTCCGCCATGCTCAACGTGGCGACGTATGCCTTGAACAATATCCAGCGGCTCGCGGGCGTGAATTTCGTAGCCAACGAAGCCGTCAACGACGCCGGCAACTTCGAGCTCAGCGACTTCGCCAGTTATTCCTTCCACGATATCGGGTTCATTTACCTGGTCGGCGCGCCATACCTCACGGCCCCGCAGAAACAGACCTTTCTGGACAAGATCTACAACGACCTCGACGACCCCTCCCGCACGCTGTGCAACAAACCCGTACCCCATCGGAAGGTCCTGGTCTCCGGCACGGCGCAGGGCGGCAGCGCCAACACCATCGTGCTCGCGGCGTCCGATGCCCACGCGGATGGATACTACGTCAACAACGTGATCCAGATTCCATCCGGCTACGGCCTGGTGACGGGCTACACCGCATCCACCAGGACCGCTACCATTTCCGGATCGTGGACCGCTCCGTCCGCCGGCGCCGCCTACACCATTTACGCCACCATCAGCCGCAGCGGAACCACCGTCACCGGCTACAACACCACCTTCACCACGGACGTCGCCGCCGGCGATTCCGTGATGGGCGCCAACACCTGGTACGTGTTTCCCACCAGCGGCGAGAGTTACGTGAGCGCGGTCGACTCGGACACCTCCCTGACGGTGATCAATGCGGCCAACGTCCAGGCGAATGGCACGCCCGCCATCCTCTGGTGGAACAGCCAGTGGAAGACCGGCGATTGCGGCCTTACCTGGCTGCAAAAGCACTGGGCGGGATACATGGGCGCCATCACCGCGCTCTATCCGGTCCGCGGCGGCCAGACCAGCGACACCGTTGTGGGACCCACCATCGGCGCCAATAACGGCAACACCTGGGTCGCCGGGCACCTGGCCATGGATTTCGCGGCTGCCGATGACGATCCCCGCGCCGTCCGCGACCTCGCAGCCATCCACACCGCGTGGTTCGACTACTTCCTGCGATGGAGTCTCCACTACTTCACCGGCTTCGCCGCCGACGGCTCGTACTACTCGTTCGGAAGAGACACCACCGATGCCCCCGATGCGGCGTGGTTAATACAGAACGCCCTACAGAATGCCGCCCCCTCATATCCTTCGATGGACACCGCGGGCGCGTGGATCAAGGGCATCACGCTGCTGCGCATGTATCTGCCGTACCCCGATTTGCGCTACGACCCGGGCGTTTCGCTCCCCGTGGCGTGGCCGGCGAGGTACGGCGCGCAGACCGGATCGAACCAGGTGGAGGGCGGCGCTCAACTGGGCACCGCCTGGATTCTGGACTATGGATTCGTCTTCGCCCCGTCGGCCCCCGGGACCCAGTATCTGAAGAACTGGCTGACCAACCACAACCTCGCCACACAGTATCGATTGCAGAGCGCCTACGCGGTTCAGGGTCTTCTCAAGCAGGATCCGCGGATCCCTTCGCTCGATTACACGGTGCAACCCAGTCAGTACCTGTTCACCGCCACCAGCCGCGCCACCTGCGCCGCCCTGACCGGCTGGCCGTGCCCGGCGACTCTGCGCGGCGACGCGCTGGTCAGCCGCACGGGGTGGACCTCGACCACCGACACGCACGCCCTGTTCGAAGCGCGGAGCTACTGGAGCGGCCACGACACGCCGGAGATGGGTTCGCTGCGCGTCTACAAAGTCGGCTCGCTGCTCGATTCCGATTCCCTCCCTTCCGGCGCCGGCATCGAGGGTTACGACACCACCAAGGTGGACACGGTCATCGAATTCGGCGGCGCCAACACGCTCATCCGGGGCGCGGCCGTAAACACTCCCGCAACGGCCACGATCATCCGTTGGGCGTCCGCCAACCACGGCGCGTGGGACCCGGCCTACGGCGACCAGAATTCCCGGTACGCCTATGCGGTGGCCGACCTCTCCGGCGCCTACCAGACCCTGTATAACCGCGTGCTTCGCCACTTCGTCCACCTGAAGAAGCCCGGCGCCGAAGAGATCCTGGTGCAGTTCGACGACGTGGATGCCGCCAACGCTCCCGCCTCGATCCGCACCCAGGTGCATTATCCGCAGAATGGCGAGTTGGCTGCGTCCGGCGCCGATTACGACGAAGGCGTGACCACCTGCCCGGGACCGAACGGCTGCTCCGGCCTCGACACCGACCGCCTGATCCTGGAGCTGGAGAACGGCGGCGCAGACGCGCACAATCCGCAGCGGAACTTCGGGCTCATCTCCCGCTTCTACTCCCCGGGCACAGTCTTCGTGCGCGACGACAGCAACACCTTCACGGGCGCCAACGGCCACACCCACCGCGTCTCCATCTGCGCGGGCAGCTCCTGCGGGGCGACCGCCGGCACGCTCGAAGCGGTGATCGTTCACAAGGTCGCCGGGTCACTCGCCGACACCACGCTCACCTCCGCCGCGCTCAATCCGGATGCCAACTGGACCGGCGTGCAGACGGCGGATAAAGTGGTGCTTTTCGCCCGCGGCGGGGCGCTCCCGTCCGCGGCGTCTTTCACCACCACGCACAGCGGCTCCGCGCAGTATCTGGTGGCAGGCCTGGCGGCCGGCGCTTACAGCGTGACGGTGAACGGATCGACGGTGCTCGCCGTGACGGTGGTGACCAGCGGCGACAACAGCCTCTACTTCGAATCCACCGCGGGCGCGGTCTCGATCGGCGCCGGGACGCCCGCTCCCGCAACCGGCGCTCCTGCGATTTCGGGCGGCGTCGCGATCTCGGGGACGATTGCGCGGTAGGACAGGCCTCCTGGCCCCACAAGCCTGGCAGGCGCGAAATTGTAGAAACTCCAGAGGACAGGCCAGGAGGCCAGGCCGGGAGGCCTCCTACTCACGCTCGAAGGAGATGGCCCACTTCGAAATGCCCATGATGAACAGCCGGGGCGATTGGCCGGCAACGGTGTCCGTTTCGCCCGGCGCCGTTCCCATGACCTCCGGATAGTAGCCCGCCCCCACACCGATCTGCGAACCCGCCAAAATCCGGGTCGGGACGGTCCAGGTGGCGGGGTCGCTCAAGTCCTGCCCGAACATGACATAAATACCCTCCTGCGGCCATCTGGGCGCACAGCAGGCGCGGTTGAGCAGCACCACGTACCGGTTGATGGCGGTGTTCCAGTGAATCGCGGGCCCCCATAGGGAATCGGTGTCGGCATGGTCCCAGGACACTCTGGCCGGGACGATCGGGCTGACCGCGCCGCCCACCCCGGGTTCGGTCCAGTCGCCGTTGGCGAACTTGTAAACGGCGCCCACCGGCAGGGCGTGGTCCGCAAACGCCATGCGCGCGATCGAGATCCCCTGGCTCTCGGCAGGCCCTCCGTAGTTGGTGAACAAGAGGTAGAAATACTGCCGGTCCTGGTCCAGGATTACCGAGAAATCGCCGTGCCCGCCGGCGAAGAATCCGTTCTGGGCGGCGCAGTTGATGGGGTCGCCGGACTCCAGGACGATGCCCAGATCCTCAAAGTTCTGGCCTCCGTCGGTGGAAACCAGCGCGCCGATCTTGGGTGCGGTGAGCTTTCCGTCGCAAAGACCGCCGGGCTCGTGGTGATACCAGGCATACAGGGTTCCGTCGTCGTCGCGCCACACGGCCTCGATCCAGATGGGGTAGTGATCGGAAGGCGTCACGGCGGGGGGGTCTACCTGATTCAGGAATAGGAGGCTCGGACCACTCATCAACATGGGGTTGCCACTGGAGGTGAATACCTTCAGTTCGCCATCCACCCAAACGCCCGGGCTGTTGCCGTCTACCACCGGGACGGGCATCGCAATGGTCGGCGCGGGAAGGACCTGGGCCGTCTGTCCGTAGCCCGCGGAGGCCAGGCAAACCGAGAGGGAGATTATGGCGCAGGGGCGAATCACTACTGGAAATGACGCCCGGGAGCCCCCAAAAATTACCCCATTCGTCGTATTGACCGGGAGTGTGCTGGATGAGACACTTTGCAACACTAGCGCCACAAGAAAGTTGTGGAGTAACGGGTAATGGGTGATCAAACGACGATGGTGTGGCCCGCTGCGGCCGCGGCCGGTTCGGCTTTCCGGTTTTCCCCGAGCCTCAGTGTCTTTTTCCCGGCGTACAACGACGCGCCTTCGCTGCCCTCGCTGATCGAACGGACGTTTGCAACGCTGCGCCGCGTGGCCACGGACTACGAAGTCATCGTGGTGAACGACGGCAGCGCGGACAACACCGGGGAGGTCCTGGAAGAGCTGCAACGGCAATACGCCCCGCTGCTTCGGGTGGTGACCCACGAACAAAACCGCGGGTACGGGGCCGCGTTACGCAGCGGATTCGCCGCCGCCACCAAAGAGTACATCTTCTATACGGATGGCGACAGCCAGTACGATCCGGCGGAACTGGAGCAACTGCTGTGCGCGGTGACGCCCTCCACCGGCCTGGTCAACGGATACAAGATCGAGCGCAGCGACCCCTGGCACCGGGTGGCGATCGGTTGGCTCTACAACCGCTTTGCGCGTTGGCTGTTCCGCATCCGCCTGCGGGATATCGACTGCGATTTCCGGCTGATCCGGCGGAGCGCGCTCGACCTGGAATCGCTGCGCTCTACCGGAGGCACTATTTGTGTCGAGCTGGTGCGCTCGCTCGAGCTGAGCGGAGCCGAAGTGATCGAGATCCCCGTACATCACTACCCCCGGCGATACGGCCGCTCGCAGTTCTTTCGCGTAGGCTCGCTGGCCGTGACGTTCCTGCAATTGTGCCGGGTCTTCTTCCAGACTGTGCTGGCGCCCGTGGTGAAGGATCTGGGGTCCGCCCGGTTCTCCCGCCGCAAGGGGGCGCTGGTGGCGTTGATCCTGGCAGTGCTGTCGACCCTGGCATATGCCCGCGCGCTCAGTATTCCCTTCATCTCGGATGATTACCTGCAGATCCAGTTGTCGCGGGACTACGGGCCGGTCTCCAAGTGGGGAGCGCTCGCCGGCGATGCCTTGTACCGCTGCCGGGCCACTTCACTGGTCCTGACCTATTGGCTGGAGCGCGCGGCCGGCCTTTCGGACTGGTATTTCGGCTGGGCCAGCCTGCTGCTCCACATCGCCAATTCGTTCCTGGTCTTCGCGCTGGGGCTGCGATACCGCGTGGGATGGAGGGCCGCCACGCTGGCGGCGTGCTTCTTTGCCATCAGCCATCGCCACAGCGAAGCCGTCGTGTGGTTCGCCGCGGTGCCGGAACTGCTGGTCTTTTTCTTCGTGATGGCGGCCTTCCTGTGGTGGACCCGGTGGTTGGAAGCGCGCACGTTTTCCGTGTTTTCTTACGCGGCTGCCGTCGCGTGCTACCTGCTGGCGCTGCTCTCGAAGGAGTCCGCGGTAGTGCTGGTGCCGCTGTGCGCGCTGGCGGTGCTGTGGCATCCCGAGAGACCGCTGAAAAAGCTCTGGAGCCTGGCGCCATTTGCGGCACTGGCCGGAGCGTACTTCGCCTTGGACTACGCCGCCCGCGACACCCATCTGCATTTTCACGACGGAACGTTTTCCCTGAGCGCCCCCTTCGTGGAGACGATGGTGCGCAGCGGGACCCGGCTTCTCGGGGTCTGGGGTATTCCATCCGTGATTCTCCTGTTGACGCAAACGGGCCGCCCGTGGCGCAGGGTCGCGAAGTTCGGCGGAGCCTGGATGATCCTCACCCTTCTGCCCTACAGCTTTCTCACCTACATGCCCCGGGTGCCCAGCCGGCACACCTACCTGGCGAGCGCCGGGGTGTCATTGATTGTGGCGGTGGGCATGCTCACCCTTTGGCAATATGCTCAGCGATGGAACAAGGCGTGGCTGGTTCCGCTGGCCGCGAGCCTGATCCTGGTCCACCAATGCGGTTACCAGTGGACCGTGAAGTACCGGCAATACTCCCAGCGCGCGCAACCCACCGAAGAGCTGATTCGTGCGGCGCGCACCGCCGGCCGGGAGATCCACGCCAGTTGTTTTCCGTACGCGACGGTGATTGCGGACCTGGCGCTGCAACTCCGGCAAGGCGAAACGGCGCCCCCCGTGCTGGTGGTCGGGCCCGCAGCCGCGCGCCAGGCCGACGCCATCGACTTCTGCAACGCCGACGCGAACGGCGTGCACTATTAGGTCTGCGATTTGACGAGCTTCCCGGCAACCCACGCGAACAGACCCAGGATCAACCCCGACACAATTCCGGCGATCGGTCCAATGAACAGCATCATCGCTCGGGGGTGTTGTGAGAACGGCGTCGCCTGCATCATCGACACCTCTTGTGGATGACCCGCTAGGTAACGGTTGACCAGGACGACGTGCAATGTCGTGATCCACACACTGTTGACGATGCTCACCAACAGCCCATGAAGGAAACGCCGATCCGGGGTCCCCTTGGCGATGAAGTACGCGCAGATGACAAAGATCACCAGCCAGACCAGGGGCTCGATGTTCGAAGGAATCACGAACACGGTGGCGGTGCCCATCGCCACACCGAAAAGCGAAAGCTGAAAGATCAGTTTCCAGTTCATGTTGCCTCCTACTGCACGAACAAATTCACAGGCGTGCTGGACTTGCTCCCCACTTGAACGATCAACGGCAGGCTGCCCGAGGGTGTGTTGGCGTCGAGTTGCGCGTTCACCTGCATGATGCCCGCGTACCCCGGTGCGGCGCCGGCATAGGGCAGGGTCACCAGAGCGCTGTTCACGGACACCAGCGCCGTCTGCACGGGCCGCTGGAGCGGCGCCGCCGCGGGCCGTCCATCAATGCCCAAGGTATTCGGAATTCCATCGCCCGTCAGATAGAAGGTGATCAGCGATCCCTTCCTGGCCGGATTGGCCGCGCTGTTGCGGGTACCGTCGGCATTCTGAATGAGGACCGA
>JBGPKH010000138.1:0-16504 GCA_041485845.1 Bryobacteraceae bacterium
AACGAAACCGTCGCTGGCCGAAGGGATCAACGGAGGCTGGCTCGTGGCGGTTGTGGCCACGCAGTCCGTATCCAACCTGAGCGGATTGCTCGCGCGCCATCTTGACGCGCAGAAGGAACTGGTGCTGTTCGTCTCGCTTTCTCTGTGGTTGTGCGGGGCTATGCTCTACATCTGGATAATCTCGATCATTTTCTACCGCTACCTGTTCTTCAAACTCGCCCCGTCCGACCTGACGCCGCCCTACTGGGTGAACATGGGCGCGATGGCGATTTCCACGCTGGCGGGGACCACCCTGATCGCGAATGCGGGCGAGTGGCAGTTTCTGGCGCAGTTGCGCCCCTTCCTCGCCGGATTCACCGTGCTGTTTTGGGCCACGGCGACCTGGTGGATTCCGATGCTGCTGATTCTGGGCTGCTGGCGGCATCTCTATAAGAGATTCAAGATTGCGTACGACCCGCTTTACTGGGGAGCGGTGTTCCCGCTTGGCATGTACGTGGCCTGCACATTTCAGCTTGCCAGGGTGACTGAGCTGCGTGTGCTGGCTCTCATACCCCGGTACTTCATCTACGTCGCCCTGGCAGCCTGGACCTTGACGTTTAGCGGCTTGCTCCGCTCGATGTATAGCGGTATGCGCAAGGGAAAGGAGGCGCCGTGCGCAGCCGGATCCTGACGATCGTCCTGGCGGTCGGACTGACGTTCAGCCTGGTTCTGCTCGCCTCCCGGCTCACCGCATTTCACCTGCCGGGCAATCACCAGGGATATGAGCCAGTGCAGCCGATCGCGTACTCGCACCGCCTGCACGCGGGGGAGTTGCAGATCCAGTGCCAGTATTGCCATTTCGGCGCGGATAAGAGCCGGCACGCGGGCGTCCCGCCGGCCAGCGTGTGCATGAACTGTCACAAGTTCGTTACGGCGCCGTTGGGCGCCTTGCGGGCCGAAGATGAGCTGGCGGAAAAAGAGAAGCGCGCTCCCCGGCCGGTTGTCTCGGCGGAACTGCGCAAGCTCTATGATGCCATCGATCGTGCGCAGCCCATCGCCTGGACCCGCATCCACTCGCTACCCGATTTCGCGTACTTCGATCATCGGCCGCACGTGAACGCCGGTGTTGCCTGCCAGCAGTGCCACGGACCGGTGGAAAGCATGGAGCGTGTGCGCCAGGCCTCCGACCTCAGCATGGGCTGGTGCGTGAACTGCCATCGCGATAGCAGCCGCACCGGGGTCGCGGGACGGCCCGTGAGCCCGTCCATCAACTGCTCGACGTGTCACTTCTAGAGGGAACTATGGAGACGCAATACTGGCGCAGTTTGGCGGAACGGGAGAATCCCTCGGAACTGGCGAGGGCCGCGGAAGCCGAGTTCTCTGAGAACCCGCTGCAGCAGATCGAGCCCGGCTCTTCGCGGAGGGGCTTCCTCAAGGCAGCCGGGTTCGCTTTCGCCGGAGCCGCCCTCACCGGCTGTTCCCGCGCGCCCGTCGAGAAGGCGATGCCGTACCTCGTCCAGCCGGAAAACACCGTAGCGGGCCGGGCCCAATACTATGCCTCGACCTGCGGCGCCTGCCCGGCGGGATGCGGCTTGCTGGCGAAGGTGAGGGACGGCCGCCCGATCAAGCTGGAAGGCAACCCCGACCAGGCGATCTCCGGCGGCGCCACATGCGCGGTGGGTCAGGCTTCCATTCTCGGCCTGTACGACAGCCTCCGCTTGAAACAACCACTCGCCGGAGGCAAACCGTCCACATGGGCGGAAGTGGATCGGGAGATCCTTGCGCGGCTTCGAGCGGATGGGGCCGTCCGGTATCTGAGCGGGACCATCACCAGTCCCACAAAGCAGGCGGCGATCGACCGCTTCCTGGGCCAGTTCCGCAACGCGCGGCACGTCATGTACGACGCACTCTCGGCCTCGGCGATTCTCGACGCGCACCAGCAGACACACGGCGCGCGCGTTCTGCCGCACTACCGGTTCGACAAAGCCGGCGCGATCGCGAGCTTCGACGCCGATTTCCTCGGCACGTGGATTTCGCCGGTTGAGTTTGCGCGGGATTATTCGGCTCGGCGGCGGCCTCCGGAGATGTCGTGGCACGCGCAGTTCGAAGGGCGGATGTCGCTCACCGGCAGCAAGGCGGACCGCCGCGTGCGGACCGCGCCGGACGAAATCCGAGAGCGCCTGGCGCAGTTGGCGATCCGGATCGCAAAGTTGAGTGGGGCAGACGATCGGTTCTTGTCGTCTGCCAGCGCTCGAGGTTGGCAGACCACAAACGACGATGGTCTGCCCCACGTGGCTGAACGGCTCTGGGAGGCCCGCGGCCGGAGCCTGGTGGTTTGCGGCGCGAATGCGGTTCACACCCAGGTGCTGGTGAATTACATCAACCACTTGCTCGGCAACTACGGCGCAACGCTCGACGTCGAGCACCCGTCCCGCCAGCGCCAGGGGGACGACCGCGCCCTCGCCAATCTGCTCGATGAGATCAAGACGGGCCGGGTGGCCGCGCTGTTCATCGACGGCGTCAACCCGGTCGCGGAGTTGCCGGAGGCGCCCGGTTTCGATCACGTGGGGCTGGTGGTCAGTTTTGCCGGCTCGCTCGATGAGTCCGCGGAACGTGCGCACTATGTGTGCCCCGACCACCACTTTTTGGAGAGTTGGGCCGGCGCGGAACCGGTGGCCGGGCTGATCAGCCTGACACAACCGGTGATTCGGCCGCTGGGCGCGACACGCGCGGTGGTCGAAACATTGGCGGCATGGACCGGCCAGCCGGTGAATGCGTACGACCTGCTGCGACAGAGGTATCCAGCCCAGTGGGATCGCGCGGTGGAGGCGGGGTATGTGGCAATGGAAGCCCCACGCGCGCCGGTGAAGCCATTCAGCATGGCGCCGGTGGAATTGGCGCTCGCCGCTACTTCTCCCGAACCCGCGGCCGGTTACACTCTGGCGCTCTATCCATCGGTCGCCATGCTCGAAGGGCGGCAAGCCTACAACCCGTGGTTGCACGAGCTTCCGGATCCGATCACGAAGGTCACCTGGGACAACTACGCGTCGGTCTCGCCGGCCGCGGCGACATCGCTGGGCGTGAGCGATGGCGACGTGGTGCGCATCGAAGCGGGCGCTGCCGTCGAACTGCCGGTGGTGGTGCAACCAGGCCAGCACGATCGCGTGATCGCGGTGGCGCTGGGCTATGGACGCAAGGCTTCCGAGCGCTTCGCTAACCTGGGGCCGCGCTGGATCGATCATCGCCCGAGCGTGAATGACCAGGGCCGCGTCGGCGAAAACGCAGCGCCGCTGCTGGCATTCGAGCAAGGTTCGCTGCGCTACGATCGCGCCGGCATTCGAATCGCGAAAACCGGTCGGCGCATCGAGCTGGCGCTCACGCAAACCCACCACACGCTTACGGTCCCGCAGCAATTGGGCGGCGAGGTTCGCCCCATCGTCCAGGAGACCACGACTGCGGAACTCGGCAAGCCGCCCGAACCATCCGAGCAACGCGAAGAGCTGTGGCCCGAAGACCATCCTTACAAGGGCCACCGCTGGGGCATGGCGGTGGACCTGAACGCGTGCACCGGCTGCTCCGCGTGCGTGGTTGCCTGCCAGGTGGAAAACAATACGCCGGTGGTAGGCAAAGACGAGGTTCGGCGCCGCCGCGAGATGCACTGGATCCGCATCGACCGCTACTATTCGGGACCATCCGAAAACGTCGAGGTGGCGCACCAGCCCATGATGTGCCAGCAATGCGACCATGCCCCGTGCGAAACGGTGTGCCCCACGCTGGCCACCGTCCACAGCGACGAAGGTCTCAATCAACAGATTTACAACCGGTGTGTTGGCACGCGGTATTGCGCCAACAACTGCCCGTACAAGACGCGGCGCTTCAACTGGTTCAACTACCCGCGCGAAGACCGGCTGGCAAACCTGGTGCTGAATCCCGATGTTACCGTGCGCACGCGCGGCGTGATGGAGAAGTGCACCTTCTGCGTGCAGAGGATTCAGGAGGCGAAGATCGAGGCGAAGGTCCTGGGCACGCCCGTGAAAGATGGCGATATCCGGACGGCCTGCGAGCAGGCCTGCCCCGCCGGCGCCATTGTCTTCGGCGATCTCAACGACCCGAACAGCCGTGTGGCGCGGCTGGCGCGCGACGCGCGGCAATATCGCGTGCTCGAAGATCTCAACGTGGGGCCCGCGGTGCGCTACCTGAAGATCGTGCGCGACGGCGGACAGGCCGGGAGGCCTGTCCCACAGGGAGACAAGAAGAATGGCTGAAGTCTGTTCGCCGCTTCGCATACCGCTGATTGCCGGCCACAAAAAAGCGGCCACCGTGACCGAGGACGTGTGCCGTCCCATGCTGCGGCCGCCTTCCGGGTTGTGGTGGGCCGGCTTCACCTTGGCGTTCTCCTTGATGCTGCTGGGCGTGGCGGCGGTGAGCTACCAGATCGCCACCGGGGTGGGGACCTGGGGGCTGAATACCACGGTTGGCTGGGCATTCGACATCACGAATTTTGTCTTCTGGGTGGGGATTGGCCACGCCGGCACTCTGATCTCCGCGATTCTCTTTCTGTTCCGGCAGAAGTGGCGGACGTCGGTGAACCGGTCGGCCGAAGCCATGACGCTGTTCGCCGTGATGTGCGCCGGCATTTTCCCGGTGATCCACACCGGCCGCCCCTGGCTGGCCTACTGGCTGTTCCCGTATCCCAATTTCCGCGGTCCTTTGTGGATCAACTTCCGCTCGCCGCTGGCCTGGGACTGCTTCGCCATTTCCACTTACTTCCTGATTTCGGCGACGTTCTGGTACGTCGGCCTGATTCCGGACCTCGCCACCATCAGGGACCGGCTGGCAGGCGAAAGCGCCCGCCCCACCTTGCGTCAACGCCTGTTCGCCGTCTTCAGCCTGGGCTGGAGCGGCTCCTATCGCGTGTGGCACCACTACGAAGTGCTCTACCTGCTGCTGGCGGGGCTGGCGACACCGCTGGTGATTTCGGTACACACGATTGTGAGCTGGGACTTTGCCACCGCCGTCATTCCGGGATGGCACGCCACAATCTTTCCGCCGTACTTTGTCGCGGGCGCGATCTTCTCGGGCATCGGGATGGTGCTGACGCTGATGATCGTGGCCCGCAAGGTAATGAATCTCGAAGACTACATCACGCTTCGTCACGTGGATGCGATGTGCAAGCTGTTGCTGCTCACCAGCAGCATCGTGGCGCTGGCCTACGGCACGGAGTTTTTCACGGCTTTCTACAGCGGCAATCCCTACGAACAGTTCGTTTTCCGCAACCGCGCCCTGGGTCCCTTCGCCTGGGCCTATTGGATCATGGTGAGCTGCAACGTTCTGGCGCCGCAATTGCTGTGGTTCCGCGGCGTGCGCCGCCGCATCGGAATCGTTTTCGCGCTCAGCCTGCTGATCAATGTCGGCATGTGGTTCGAGCGCTTCGTCATCATCGTCACTTCACTGCACCGGGATTTTCTGCCGTCCAGTTGGGCCTCGTACCGGCCCACCATCGTCGAAGTGAGCACGCTCGCGGGAAGCTTCGGACTGTTCTTCACCTGCTTCCTGATCTTCTGCCGGATTCTCCCGGTGATCGCGATGGGAGAGGTGAAGGCGGTGCTGCACGTGGGACAGGCCTCCCGGCCTGTCCAGGAGACAACCGTATGAATCGGCGCGTTCTCATCGGCATCTTCGATAACGAAGATGCCATCCTCGACGTCACCGATGCCGCACGCCGCCGCGGCTTGAAGATCGTAGACGTGTTTGCGCCTTACGCCGTGCATGGCCTGGACAGGGCCATGGGCCTCCAGCGCTCGAAACTGCCATGGGTCTGCTTCCTGTTGGGGCTTACCGGCGCGGCTTTCAAAGTCTGGTTCGAGTACTGGACCACCGCATCGGACTGGCCCATCAACGTCGGCGGGAAGCCGTGGAACTCGCTGCCCGCATTCGTTCCCATCACCTTTGAAGTGATGGTATTGTTTGCCGGGATCAGCACGGTTCTCGCGTTTTTCGGCATGAGCCGCCTCTGGCCGGGCCGGAAACCGATGCTTCTGGACGCTCGCGTTACCAACGACCGGTTTGCCCTGGTCCTTGAAGAAGACAACGCCGCCTTTGACGTTGAGGAGGTTGAGCGGTTTCTCCGGGACCACCATGCGCTCAGGGTAGAAGAGCGCGAGCAGGAGGCAGCGCGGTGAAGCTCAACCTGTTTCTGCTGACGGCCCTGGCCGCTTCGGTCGCCGCATATCTCGGAATCAGCGACAATCCTACGCACCGCAACTTTGAGGCGATGCCGGAGATGGTGCGCTCCATCGCCTACAAATCTTTCTCAGCGAACCCGAACTTCGGCGACGGCAAGACCCTGCAAGCACCGCCCGAAGGAACCATCGCGCGTGGCGTGCATCCGCTGCACTACGCCGCCACGCCCGAAGAGGCGGTCCGGGCGGGTCGCGATTTGAGCGCGCCGCCAAGCCCGGCCGCCGCGTTGGAGCGCGGGGCGCGGGTCTACCAGATCTATTGCCAACCTTGTCACGGCGGAGCGGGCAAAGGCGACGGACCGGTGGCCATGCGCGGCTTTCCGCCCCCGCCCTCCTTATTGGCGGAACACGCGATGCATCTCGCCGGCGGACAAATGTTTCACATCGTCACGTACGGACAAAAGAATATGCCATCGTACGCGGCGCAGGTTCCACCCGAAGACCGATGGCGCGCGATCGCCTACGTCCGCTCGCTTCAGGGAGGCACGCAGCCATGACCATTCCGCTTCAAGCCAGCATGCCGCCGGCGGCGCTACGCTTTTTGCGCGGGCTCGCGCTGGCAGGAGCCGCGACCTTCCTGGCGGGACTGGCTTTCGCGCCCGACCGCGTCTGGACCTCGCTGCTGATGGCGGGATATCTCCTGACTGGATTGGGCCTTTCCGGGGTGGTTTTCGTGGCGGTGCAGTACGCTTGCGGAGCGGGATGGAGCACCGCTTTCCGCCGCGTGCCCGAAGCCATGGCGATGATTCTGCCGCTCGGCGCCGGTATGCTGGCGGCCGTGTTCCTCGGGCATCCCTCCACCTACACGTGGACGACGCATCCGCCGCACGCGGGCTTTCAGCAGTTCTGGCTGCGCTGGCCCTTCTTTCTCGCCCGCGCGGCCCTGTACATCGCGGTGTGGTGCGGATTCGCGGTGGCGATCGTGCGCACCTCACGCCGCCAGGACCGCGATGGCGACGTGCGTCACACACGACGCAACGTGCGTCTGTCCGTCATCTTCCTGATGGCCTTCGCCGTGACCTTCTGGCTGGCAAGCTTCGACTGGGTGATGTCGCTCGAGCCGAACTGGACGAGCACGATTTTCGGCATCTACAACTTCGCCGGCACGTTCTCCAGTGGCCTCGCGCTGCTGGTGCTGTTGGTCCTGTGGCTGCGCCGCTCCGGCCCTCTACGCGATTTCGTGAATGAAGAGCACCTCCACGACCTGGGCAAACTGCTCTTTGCATTCTCCACCTTCTGGATGTACATCTGGTTCAGCCAGTACATGCTCATCTGGTACGCGGATATCAGCGAAGAGACGGCCTACTACGTGGCGCGCCTGCACAACGCCTGGGCGCCGCTGTTCCGGCTGAATATGATCCTGAACTGGGCCGTGCCCTTCGCGGCCCTGCTGCCGCGGGGGACCAAGCGCAGCCCGCGTGCGCTTAGCCGGGTCGCGGCCGTGATGCTCGCCGGACGGGTCCTGGACGTCTACCTGATGGTGGCGCCACCCCTTCAGGGCGCTCACCCCATCGCGGGCGTCTGGGAAGTTGGCGTGCTCGCCGGCGCGGCAGGAGCTTTGGTGCTGGCCTTCTATCGCGGAATCCGCGAAGCTGCTCCGGTGCCCTTGAACGACCCCTACCTCGAAGAGAGCCTTCATTATCACAACGCGTGACTGCGGTCACTGCAATTCCCCGGAACCGGTGCGATAGTGTTTCCAGCTACCAAAAGGAGTGCGACATGAAACCAGCTACTGGCACCCGCTACCTAATCCTCACTTGCGCATTAGCCCTGACACTCGGCGGGCCTCAGAAAGCCGCTGCACATTGCGACGGCGTGGACGGACAGGTCGTCAAGGCTGCTCAACAAGCCCTCGCCACCGGCAACGTAAACTTCGTCCTCATCTGGGCACGGGCAGCCGATGAGGCAGAGATCAAAGTGGCGTTCGCCAAGACATTGGCGGTACGCAAGCTGAATCCGGAAGCAAAAGAACTTGCCGATCTATATTTCTTCGAAACGCTGGTTCGAATCCACCGCGCTGGCGAAGGAGCACCATACACTGGGCTGAAGCCGGCCGGGCGCGACTTGGGACCAGCCATCCCCGCCGCGGATAAGGCTATTGAGATGGGGTCGGCCGAACAACTGGTGAAGTTGATCACAAGCGGATCCGCCAACGGCATCCTTGAGCGATTCCAGGCGGTCACTGCTGCAAAGAAGTTCAACACGGATGACGTGAGCGCCGGGCGGGAGTACGTGAAGGCGTACGTCGAATTCGTACACTACGTCGAAGCGCTCCACGAGTCCATCCAGCGCAGCGGCGGTGAGCACTCCGAGAACGCCGATAGGCGTCCGCCCGGTGTGTGATATGAGAGCATCTGGCGAAGGCAGCGCCGGCTGTGAGAACCATCGGCGTTATGACATCGCCGGGATCGAACGCCTTCGCGAAAAACTCGCCCAACGCCCGAGGGAAGGGAGCCGAGTGCGATCCCTGACACTCTCGGACTTCACATCGGCCACGTTGCTCGGCCGCGCCACGCCGGTGAACCGGCCATCTTCGTCACTCGCTTCCGGCTGGCCAGCGGCCGAGCCGCGAGCCCCGGTGCCGAGTAGCCCATTCCCCGAGTTCGACTTCGGGTTGGGCAAGACCGCCGGCCGGTCAGAATCCCGCTCCGGCGCGCCATCGGGGTGATGCCGGTTGCCCCGTCAGGAATGGTTGCCTTCAATGAGGCGGAGGTACTCCCGGTTGCGCCGGGCGCTCTCCCTGGGCGTTCCCATCCCGGGCAGGATATCCTGCTCGACCAGCACGTAGCCGGAATAACGGGAGCCGTTCAGCCAACGCAGCACCGCCGGAAAATCCACGCACCCTTGGCCCAGCTCGCAGAACACTCCTTGCCGTAGCGCCTGGAAATAATCCCAGCCCTCGGCCCGGGCGCGGCGGGCCACCTCGGGCTGGCAGTCTTTGAAGTGCACGTACCACACGCGCTCTCGAAAACGTTCGAGGCCCGTGAGAATATCGCAGGCGCCCGCTCCATAGGAATAGTGCCCGGTATCGAAGACCAGGCCGACGGTGCGCGGGTCCGTCAATTCCAGCAAGTGCGCAATCTCGTCCGGCGTCTCCACGTACCCGGCGCAATGATGGTGAAAGACCGTCCGAAGTCCAGTTTGGGCCAGCACTTCCGACGCAACGCAGTTCGCGCCCTCCGCAAAGATCCGCCATTCGACGGGGCTCAGTCCCATGGCGGGAGTGACTCGCCCGGCGTTGCGCGTCCGCTCCGGAACCGAGCCATTGTCATCCGCCAGAACGAGAAACGGGGCCGGTTCAGAGGCGACGGCGGCCAGCAGTCGAGCCGTCCTCACTGCATTTGCCACACCCGCTTCGTGAGCGGCGCGATCCTTCAGCGCCACCGGGACGAAGGCGCCCAACATGACCAGCCGGCGCCGGTCCAATTCTTCCCTGAGCGCGGCGGGATGGGTTGGCATATAGCCCCAATCGCCGAGTTCCGTGCCTGTGTAGCCGGTCTCCGCGAGCTCGTCCAGCATCCGGCCAAAGGCGATCTGCTCCCCCTTGCTTCCCTCGAATTCGAGCGTGCCCCAGGAACACGGAGCGTTGCCCACACGGAGCTTAAACGAAGTAGCGCTCACGGCGCACGGCCTCCTCGTATTTTTCGCGAATGGCGCGGACCGCCTCCGAATCCGAAACCTCGGCGACCGGGACATCCCACCAGGAATCGTAACCGGGTACTCGCATTTCCTTGTCGACCTCAACCACGATTACGTTGGTGCGGTCCATCCGCCGCGACTCGTGCAGCGCGCGATCGAGATCCTCGCGCGTTTTGGCCCGGACCGCGGGGACGCCGAAACTGGCGGCGTTCGCCTGGAAATCGACCGGTAGCCAAGCGCCATCCAATTGTCCGGTTTCCGGCTGGCGGAAACGATAGTTGGTCCCGAAGCCGTCCACGCCAACGGCCTGAGAAAGGCCGCCGATGCTGCCGAATCCGTGGTTGTCCAGGACGATGATGTTGAGCTTGAACCCTTCCTGCAGGGACGTGACCATCTCGGACGACATCATCAGATAGGAGCCGTCCCCGACCATCACGTAGACTTCGCGGGACGGGTCGGCCATTTTCACTCCCAAGCCGCCGGCGATCTCGTACCCCATGCACGAGTAGCCGTACTCCAGGTGATAGCCCTTGGAATCGCGGGTGCGCCAGAGTTTGTGCAGATCGCCGGGCAGGCTGCCTGCCGCGCACACCACGACGTCTTGCGCTTGCGAAAAGCAATTCACGGCTCCAATGACTTCACCCTGGCTGAGGGGCGGGCCGTGGCGGAGCCCGTAGATCCGGTCCACCTCCGCATCCCATTGCTCACGGGCGCGGGCGACGAGCGCAGAGTAACTCCCACCAACCGCATAGGATCCGAGCGCCTCCGCCAAATCCTCCAGGGCACAACGCGCATCGCCCAGGAGCGGCAGGGCGGCATGTTTGTAAGCGTCGAGTTCCGCCACGTTGATATTCAGGAAACGGACATCCGGGTTCTGGAATGCCGTCTTGGACGCGGTGGTAAAGTCGCTGAGGCGCGTGCCGATCGAGATCACCAGGTCCGCATCGCGCGCCAATAGATTGGCGGCGCTGGTTCCGGTTACGCCGATGGCGCCCAACTGGGCTGGATGGTCATACGGAAGCGAGCCCTTGCCGGCCTGCGTCTCGGTCACAGGTATGCCGGTCTGCCCGGAAAAACGCGCCAATGCGGCGGCCGCCTCGCTGTACAGCACGCCGCCACCCGCGATGATGAGTGGCGCCTTCGCCGCGCGAATCCACTGCGCAGCGCGCTCCAGCAGCGCGCTGTCGGCTCTGGTACGCGCAATGTGCCACACGCGCTTTTGGAAGAATTCGATCGGATAATCCCACGATTCGGTCTGGACATCCTGCGGCAACGCCAATGTCACAGCGCCGGTCTGCGCGGGCGAGGTGAGCACGCGCATGGCTTCCCCCGCCGCGAAGGGAAGCTGATCCGGCCGGTTGATGCGATCCCAGTAGCGCGAAACGGGTTTGAAGGCGTCATTCACGGATACGTCCTGGCTGTGCTCCCATTCCAGTTGCTGCAGCACCGGCGCCACGTTCCGGCGCGCGAAGATGTCGCCCGGCAGCAGCAGAACGGGGATGCGGTTGATGGTGGCGGTGGCCGCGCCGGTGATCATGTTGGTGGCGCCGGGCCCGATCGAAGAAGTGCAGGCAAACGTGGCCAGGCGGTTGCGCATCTTGGCAAATGCGGTGGCCGTGTGGACCATGGCTTGCTCGTTGCGACATAGGTAATACCGGAAATCGGGCGACTCGTGCAGCGCCTGGCCGATCCCCGCCACATTGCCGTGGCCGAAGATACCCCAGGCTCCGGCGAAGAATGGCGTCTCCCGCCCGTCCCGCTCCACGAACTGGTTCTTGAGAAAAGCGATCAGGGCTTGCGCCGTGGTGACGCGTCGTGTTTTCATGATTTCTCCAAATAGTGGCGGAGGCCGTGAAAGTCTCGCCCGCAGGAGGTCTCGATATGCGCGAGACCCTCATCAATCGTCCAGCCCATGTGCACCATTCCCCCGGCAGCGCCGCCTACAGCGAAAGGATCGCGCGGCCCGGGATAGAGCACGTTGCGGCCGGCCAGTGCGCCGCGGACATTCGGTCCCGCCGACATGCCCGCACTCAGCTCGCGAAGGAACGGCGCCGGATCGCCCGCCGATTCGCCGCCCAGCAGGAGAATAGGAAGCGAGGTGGCGCCGGCGACCGTTTCGTAACCTGCGCAGTATGGCAGTTTCAGCCACAGATACCGGCTGCTGTCCCCTAACGCGGAAGCTACCCCCGCGATCTGCGCCAGGGCTTCCTTCGTCTTGATTACGCGAAATCCACCGTCGCGGGCCTCCACTGGAAGCGGCTCCAGGAAAGTTGGCAGACCCGCGGCGTTAGCTTCCGAGATCGCGCGCGCGCAGGCAACCAGCGTTCGCAGCGAGCCGGGTTCGCCATCGCAGATGCGCAGCAGGAGCTTGGTCCCGTCCAGACCCAAGGCGGCGCAGGCCGCGGGCGTTGGCCCGGTAATCGGGTCGTCCATCTCCCACTTGCTTCGGGCCAGGCCGCCACGGTTGAGGCTGGCGATCAGGACCTTGCCGTCCAGCAAAGCCGGCCCGCCGGCATCGCGAATCAGCGAGTCGATCACCAGCAGGTCTTCGAGGATATCCATGGTTGCCATGACGCCGTCGATGGTTTCGCCGATCAACACACGCAGAACGCGGGCGAGGTAATCGTGGCGGTCCGCCATGCCGAGTGGGTCGTCCCCCACCTGAGTCACGCGTCTCGCCGGATGGTCGGCCGCGACGATCGCCAGTTTGCCGTCAATAGTAAGCCGGGAGCGGCGTTTTCGCGCTTTGGCCGCGCGAAGCGGGCGCTCCGGGTCGCAGACACGCATGGAGCAGAGCGTCTGGCGAATGGTTGGAGGCAGAAACTCCGAGGCCGAAAAACCTGGCATGGGCGCCTTCAGCGCGATACCACCGGAACGCGCGGATCTTTCTCCCGCCAGGCGCCGCGCACCCAGGCGTAGTTCGGGTCGTCGGAGGCTGCCATGGAGCGCGCGCTGCCCGCGAGGACATTGAGATAGTAAACGTTGTAGCCATGCGCGGCAACCACGGGATGATAGCCTTCGGGAATCAGCACCAGTTCGCCGTCCCGCACGGTGATGGTCTCGTCCAACCTGCGGTCCGCGGTGTAGACGCGCTGGATGGCATATCCTTCCGGCCGGTCTACCTTGTAGTAGTAGATTTCTTCCAGATCGACTTCAGCCGGGGGGTTATGCACATCATGCTTATGCGGAGGATAGCTGGACCAGTTTCCGCTCGGCGTGTAGACCTCCACCAGCAGGATCCGGTCCGCGGGAAAGCCGGGTTTCAGCAGGTGATTGATCTGACGCGTGGCATTTCCGCCTCCGCGAATCTCGATTTCCACTTCGGCGGGGGCGATGAGACGCGCCGGATAAGCCTTGCGGGCCGCGCAGTAGCAGAGAGCGAATTCGCAGGCGGTCTCCGCAAGCAGAGTAAACTGCGTTGCGATCGGCAGGTAAAGCGTGTGGGCGACGCCTTCGAATACGTTGGCGCGCCCGCCGATCCGCGGCCATGCGCCGGCCGAGGACTCCACCGAGCAGATGCCCCCCAACACGACAATACCCATCTCGTTCCCGCCGGTCCCGGCGGAGAAGCGCTGCTGCGGGCAAAGCCGCCGGACTTGAAAGGATAGATGCTCGAATCCCGAGGCGTCCGGCGACACCGAGAGACTCTCTCCCGCACCACTGGGGAGAGGGCTCGGCCGGAATAGGAGTTGGCGGGCTGGCATGGGGACACTCGCTTACAACAACCGTGTGCAACAATGCTACAGTATGCCACTGCGCGTTGCGTGTCAAGGAAGGAGCCGGGCATGGCCGGGCCATGGGTGCTCCCTAACCAACGGTCGCGGCTCTGTAACTTTCGACGCAGCCCGCACGTACATGGGAGACGTCAAAGCGGTCCACGCGATCGGGGGCGGCGTCACGGCCGTGACCGGCGGCTGCACACGGTTGCAATCGCGATAAGATACAATCGGAAGCGTGGAAGTCAGCATCCTCGGGCGCATCGGTTACGATCTTTATTCGGAAGAGCCTCATGTTCCACTGCCGCAAGTCAGGCGCTTCTCCCGGTATTTGGGTGGTTCCAGCGCGAATATGGCGGTGGGTCTGGCACGCCTGGGAGCGCGGGTGGGGATGGTGGGCGCCTTGGGGACAGACGGCCTCAGCCAGTTCCTGCTCGACTTTCTGGCCGCCGAGCGCGTGGATGTATCTCATGTCAAGCGCAGCCCGGGCTACCTGCCATCCCTTTGCCTGACCGAAGTCTCCCCCCCGGACCGCTTCCCCCAAGTCTTCTATCGCCGAGATCCCGCCGATACGCAACTGGATCTGGAAGCGTCCGACCTCGACTACCTGGCATCCGGCCGCATGTTCATCACCAACGGAACTTCGCTCTGTGCCTCCCCATCGCGCGAATCCACCTATCTCGCGCTGGAGCGCGCGCACATTGAGGGAGTCCGCGTGGTGCTCGACGTGGACTACCGCTCGATGTCCTGGCGCAGGCCGGAAGAGGCGGGTCTGGCGGTGCGTCTCGCGCTCCCATTTGTCGACGTGCTGATCGGAAACGATATGGAACTGAAACTCGTGGCGGCAGCGGACACGATGGAGGGTGCTACCGACCGTTTGAGAGCCATGCGCGTCCCGATGCTGGTCTCGAAGCTGGGCGAGCGGGGGACGCGCGTCTACGAAGGGGACTCGGAAGTCTACTGCCCGCCTTACCGGGTGCCGGTAGTCTCGACGATCGGGGCCGGCGACGGTTTTGCTTCCGGCTTCTTGATCGGCGTGCTTAGGGGAAAACAGGTGATGGAGTGCCTGAAGTACGGTAATGCGGCCGCGGCAATTGTGGTCAGCCGGCTGAGCTGCTCCGAAGCCATGCCCACCATGGAAGAAGTGGAGACGTTGAAAGGCGAGCAGGAGAAACTGGCGGCGGCGGGGAAGCCGTGAGCCTGGTCGCGAAAAAGGCGGCAATCTCGATCAAGGACATCGCTCGCGCGGCGAACGTATCGCACTCCACGGTGTCCCGAGCGCTGCGCGACAGTTCGCTGGTCAATCACGAAACCGCGGAGCGCATCCGCCGCATCGCGCGCGATTCCAATTTCCGGGTCAGCGCCGTGGCCCGCGGTCTGGCTACCGGGCGGACGTCGACCATCGGCGTGGTGGTGACGGCGATCGGCGACCCTTTCAATGCCGAAGTGGTGGAGAGTATCGAGGAGGCCGCCAACGCACGCGGCTACTCCGTGGCGCTGGCCAACTCCGGCGCCAATCCCGATCGCGAAATGAAAGTCGTGCAGTCGTTTGAGGAGCGGCGCGTGGATGGGATCATCGTTATGTCGTCGCGCGTCGGTGCGCTCTACGTGACGCACTTGACGAAAATGGCGGTCCCTGTCGTGCTGATCAACAACCAGCATCCGGGAGAGTTTGTATATTCCGTCATGATCGATAACGTGCCGGCTAGCGAGGCGGCCACGCGTTATTTGATCCAGCTTGGCCATCGGCGAATCGCTTATTTTGGGCGCCGCGGCGGTTTCCAGGCCGATACGGAGCGCTTCGCCGGCTATCGTAAGGCACTCGAAGCCGCCGGGCTTCCTGTTTTGGACGAGCTGGTGGTCCGTGGCGAATCAACGCCCGAGGGCGGCATGCGGGCAATGCAACAGCTCCTGGATCTGCCGGATCCGCCCACGGCCCTATTCTGCTACAACGATACGTCGGCCATTGGCGCGATGAGAGCCGCGCGCCTCCGCTCGCTGTGGGTTCCCGGCGACATCTCGATCATGGGCTTCGACGACCTGGCGATCGCTTCTTACGTGGACCCACCGCTGACGACCGTCCGGCAGCCGAAGCGCCACATGGGCCGCATCGCTACGGAGATCCTCTGCAACCTGCTGAACGGTTCGAAATCGGAGAGCAGCCGGCGTCTGCAGGGAGAGTTGATCGTGCGGGAATCAACGGCTCCGCCGAAGCGTCGCGCCCGATCAAGCGCGCAGCACTATCGTTTGATACGCCCTCGGAGTCCTGCGAAGTCCCGCGGAATCGTTTGACACCGATCCTGTGTGGGGCCTATCATGAACACGTTTGCGAGAAAATGAACCAACAGAAGCTTCGCATTGCCGTGCTGGGGGCGGGCCGCATCGGCAAGGTCCACATCTCGAATCTGGCGTCGCGGATTGCGGACGCCGAGGTCGTCGCTGTAGCCGATGTGTCGGCCGAACTCGCTTCGTCGGTTGCCAGGCAGTATGGCGTGCCGGACGCAGCCCAGGACTACCGGGAACTGCTGCGGCGGCCGGATGTGGATGCGGTTGCGGTTTGCACGCCAACCAACACCCACTATGAGGTCATTTGGGAAGCGGCGTCCGCGGGCAAGCACATCTTCTGCGAGAAGCCCGTGGATCTGTCGCTGGACCGCATTCGGCGGATCAACGAGCACGTGGAAAGGAGCCGCGTCCAATTCATGGTGGGGTTCAACCGGCGTTTCGACCCCAACTTCCAAAAACTGCACGAAATCGTGAAAACCGGGGGAATCGGCACGCCCGAGATTCTGCGGATCACCAGCCGCGACCCAGCCCCGCCCTCGGAAGCCTATTTGCGTGCTTCGGGAGGCATCTTCCTGGACATGACGATTCACGACTTCGATATGGCTCGCTACCTGGTGGGAAGCGAAGTCGTCGAGGTGTACG
>JBGPKH010000139.1:0-16441 GCA_041485845.1 Bryobacteraceae bacterium
CCGGGCCGCCTGGTTCAGCGTGCGCGATCCTTGACTTCCGCCGGTGATCAGGACGTTCAGGACATTGCCGCGGGGCCTCGGCGGTATCCGAAAGAACTCTTCGCGCACGGGCAGTCCCGTGGTCTCGGTGCGGCCCTTGGGAAAGTATCTGGCGGTCTCGGGAAACGAAATGAGCGCCCGCGAGACAAAGCGGCCAATCGCGCGGTTGGTGAATCCGGGCACGGCGTTAGGCTCCATCACGACGACCGGAGTCCGGCCCAGAAGGGCCGCCATCACGGGAGGTCCGGCGACGTACCCGCCCATGCTGAAGACGGCGGAGGCCTGGCGGGCGTATTTCAAGCAGCCCAGCGTGGTGAAGGGCAAATGGGCCAAGGTCGCCAGCTTTTGCCGCAAGCTCACGCGATTCAATCCGCCGATCTCGATCTTTTTCAACTCAAATCGTTCCGCAGGAACCAACCTGGCTTCCAAACCTCGCTCCGTTCCTACAAAAAACACCTGATGCCCACGTTGCCTCAGCTCCCGCGCAACAGCCAGGGCGGGGATGACGTGGCCGCCAGTTCCGCCGCCGGCGAAGAGAAAGCAGGGGTTGGGGGTTAGGGGTTGGGGGTTAGGGGCTGGAGGCTCGCTACGCTCGCTCATTCGCGCCTCACTAACGCGTCACGCAGCGCGTGTAACTGCTTCCCCAGAACCGCCGACTGCTCCAGCGCCGAGTTCAACTCCGCCGACCCGACATAACCCAACCGGCACGCTATCTCCAACTGCGTCTGCACCTCCGCGAGCGAACCCTGCGCGATTGCAACATACTTCAAATACTCCCTCCGTAGACGCCCGCGCATGACCCTCCGCAATGTTCGAAGGAATCGAAACCGCAGCCCGCCGCACCTGGCCGGTTAAGCCGTACAGCTCCGATTTCGGAAACTCACTCGAAATCCGATATACCAACTCGACGATATCCATTCCCCGCTGCCAAACATGCAAGTCGCGAAAATGGCTGACCTTCGACATAGCGAGCGAAGCGAGCTTCTAATCCCCAACCCCTAATCCCCAACCCCTAACCCCTATCCCGCATGTTCCGACACATTCATGAGGATTCCCAGCAGCACCAGCGTGCTCAGCAGCGAGCTCCCTCCGTAGCTGATCATCGGCAGGGGAATGCCTTTGGTCGGCATCATCCCCAGCACTACGCTCATATTGATGAAGCCTTGTACGACCACGACCACGGTGATGCCCAGCGCCAGGTAGCGGCCGAAATCATCGCCCATCAGCCAGGCGGCGCGCAGGCCGCGCCAGAAGATCACACCGAAACCGATCAGCAGACCGGCGGCGCCGATCATCCCGAGCTCTTCCCCCACCACTGCATAAATAAAGTCCGTGTGCGCTTCCGGCAAATACAGCAGCTTCTGTTTGCCGTTCATGAGTCCGAGACCCGCCGGACCGCCGGCGCCCATCGCGATCTTCGCCTGGAGCGCCTGGTAGTTGGTGTCGCGCGTGGCCAGCGACTTCTCCATCTGCGCCTTGATTTTGCCCTTCGGATCGAACTTGGCGACGATCTTGAACTGGGGATCGAAGAACCGCACTACGCGGGCGAGGCGATAGGGCGATACGGCGATAAAAACGATCAGGCCCACGAAGGCCACGGCACCGACCACCGCGCAATAGCGCCATTCCAGTCCCGCGACGAAGAAGACCACTGCCGCGGTGGCGCCCAAAACCACCGCGGTGCCGAGGTCCGCTACCACGACGCCGAAAAGCAGGAATCCAACGGCCAAGGCCGCGGGCAACAAGGTGTACCGGCCGCTGTTGATGGCGGGCCGCTTCCACGTCACGAAGAATGCCAGGAAGAGCACCAGCGCGGGCTTCGCCAGTTCGGAGGGCTGCACGCCGATGGGACCGCCGAGACGCAGCCAGCGGTGATGCCCGGCATCGAAGACGTATGCCGCCAGCAGCAGCAGCAGGGAGATTCCGATCGCTCCAAAGGCGATGGCGCTGTTGTTGAGCTTGCGGTAATTCATTTTCTTGAGCGTCATCATGGCGGCAATGGAGATCGCCGCCCACTCCACCTGGTGAATCACGAAGTACCAGCTCGAGTGGTAGCGCGGGTCCATCTTGGCCATGATCGAAGACGCGCTGTACAGGATCAGCAGGCCAAACGACACCAGTCCCAGCACGGTGACAAAGAGAGTCCAGTCGGTTTTGAGTTTTTGTGCCATATCAGTTTTTGGTCTCTAGTTGGTTGACGATTTGCTTGAAGACCTCGCCGCGATGCTCGTAGCTCTTAAACTGGTCGAAGCTGGCGCACGCCGGAGCCAGCAGCACGGTGTCGCCCGCGTGGCCGTGGTGGTAAGCGTGCGCGATGGCTGCGTGGAGCGTCTGCGCATCGACCAGGGGCACCGCGCCCTGCAGTTGATCCGCGATTTTCGGGGCTGCTGCGCCGATGAGCAGGGCGGCGCGCGCCTTGGCCGCCAGCGGCGCGCGCAGCAGCGAGTAGTCCAGGCCTTTGTCCTTGCCGCCGAGGATCACCCACAGGCCGCCCTCGAATGCGTCGACGGCCTTGAGTGTGGCGTCCACGCTGGTGGCCTTGGAGTCGTTGTAGAAATCGATGCCGCTCAGCTTGCGCACGAACTCCAGCCGGTGCTCCACCGCGCGGAAGGTGCGGACCGCGGCGGCAATCGCCTCGCGCGACACACCGGCACGGGCCGCCGCAATCGCCGCCGCCAGCACGTTCTCCACGTTGTGGCGTCCGCGGATGGGAATCTCGCCGGCTTCCATAAGCAGCTTGCCGTCGAGGATCAGCTTATCGGCGCACAGGCTGGCGCCGGGCGACACTTTGCGACGGCTGCTGAACCACTGCGGAGTGGCGGCGGTGTGGTCCGCATACGCCACGCACACGGGGTCGCCGGCGTTGAGAATCGCGAAATCGCCGGACCGCTGCGTCTCGAACAGGCGGCCCTTCGCCGCGGCGTATCGCTCGAAAGTGTGATGGCGGTCCAGGTGGTTCTGCGTCACGTTGAGCGCCAGGCCGATATGCGCGTGAAATTCGTGGATGGTTTCGAGTTGGAAGCTGGAGAGCTCGAGCACGTTCCAGCCGTCGTCGCATGAAGAAGCGATCATGGCAGTAGCGGGCGTTCCGATGTTTCCGCCGACCTGCACGGTCCAACCGGCTTGGCGAAGGACGTGGCCGATCAGGCTGGTGGTAGTGGTCTTGCCGTTGGAGCCGGTGATGCCGATATTCCGGCCCTTCAGAAAGGGCGCGGCCAGCTCGATCTCGCCGATCACGCGGGCGCCGCGGGCGCGGGCGGCTTCGAGCGGAGCGAGGTCGGCGGGCACGTCGGGCGACAGCACAATGAGATCGCATCCCTCGAACACTTCGGGTGACTGCCGCGCGAACGGGACATTCAGGCGCGCTAGCAGGTCGCGGGCTTCGGGCAGTTCCTCGAGCGGCTTCAGGTCGGTGGCGCGCACCACCGCGCCCTCACGCAGCAGCAGCTCCGCCGAAGCCACGCCGGATTTCTTCATCCCAACCACCAATGTTTTCACACCCGCCAGCTCGTTCACGCTAACCCCAATACAGAGGCAGGAGGCCGATTGACAATCGGCCGCAGGTTGACAACCTGCCCCACTCATCTCAGCTTCAGGGTGGTCAGCGCAAACAGCGCCAGCACCAGCCCGGCGATCCAAAAACGCGCGATGATCTTCGATTCCGCCCACCCCAGCGCCTCGAAGTGATGGTGCAGCGGCGCCATCTTGAAAATGCGCTTGCCATGCCGCAGCTTGAAGCTGCCCACCTGGAGGATCACCGAAACCGCTTCCAGTATGAAGATGCCTCCGATGAACAGCAGCAGCACCTCCTGCTTGATCAGGACCGCCACCACTGCCATGGCCCCGCCGAGCCCGAGCGATCCGACGTCCCCCATGAAAATCTCCGCTGGGTGGGCGTTGTACCAGAGGAAACCGAGACTGGCGCCGGTCATGGCGCCGCAGAAGATGGTCAGCTCCGCCGTGTTCTTGTTGCGCGCCAGTTGCAGGTACTCGGCCAGGGTGGCGTGGCCGCCGGCGTAAGTCAGCACAGTGAGCGCGCCGGCGGCAATCACCATCAGGCCGATGGCCAGTCCATCCAGACCATCGGTGAGGTTCACGGCATTCGACGCGAACACTACCACCAGCGCCACGAAAATGCAAAACGGCGCCACGCCCAGCAAATAGGCCCAGGGGTTCCGCATCAGCGATTCGATCAGCAGGTTGGGCTGGAATTGCTTGGCGAACGGGATGTTCATGTTGGTGGAAAAGTCGCCGAAGGCCCGCATCACCAGCAGAATCGCGGAGAACAGGAAGCCCACGATGAACTGGTAAACCAGCTTGCGCTTGCCGGAGAGGCCGAGGTTGCGGCGTTTGGCGACCTTGGCGTAGTCGTCGAGAAAGCCGATCCAGCCGTAGCCCAGCAGGGCGGCGATGGCGATCCAGACGTAGGGAAAACGCAGGTCCGCCCACAGTAAGGTCGGGATGACGATCGAGATGATGATGAGCACTCCGCCCATAGTGGGTGTGCCGGCCTTCTTCTGGTGCGACTTGGGACCCTCCTCGCGGATGTATTGGCCGATTTGAAACTCGCGCAGTTTGGCGATCAGCCAGGGCCCCAGCGCGACGCACAGAAACAGCGCGGTGAGACTGGCGAACGCGGTGCGGAAGGTGGTATAGCGAAAGACGCGGAACGGGCTGGCGTATCGGTAAAGCTGTTCGTAGAGCAAAAAGTAAAGCATGGATGACCTAAGGGGTAAGGGGCCGGGGGCCGGGCTCGCCGGAGCGCGAGTGGGCCGGGGAATCTGCCGCATCCCTGCCGCCGAGCAACCTCTCTAGCGCCCGCTCCACTCGCACACCTCTGGAGCCTTTGAAAAGGACGGCGTCGCCGGGGCGGGCCAGGCGGCGGACGAATTCGCCGGCTTCGCCGGGATCTTCGAAGAACCAGGCGGCGTCTCGCGGAAACTCTTCCACCATCGCGCGGGCGCTCCCGCGCACTCCTATCAGCAGGTCCACTCCGTGGGTCGCCGCGTAATGTCCCACCTGCCGATGCAACTCTTCAGCCGCATGTCCCAGTTCCAACATCTCCCCCATGACGGCGATGCGCCGGGCGGCCGGAGTCTCCCGCAGAACATCGATCATGGCCTGCGCCGCCTCGGGGTTCGAATTGTAGCAATCGTTCCAGACCAGGATGCCGTTGTGCTCCAGCTTTTCCCCACGCATCTGGCCCACCGCGAACGAGCGCACGGGTTCGCGCAGGCGCTCGGGCGAGATCCCGAAGACTTGCGCTACGGCGATAGCCGCCAGCAGGTTCAAGACCGCGTGCCGCCCCGTCAAGCCGGTCTCGAAATCCACGCCCAGCGCGCGAAAGCTGGTTCCCGCAGTCCCGTACTTCGCCGCTTCCGCGCGGACCTGCGCACATTCGGAGAATCCGAACGTGAGCGAGCGGCCGGGGTGCCCATCGCGGAACCGCAGCACCCGCGGATCGTCGCCATTCAGCACCGCCACACCATCGCGCGGTAAGCCTTCGATCAGCTCGCGTTTGGCCGCGGCCACACCCTCGATGGAATCGAAAAACTCCACGTGCGCGTACCCCACGTTGGTCACCACGCCGATCTGCGGCGCGGCGATCGCGGCCAGCTCGCGGATCTCGCCGGCGTGATTCATGCCCATTTCCAGAACGCCGGCGCGGCAGTCATCGGGCAGACGCAAAATGGAAAGCGGCACGCCCACATGATTGTTGAAATTGGCCACCGTCCGACCCACTGGCAACTCCACGGAGAGGAGATGGGCGATGGCGTCTTTGGTCGTCGTCTTGCCTGCGCTGCCCGTCACGCCCACCACCTGTCCGCCCCACTCGCGGCGGGCCCACCGGCCGAGATCCTGTAACGCTCGCAGCGTGTCGCTCACCACCAGCTCGCCCGCGGCGCCAACGCCGGGCTTCACGACGGCGCGCTCAACAACCACGGCGGAAGCGCCCTTCTGGATGGCCGCCGGCACATAATCATGCCCGTCATGGTTGGGACCGCGCAGCGCAAAATACACATCTCCCGGCGCCTGTGTCCGCGTGTCCACACTCCACCCCGCGACCTTCACCGGGCGGGGCTCTCCGGACGCCCCCATGGCACGCGCTACTTCCTGTAAGTCCAAAGTCATGTCCACGCATTGCGCCGGTCGAGGCTCTAATCCCCAACCCCTAACCCCCGCCTTTCCCGTATCCATAGCCTCTGAGCACGTCTCTCGCCACCTCACGATCGTCGAACGCGATGGTCTTGTCCTTTAGAACCTGGTACGGCTCGTGACCCTTGCCCGCCAGAATCACGATGTCGCCTTCCCGCGCCTCTTTCAGCGCGCGGCCGATGGCCGTGGCGCGGTCGGGCTCCACAATGTGCGGCACGTCCTTTCGCCGGATTCCCACCCGCGCGTCGTTCATGATTGACAGAGGGTCCTCGGACCGCGGGTTGTCGCTGGTCAGGACCACAAAATCGCTGGCTTCCGCCGCCGCCTGCCCCATCAACGGCCGCTTGGCCCGGTCACGGTCTCCGCCGCAGCCGAACAGGGTGATCACGCGCTTGGGATTCAATCCCCGGGCTACCGCGATCACGTTGCGCAGCGCGTCGTCGGTGTGGGCATAGTCCACCACCACGACAAACGGCTGTCCCTCGTCGACGCGTTCGAAGCGGCCGGGGACGGCGCCGAGCTGCGCGATGCCGCGCGCGATAGTGTCCGGCGCGATGCCATACGTAAGGCCCGTGGCGCACGCCGTGAGAATGTTGTACACGTTGATCTTTCCGATGAGCGGCGATTCCACCGCAAACCGCAGCTTGCCGTACTGCGCTTCGAACCGCAGGCCCTGAAACCCCGAGGAGATGTGGCGCGCGCGCAGGTCCGCCTCCTGCCCAAGGCCATACCACAGAATCTCGGTCTTGGGATGCACTTTGAGGCGGCGCGAATACTCGTCGTCGCGATTCAGCACGGCGAACGGGGGCGGCGGTGCGCCGGCGCTTTCAAAAAGCACCTGCTTGGCCGCGAAATAAGCGTCCATGGTGCCGTGAAAATCTAGGTGGTCGCGCGTCAGGTTGGTGAAAACGGCGGTGTGGAAATGAAGCCCGTACACCCGGCCGAGGGCCAGAGCGTGGGAGGAGACCTCCATGGTCGCGTGCGTGCCGCCGGCGCGCTCCAACTCCGCAAACAGCCGGACCAACTCGAGCGACTCCGGCGTGGTGTTCACGGCCGGCAGGATTCGCCCGGCCAGATGGTATTCAATGGTGCCGATCAACGCCGTGGTGTGCCCCGCGGCGCGGAACACCGAGTCGATCAGGTAGGAACTGGTGGTCTTGCCGTTGGTGCCGGTGATGGCGGTGAGGCGTACGCGCTCGTCCGGCTTGCCGTAGAAATTGCGCGCTGCCAGCGCCAGCGCCTGGCGTCCGTGCCCGACTAGAATCCAGGGGGCGGTGAAGAGGTACCCGCCCCCTGTCCCCGGAGCCTCCGATTCGCTCGCCACTGCCACGGCGCCGCGCGCCTCCGCGTCTTGGACAAACTGGCGTCCGTCGGCGTGGCTGCCGGGAAAAGCAAAAAAAAGAAAATTGGGCCCGACCCTGCGGGAATCGTACTCCAGGCCGTCAATCGGGATATCGGCAAGCTCCGCCGGGAGTGGCCGTTTCAGCCGGATGCCCGACAGTATCTCGCCTAACTTCATGTATGCCCATCAAAGGCGGGGGCCAGGGATCGGGGGCTGGGGGTCAAGGGGTTGTGAGCGAAGCGAGCCACATTCCACTCAACCCCCGACCCCAGCCCCCCCGCGCTTTGGCGAGCCTCGCGCTTGGCGAGCCTGGCCCCCGCTTCACCGTTACCGCGAAAACTGTACTCGAATCCGTTCTCCCAGCCGCAACACCGCACCCGCCGGCGGAACCTGTATGCGGGCCACCCCGCTTCCGTCCGGCAACACGGTCAATCCCTTCGCCGCAGCCTCCGCCAGCACCGCGCGCATGGTCTTACCCTTAAAATCCGGGACTCTCGGAAGGCCGGGACTTGGGCTTGCCTGCGCCTCGTCGTCATCCGCGTCCTCCAGAATGTTCGGCTCATCGGCAGCGGAGTCCGTGTCCGCAAGGTCGTCCAGATCCTCATTCCTGGCCACCAGCGTCTTGGGCAACTCATCGGGAATGTCTTTGGGCACATCCAGCACGCGTAGCGCTTCGGTGGCCACCGCATGGAATACCGGCGCCGCGACTACCCCGCCGAATCCGCCTTCGCCGCGCGTCCCGTTCAATGTCACCACCACCACGATGGACGGATTGGTGACGGGCGCGAAGCCCATGAACGTGCCGTTATAAGTATGGGTATAATGTTTGGCTGCAAAATCGAAAATCTGGGCCGAGCCGGTCTTGCCGCCGACCGAGTACCCGGCCAGCCGCGCCCGTCTTCCGGTGCCCTGCGGGTTGACGACTACCCCTTCCATCATCTGGCGCATGGTGAAGGCGCTCTCCGGCCGGAGGATGCGAACCGGCGCCGCGCGCGGGATGCTCTGGCCGCCCTTCTTCAACACCAGTCGCGGTCTCACCAGGAGCCCACCGTTGGCGATCGCCGAACCCGCCTGCGCCAGTTGCAGGGTGGTGACACTGACCTCCTGCCCCATCGAAACCGAAGCCAATGAGGTCTTTCCCCAGTGGGCCAGTTTGCGCAGCTTGCCGGGCGATTCCGCGGGCAGTTGGATGCCGCTCCTCTGCCCAAAACCGAACTGCCGCATGTAGTCGTACATGTTCTGCTGCCCGACCCGGAAGCCGACTTCGATGGCGCCGATATTGCTCGAACGCGCCAGCACCATGGCCATCGGAATGATTCCGATCCCGCCGTGCGAATCGTGAATCACCCGCCCGGGCAGCGAGAGGACTCCGCCGTGGCAGTTGATGGGGCTGTCGGGTGTGAGCCTGGTGGTTTCGAGCGCGGCCGAAAGCGTGATCACTTTGAAAACCGACCCCGGCTCGAACGGCACCGATACGGCATGGTTTTGCCGCGCGAAATCGTCGCCCGGCCCAGGAGGCAAATTGGGATCGTACGCCGGGTAACTGGCCAGCGCCAGGACGTCGCCGGTGTTGGGGTTCATCACCACCACGCTGCCGCTGACCGCGTGGTGAGCGACGACCGCCGTGGCGAGCTCGCGCTCGGCCACAAATTGTATGCGCTCGTCGATGGTGAGGGTGATCGGGATTCCGGGACGCCCCTCCGTATCCAACTGCGATTCGATGCCGCGGCGTTTGACGTCCGTGAGCAGACGCATCTCGCCGGGCTTGCCGCGCAGCTCGGCATCCAGCGCCTTTTCGATCCCCGCGTTGCCCTTCTCTTCGAAATCCACCGAGCCGAGCACGTGCGCGGCGAGGGCGCCATGCGGGTAGTGCCGCTGCCCCTCCTTCTGAATGGCGATCCATTCCAGGTGCATGCCGCGCAGCTCCTGGCCTTCTTCGTACGCGATCTTGCGCTTCACCCACAAGAAGCCGCGATGGTTCTCACAGGCGAGCTTCATGGTTCCGTACAACTCGGCGCGGTCGAGGCGTAGCGCGCGCGCCAGGAGGCCGGCGGCGAATTCCAGGTTGGGCACCTTCAGGGGATTGACGTATACCGATTCCGACGGCACGCTCATCGCCATGGGCCGTCCCGTGCGGTCGAAGATCGTGCCGCGGGGAGCCGGAACTTCAATCACCAGTTCCTGGCGTGCCCGCGCCAGCCTGGCATACCGCTGGTGATGCATCACCTGCAGCGAGACCAGTTGCAGAAAGATGGCTGCGCCCCAAAAGAGGAAGATCCTGACCAGCCATGTTAAGCGTCGATCCACCATTACATCAGCTTTCGGCTTGTGGGGCAGGTTGACAACCTGCGGCGGGTTGGTAACCCGCCTGCGAACTCTTGCAGACCGGGCCGTCCAGCGCCGGTTGCCAACCGGCGCGCAGGATGCCATCCTGCCCCACAACTACTTCACCATCGCGACGGCCCCATCCGATTTTCCATCCAGGTGATATACCTGGCCGTTCGCAGGCGTCACCAGATTATGCTTTTGGGCTAGCTTTTCCAGACGGTCGGGGCTCAGAAGCCTGGCTTCCTCCAGGTCCAGCGCGCGCCGCTCGTCGATCAGCTTGCGTTCCTCGGCGCGAAGCGCTTCCAGCTTGTATCCGGCAAGAGTGTTCGCCACGCTGGGAACCAGCGCGCCGGTTAGCAGCGCGACGATCGCGGCGGCCGCGCCGATGGCCGACCAGCACGCGCCGTGGGCCTTCGGATCGGCCTCGCGCACCAGGCGTGAGTTGTCGATTTTCTTGCAATAGAAGAACACGTCTTCCATGGGGAAAAGGCGCAGTTCGTATTGGTCCCGCGCGGTGCGCACCGAAACCGCCGTACGCATGGTCTCGGTACCCATAGGGATCCCCGCTGCCCCCGTCCTCCTCAAAAATGCCGGCATTGTGGCCATGATTGTTTTCGTTGCCTTTCTACGTCGCTTCCAGCGCGCGCAACTTTGCGCTGCGCGACGCTGCGTTGTGCGCCGCCTCTTCTTCGCTCGGCTGAAGCGGGTGTTTCGTCAGAATGGTGGCACGCCCGTCCCGGCCCAGCGCCTTGAAACTCTCTTTCACCTTCCGGTCGTCGATGGACATGAAACTGATTACAACCATTCGCCCTCCGCTCTTCAGCAGCCCGGGCCCAATCTGGAGTAAACGATCCAATTCCCCCGATTCGTCATTGACCGCCATCCGCAGCGCCATGAAGGTTTTCGTGGCGGGGTGCAGACGTCCCGTCCTGGGCACGGCCCGTAACACTACATCGGCCAGATGGAGTGTACTCCGTATGGGCCGCGCCCGGACGATTGCTCTGGCTACTTTCCGCGCCCTCCTCTCTTCGCCGAGCTGAAATATCAGATCGGCGAGTGCTTTTTCGTTGGTATAGTTGACGAGATCGGCCGCCGTCATGCCCGTGGTTTGATCCATGCGCATGTCGAGGGGCCCATCCGCCATAAACGAAAACCCTCTGCCCGGTTCGGTGAGCTGATACCGGCTCACACCCAGGTCTGCTAATATCCCGTCCAGTTTTTCGAAACCCGATTCCGCCACCGCTTCCGCCAGCGTGGCGAACGAACCATGATGAAACCGTATCCTGGCGTGCCACGCGGCGGTATTGCCCCGCGCCATCTCGAGCGACTCCGCATCCCGGTCGTTGGCAATGACCATCCCGGTGGTGAGCCGCTGCGCGATGAGAGTAGTGTGGCCTCCCATGCCCGCCGTCGCATCCAGGTAGATCCCGTCGGAACGCACCGCCAGCAGCGAGAGCGCTTCGCCGGGCATGACCGAGACGTGCATACGGCATCAATTTAGCCCCGCCGCCTCCGCCTTCATGAGATCCTCAGGCGTCAGTTGCGTGGCCTCGCTCTTGCGGTCGTCGTAGATCTTCGCGCTCAGGACCTCGATTCGCCCCTTGTACGCATACAACCGTAACGGCTGTTCCTCGATGCCCAGTTCCCGCCGCAGTTCCGGTGGAAATACAATCCGGCCTTGCCCGTCCATCTCCGTCTCGCCACCCAGGTCGGCCGCATTGAACGCCAGAATCCGTGCTATCCTCGGATCGTCGCGATAGGCTTCGAAAGACCTTTCTTTCTCCCGCCATGTCGCCATCGGATAAATCTGAGCTATGCGACGGTCGAGCGAAGTAATGTACAGCTTTTTCTCCCGCAGGGAGTTGAAAAACGCCTGGAAGTCCGCCGGCAATTTTATGCGGCCCCTATCGTCAAGCCTCGCGTTATACATTCCGCGCGGTATTTCGACTCGAGGGAGTGCTGATTCGTCCATTTCTTAGCCCGCTAAGTCCCGTGCGCTCCCGCTGGGTCCATTTTTGGCCACAACCCATAGTGGCATGACGTCTGATGTAAATCAAGAACTTTTTAGGGGAACTTGCTGATTTGTACGGAGTTATGCTCACACTAGCAGATCTACACCGATCGCGAAACACACCACCTATTGATTTTGAGGCGAATAAAAGACGAAAGAGACGGAGGCTGAAGATATCTCCAGCCTCCTAAGGAGAAGTACTACTGGACAGGAATTCGACTGAGACCGCTATTATACGAAGTTCCGGAAACCTGCACGGTCATCGAAAACGAAATGTCATTCCCCGTGGTCATGTCGGCCGGCACCTGGAACGCAACCACGTACACGCCGGGCAGATCCTCGGAAAGGCGCGCGGAAACGAATGGCACGGCTCTCCCTGCCATCCCCACGATGACGGTACCTTGCACGTTGGCCGTGGATCCGGGTTGCGGTAGCCCCTGCGTACCCACTCCGGGCGTCGTCGCCCCCAAACCCGTTACGAAAGCGACCACCTGCTCACCGCGGCGGGTCGGATTGGCCAGACTCGCATACGACCCATCGGGTCGAACGATGACGGCGCGGAATGCGCCATCGGACATCTGCGCCTGGAAGATTCCGGGGCCGGCAGCGCCAATCGTCAGGTTCACGTTCGAGCTTCCGCTGCCCACGCCCAGGGTCGCCGGAACCGACGCGCCGGTCGCCGCCTCGCAAGGCACCTGGAAAGTAATCTGCTGTTGGCCGGAGGGATTGGCGCCGATGTTCAGGATGGGCGCCCCGACGTTGCCGATCGTCAACCTAATATTCGAGTTGGGCGCGGGCAGGCCCGGGAACGTCGGACCGGAGCTGGATACTCCCAGTGAGCCGGGTGAGGTCACCACCGCACCGAGAGCGCAGGGCGAGAGAGAATTCGGCTGGAGGTCCGCGCCGTTCAGGAAGTTGCCCGCGGTGATCGCCGGTGCGGGCGGCGTTACCGAGAGCGAGAAGGTCTGGCTGCCGGCGCCCGCGACACTCGCCGTGACGGTAGCCGAGCCGGTTACCGAACCGGCGGTAACGCTCACCTGCGCGCGGCCGCTGCTATCCGTAGTCGCGGCGATGGAATTCAGCGCCACCGGACCGCTCGCGGAGAATTGAACCGTGATGCCCCCAGGCGATCCGGCGCTGGTCGTCAACTGCACTACCAGAGGCTGCGCGAACGCTGTGTTCACCGCGGCGGTCTGGTTGTTGCCGGAAACGATGTTGAACGCCGTAATCGTGACCAGCGGGATTACCGTGATGGAAAAAGTGGTGGACTTGGTGGCGTCGCCCGCCAACGTGGCCGTGATCTGAACCGTTCCGGATGTGTTGCCCGAAATGGTGACGCTGTTGGAAGCCTTGCCGGTGAAGTCGGTTGTTCCGGTCGTCGTGGCGAGGTTCGCGGCGTTCGCCGGCGTCACCTTCCAGTTGACCGTGATGCCGCTCAGGGGCTTGCCGCTGGTATCGTCCACTTCAACCTGAAGCAGCGCCGGCAAGGTCTGGCCGGGATTCACCGACTGGCCGTCACCCTGAGTCTTCTTGATGGTCCCCGCCGCGCCGGGCGTCACATTCTCACGCAGTATCGGCCCGAGCCACGAGGCTTGGACTGGGGTGGGAGTGTTTTCGTCGATGGGCGAGAATTGCCAGAACCCGGCCGGTGTAACCACGGCGGATGGCACACCTCCCACCGTCACGATGAATTGCCCCCGGCCCGGCTGTCCGCCAAAGACCACGCTGCAAGTAGCGTTCCCGTTGAAATCCGTCAATACCGTACCGAAGCCGGCCGATGGGTCGGTCGAGGCGCACACTACTGCCGGTCCCGTCGAGGGGTCCTGATAGTTAAGAAGTTGGACAGCCGCAAATGGAATCGCGTTGGTGGCCAGCCCGTTGGTTGCGGCGACGTGAATCTGTATCGTCTGGGAGCTCGTAGTGCCGATCGGTCCCGAAAAAGTGTCGCCGGAGAACGTGTTGGTCAGGCCAGCCTGTACCGAAGGCGTAAAAAAGGTATTTGGCGAGGTAAGCAGTTGAGTCAGTGTGAAGTTCACAGTGTTGCCGCCGCTGACGTTGGCAGCAACGGTTGTCTGCAAGATCGACGACAGAAAGTTCGCGGTGGGAAACAGATTCACCGGAAGAGAATAAAAGACGCTTGCCAGGCCAGTCACGTCAGTGACGCTGGTCGCCTGATTCGTGCCCGTAGCAAGGAAAAGTCCATTAGTCCCCGCGGCATTCCAGTTGATCGTAGCGCCCGATAGCGGACTGCCATTGGCATCCGTTACCTTGACCTCCAGCGGCCGAACGCTGAGATTAGAAGAGCTGAACACCTGTCCATTTCCGGAAACCACGGAAATAGTCTGGGCCGTAGCCGCGGACGCGAAGGCCAGCGCGGCCGCCACCGCCGCCAATACGATCGATCTAAGTCTGTTCAAGATTACCTCCTCTTTCCAATGCCATGAACATGGTTGGATTCGCTTGGACGCGGGGGAGTATCTGTAGTGTACCACAGGGACCATCGGCACGAGTCCTGGTGTTTCTGAAAAAAAAAGAGGGGAGCCGAAGCCCCCCTCTTGAAAAGATCCACGGCTTTCTGTTTAGTTGCCCAAACCTTCACCGGCCGGGCTGCCGTTGTTGCGGTTGAGCGTGCCATTGATAACCAAGGCCAGATAGCCCTCCGCCAGATTGCGCGTAAGGGCGTCGGTGATGAACGCAAAACCGTGAGCGTACTGGAAGTTGCACAGGGCGAACATATAGCCCTGGAACCCCGGGGCCACCTTCGGATCCGACAACAGGGCGGTGTAGACCGTTCCCGTCGGGACGTTAGGGGTGGTGACGTTCGGCGTCTTGCCGCTTCCGTCATAAAAGCTCAGCGAGCAAGTGCCGTTCTGGGCGCTTGTGCCGATTGGATCGGTCGAAGTGTTCGAGATCGCGATACCGGTGTCGAAACCGGACACGTTGGCCACGTACGGGAAGAGCAGCAAGGTCTGGCAGATGGCGATGTTCATTACGTTCCTGGCCGACGAGGTATCCGCAAAACGCGGGATGGTCAAGCTGCTGGAAGCCTGCGAACCCGCGCTGGTGCTGAACGGAACCGGAGCCGTCGGAGCGTAGCTGGCGTTCACCGTTGCCGTTCCCGGGAGCGGAGAGTTGTTGCCGGGGTTGGGGCTAAACTGCGTCCACACCCCGAAGATGAACTGCTCGTTGGTGGCAGGGTTGGTGTTGATGACTTCCCAAACTGCCGTATACGAAGCGCCCGCGACCGCGCCGCCCGACGTAATGTCGTACAAGCCAGTGGTGGCGGGGCTGCCGTTGATACCGGTGGTCGGGGACAGAACCGGCGGGAAGCCGTTGGCGTCCGGAGACGCTTCACCGTTGATCAGCACGGCGTACGAACTGGTGTTCGTGTTGCCGGCCGGGGCAGCGGTGTTGGCAGAGGTGACGTTGGCGGCCAGGTTCGTCACGGAGACGAAGATGCGAACACCCGGCGACACGTTGTTGAATACGGCCTTCAGGCGAGTCCCGTAGTCAGCCAATCCGGCAGCGAAGCCGCCGTTGCTGGCCGCGGGGAAGTAGAATCCCGATTCCGAGTTATAGATCGTACCAGGGATGTTCTGTGTTGAGGGAGTGCCGGACTGGCCGTTATAAGCAGCCGTCGGAGCAACCCTGGTCTTGAACGCGGTACCGAAGTTCTCGTTGTACCGGAGGATCGCTACACCCAGGGGGTTGCCGCTGGTGTTGCCGGGGCCGCACTGGTTGAAGCCGCCGCCGCCGCTCCCCAAGCCACTGGAGTTGTTGGAGTTACGGAAATCAACGCTCAAACCGTTCTGGATGAAGCCGGCGGTCTGCACCGGGGTGTTGATCGGGAGCGAAGTGCTGCCGCTGATCGAAACCGATGCCAGCAACTGGGTGGTGCCAGCCTGACCGCCGCCGCCTAAGCCAGAAATGTTCGCGCGCACGTTCGTGATGCGGAAAATGCGCTGTACGCCCGCCGAAACCGGGGCGAGAATGGGAATACCTTGGAACGTGACCTGGTTGGCGACAACGAGGCCCTGGAACACGTTCGCGGCGGCAGCGCCGGCGGAATTGACGGCCACCTGTATCGTGCCGCCGTTCACGGTTCGGTCCGAAGCGAAGGCAACGCATCCGCCAGGGCCGGCTCCCAGACCCGGAGTCGTGCATAGAGTCTGCGGCGCCTGCGGCCCGAAGCCGGCTACCGGCGCCGGAAGAGTCGCAACGCCCGGCTCATCCATCAGCAGCAGGGCTTCTGACGAGTTTGAAGCTCCCCCGTTGCCCAGAATACGGCTGGTCACTTGGGTACCGAGACTAACCGTAATGTTGGCCGTCGGAATCGCCGCGCCCGTCGTCGTCGCCGTGCCGCCCGTGCAGGTCAGAACGATGTCGCCGATCAGTTCGGTCAACCCTTCAGCGCGCAACGCCGGAGGAACCGCGACGGTGGCCGAACATAATAGTGGGCCGCCTTGGGTGCCGCCGCCGCCTACCTGCGCGCCGGCCAGCCCTGCAAAGATGGCTAGCACAGCTAACGCAGTAATCCATCTGCGAAAATCTACCATTTCCTTCTC
>JBGPKH010000140.1:0-16438 GCA_041485845.1 Bryobacteraceae bacterium
GCTCCGACTCGCTCCGGTTCCGCTACATGCACGAATGCGCAATTTTACATGGTGAACTCCTTTCAGTTCACAAGATCAGCCAGGCTTAGCCTGGTATTCCCAAGCCGCAAAGAAGACGCATAGGGATGCCTCGTCACCCTCTCCTTAGGATTTCAAGGGCGCAGCCCTTGGCTATAGATAGAGATAGACAATCGCGAGAGTTGGAGGTGCGCACGGCGCGGGCCGCGCTGGCGCAGTGAGGGCCGCGGGCGCTACCTTGCGGCGAGTTTGGCCGCGCCGATCGTCCGGCCCACGTGCCGCCCGGTGTGCTCGGCGATGTGGGTCAGGAGGCCGATGACCGTGGTGGGTAGCTGTTTGCGTCCAACCGTTCGGGGCTCGCCCAGCATCGCCTGATCGATCGCGCGCACCACGGCTTCGGCGTCGCGGAATGCGCGGTCCACCCGCGCCAGCAGTTGGTCTCGTCCATCGCCGGCAGGCTGGTGCTCCGCGGCGAGCGTGCGCAACTGTTCCGCCGTCAGTGCTTTCCTTTGGAATGATTCTTGCCCGCGAGAAACCGCAACCGATCGCGCCGGGCCGTCGCGTCCGGCAGCGTGCGTCGCGCTGGGAAGAAGATCAAGGCTGGGTAGCGTTTCGCAGCAGCACGACATCGTACGACTTCGCGCCGCGCAAAACCGCCAGTTGTTTTCCGTCCCAGGACCAATCGAAGTAGAAGATGCCGTCACCGCCAAAGTCGGTCAACCGGCTCGGAGAGCCTGCCGCGACCGGTTGTTGCCAAATGTTGGACACGCCGCCCTGCTGAACGACGTATGCCAGTGCGCCGCCGTCCGGAGTCCAGTGCAGGCCGGCGTCAACCACCACCGTTCGCGGGATCTCGAAAGTCTTGACCGGTTCCCCGCCGTCGAACGGAACGATCGCGATAGCCGTCGGCTCGTCACGGTTTGCGGTTAACGGACGCTCGGCGGAGAAACAGGCGACAAACCGGCCATCGGGAGAAACCGACGGCTGCACCGCCAGCGCGTCGTATAGCTGGACCGGCTGCCCGCCGGCCGCAGGTTCAGCAGGCGTTTTCCATAAACTCGGGCCTTTACCGCCGATCGATGCGACGTAGACGACCCACCGCCCATCGGGAGAGGTTTGCGGAAAACCGGGGCCACTCTTCGCAACGAATGCATCGTTGGCGCCGTTTCGGTCCATGCGCCAGATCGCCGGCCCGCCGGCGTCGTCGGAGACGTAGTAAACGTGCTTGCCATCGCGCGATACCGATCCCATGTAGGCGTCGCGCTCGACCTTCAATGGGACCGTGCCGGCTCCGTCCGGTTTCATGGTCCAAAGGCGGCGCTGGTTGCCGAGATTCTGTTCGTACAGGAGTAGCCCTTCCGAAGTCCAGGAGAACCGCGTAAGCCGTACCGGGCCGGGGGTGATTTGTCTGAGATTCCCGGGTTTGCCATCGGGGGCCACCCACAGCGTCGAGAGCAGCCTTTCGTCAATCGTAATTAGCGAGCTCCCGTCAGCCGTCAATCCGGCGGTTGTATGGTTGTCCAGATCTCTGGTGATCTGACTGGCGGCGCCGGAAGGGTAGGAGAGGCGGAAAATCTGATAGGCTTCAGCGCTGGGGGCAAGGCCGGTCATCAGCAGGCTGCGTCCGTCGGAGAACCACTCCAGGTGGCGGATGTAGGTCCATCGCTGTTTCGTGATGCGCCTTTCCGCCCCTCCGCCGATCTGGAACTCGACTACCTCGACGCGCGCATCGCCGGAACGCCGCACGTCGGTACATGCGATGCGATGCCCATCCGGGGACCACGCCGGGTAATCCAGAAAATCCGGCGTCTTTCGGGATGCGATCCGCTCTTCGCCGGTTCCATCCGCGGCGGCTGTCATAAGCGCGGTTTCGCCCGATTTTTCGCGGATAAAAGCGAATCGCCTTCCATCCGGTGAAAACGAAACCGGAGAATCGAGATTCGCGGCCACGAACCGGGCGGCGCCGCCGGCCGCCGGCACAACGTACAACATCGAGGACGAAGCCTTCCGATCCTTCAGCAGGAAATAGAGCGCGTCGCTTGCGTTGGAGAACTTGAGACCTCCGAAATGACGGTCGCCCTGGGCAACGATCTCGATATCGGCGCCGGTCGCCAGGGTGCGAATCCGCAGGGACTGCCGCCCCGGCTCACCCTGCACGTGGGCGACAAAGCGGCCGTCCGGCGAAATGGCGGCGCGGCTCGAATTTCCCCCATGCGTCAAGCGGGTAGTCTCATACGTGTCGAACGGCTTCGGCCGCGGCGCCTTCGTTCGAATGGCATCGACCGCTACGGCCAGAAACAACATTGCGGCGACAGCGCCCACCAGCCACGGGGTCCGTGACCGGGCCACGGGCTTCTCCGCCGGCACGCCGGGCGTCGCACCGTCGGTTGCCGGAGCCACGTCGGCCACGAAACAGTAGCCTCGACCGGGAACAGTGACCACATAGCGGCGGTCCCGCGCGTCTCCACCGAGCGCTTTCCGGAGCGAGGAGATGTTTCGCGCGAGGTTGTTCTCCTCCACCACGGTTCCGGGCCAGATCGCCGCCAACAGCTCGTCCTTCTCGACGACCCTTCCCCGGCTGGAGATCAGGAAGACAAGCAAGTCGAACACCTTTGGCGTGAGAGGGACGGCGGCGTCGCCTCGCAGGAGCACGCGTTTGGCCGGGTCGAGCCGGTGGGGGCCAAAGCGGCAGGCACCGCCGTTTTCCTCGCTCATAACCGCCTTTCAGGAATTTTCAGGAATTTTCAGACAGCAGCAAAGACTTTTGCCGGGAACCCGTCCGATCATAAGTAGCGCTACCCCAGGCTGGTGGCCATTGTAAAACAAACGCCGTTCCAGGGGCAAGAGCCGCCGGCCTTCGGTCAACTATGTGGAACGATCCTATCCAGAAAAGAATCGGGAACGCGGACCCGGATCTGGACAAAATCCGCAACTGGGTGGCTATCCTGTGCGATCAGGCGGAGGCGATCCGGCGTGACCTGGCGCGTATCGAACACCATAGCCGCAACGGCGCGGCGCATGCGGGAGGGCAATCGCACAACGGGATCCGCTTGGAGGACCAGGCGGGTCTGCAAAGCTCCATCGCCAACAATCGGCGTAAGATATGAAAACCTGGTTGCGAATCGACGAATGCAAGTCCGACCGCGATCAGGTCAAGACTTGGATCGAAGCGCTTAGCGAGCAGGTGAGAGCGGTCCGCGCGCGAGCGCAGCATGTGGAGCACAAACTGCGTCCCGCGGCCGCTGCATCGCCATCATCGACCCTGCCTGGCCGTGGCGGAAAAAACAACATTCGGTTAGGAGATGCATCTGGCTCCCAGGGATTCGGCATCCGCGCAAATAAGGACGTAATCCCGACAGTGGGCCACGATAAGGGCGAACGGATCAGCGTGGGCGAGAACCACGATGTACGACTAAACATGCCGATTCAGCCTATCAGGAGGGGAGGAACGTGACCGATCCAAAACCGTGGTACTTTGTCCGGCCCTTCGAATCGGATTTGGAGAATATCGAGACTTGGTTTCAGCAACTCAGCGAGCAGGTTTATGAACTCCATGTGGCCGTCCGCCACATCGCCAGGCTGAGCGGCATCCCGCCTCATGGCCATGTCGTGACACCGGCCCTAAAGCATCAGAGGGCGGTCTCCTCGATGCTTCGGTTTCCCGACAACCGGAGAAAGCGCGATCAGGTCCGTGACTGGATGGAATGCCTCAGTTCTCAGGTGGAAGACATCCATTTGCGGATTGAGCATGTCAATCGCACCAGTAGAACGGCCTTGCAAACCGCGACGACCCCGGGAGGCGGCTCCACCCTTGAAACGAGGATGGACGACACGAAAGGCAGGGAGGAGATGCTCATCAACCCCTCGAGAGACATGACGGTGGCCACCGCCGGATTGAGAACCAGCGGCATAGGCAAGCCGGGACTTGGCCCAACCAATGGCACCTAATCCGCGATGCCTCGCGGGCAGTGAGCCGCTTCGCGGTTTCCTGGCCTCGATTTCGTGCTACATGGGATCGGCGCAGGATTCGGTACAAGCGTCTGCGTCGCGGCTTGTCTCCGTGCTGCGGCAGTTCCAGATCCTTCTTCGCACGCTGTCGATGACCAAGGACCTGGCGCCGGGATCTGCCGAAGGGAGACGTGAAGCTTTTGAATCCCTCCGGGAGTATGCTGCGGATCGCACCCTGCTACCGGAAGAAAGGGGTCAAGCGGCGTGGTTACTGGGGACTGCGGCGGGCCAGCCGTATCAGCGGGAGGCGCAATTGTGCCTCATTCGATTCATCCTGAACCCCGACGAGCATCCGAAGGTCCGCTTCGGCGCGATGCAGGGATTGGCGGGGATCGGCGGCCAGCCCGCCGTCGCAATGCTGAGTTTCGTTCTGCGCAGCGACGAATCCGCGCACACGATTATCCGCTTGCCGGGGGTGGGAAACCTGAGTCTACAATGTCTGGCACTCGCGACGCTGCTCAACTCTTCCGAGCGAATCCCAGATGCACGGGGAGTCGCAAACCGCTGGTACAAGACAGCCCGCCATAATCCGTGTCCTGCTGGATTCCTGGAAGAGCTGCAACGGCTGTAAGGGTGCTGATCGGGGTAGCCCAGGCGAACACGACTCTCGACTAGCGGGAGGCGCATCGGCGTGGACGCCAGCACAGTGGCACGTAGCGTCGCGATATTCCCCGGCTGGAGATCAGGAAGACAAGCAAGTCGAACACCTTTGGCGTGAGAGGGACGGCGTCGTCGCCTCGCAGGAGCACGCGTTTGGCCGGGTCGAGTCGGTGGGGGCCAAAGCGGCAGGCGCCGCCGTTATCCTTGCTCATAACCGCCTTTCAGGAATTTTCAGGAATTTTCAGACAGCAGCAAAGACTTTTGCCGGGAACCCGTCCGATCATAAGTAGCGCTACCCCAGGCTGGCGGCCATTGTAAAAAACGCCGTTCCAGGGGCAAGAACAGCCGATCTTCGGCCCTCGGAGTCTCGGGCCAACTGGTGCCGATCGACTGACGTCTCGCGCTTTCGGAGGATGCGGTGTCGCAGGATAGAGTCATACTGCCAAACGGGGTAGAGATGCCCCCGGAACTTTTCGTGAAAGCGCTCCGGGGTGTGTTTAACCGGCCGGCAACCGCCGTCCCGGAGCTGAACGCACTGGTGCGTACCGTTTCAACCGACACCTACCGCCGCCGATACCCCCTGGCAACCGCCTGGGAACGCGGCCGTGGCGGCCGATTTTCCCAGCCGGAAATACTCAATCGGAGGAGCGAGTGGGCCCTCACCCAGATTCAACGGTTGATGCTGGTCTCGTTCCTGGAGGGCCTGATCCGCTCATTCTGGGGAAGCGGCCGCGATGGAGACCGAGACGGTCGCCCACGACAACATCACCGTAGGCGGGAGCCAGGCAAATTGGCGACTGGCGACGACATCCGTGTTCCGATTCATAGCGGAAGCGGCATCCACTTGGAAATGGAAACAGCGACCAACGTCTACATCACTTTATTAGACGACGTTCGGGACCTGGACGTACTTAGCCAGAGGCTGCTGGAGAGCCTGGTCCAGCTCGTCGCGGTGGATGGCGTCGACACCGTGATCGATGAAGAAGTGAAGGTCCAGCAGAGACGCGCGACTCGGGCGTTTCTAACCATGACTGACGCCATCGCGGCGTCACACCATGACAAAGACCCGGTCTCTACGCACCCCGATCTCGAAAGCTTCTTCACCTACGCTGAGAACATGGTGGCGAGAGTGCTGCTGATGAGAGCCTGGGCTCGCTGCTTCGTCGACCCGCTGTTCGGTTTCCAGGTCGCGCTGTCGCAATTAGTCCACGAGCTCGGTGTTCAGAATAAGAACAGCCAAACCAGGAGACGCGCGCTCACGGATGTCTTTTTAGCGGGCGGCCGCGATTGGAACCCGCTTTACGAGTATTACCGCGCGCTCCTGAACCAACTCCGAACCCCGAGGTAGGAGACCCGGGGCGGGCCGCCACACCTCAGCGCCGGCGCCGGCCCGCGCGCCAAAGAACGCCGCCGGCGATGAGCGAAATGCCGAGAAGTCCGAATGAACCCTGTTCCGGTACGCTGCTGGCCAGATCGTTCCCGATGCCCTAGAGATAGACAATCGCGAGAGGTGGAGGTGCGCGATGCGCGGGCCGCGCTGGCGCAGTGAGGGCCGCGGGCGCTACCGTGCGGCGAGTTTGGCGGCGATGATAGCCTGGCCCACGTGACGCTGGGTGTGCTCGGCGATGTGGGTGAGAAGGCCGATCACCGTAGTGGGTAGCTGCTTGCGTCCTACTGCTCGGGGCTCGGCCAGAGTCGCCGGATCGATCGCGCGCACCACGGCTTCGGCATCGCGGAATGCGCGGTCGACCATCGCGAGCAGATGATCTCGTCCGTCGCCGGCAGGCTCGTGCTCCACCGCGAGCGCGCTCAACTGTTCCGCCGTCAGGCCGCGGCCTTCGAGGTACGCCATGAGACGACCGGTGCTGCCGGCGATGTGCCGCAGATGGAAACCCACGGACCCGAAGCCATGGGGCGTGGCCCAGATCTGTTCCGCCGTCAGTCCTTCGGTGTAGCGTGCCAAGTCCTCGCGGGCCTGTTGGAAGGCGTACAGGATCGGCGCGACCAGTGGGTGGACGCCCTCGATGGGGCCGCGCAGCCAGGGCTCGGGTAGAGTGCTCAGAGCGCGGCTGCCTTTGCCGGTTGGATGTTGTGGTTCACGCGGAACAGGTTCGTCGGATCGTACTTCCCTTTGATCTCGACCAGGCGCGCGTAGTTCGCGCCGTACGCCTCGGGGGTGCGGCTGCCGTCGTCTGCGGCGAGCGCGTTGACGTAGACCGAACCGGCCGAATAGGGCTGCATGGCGTTCCAGAACTGGCGGGTCCACGGAACATGAGGTTCGGGGTCGCCGCCTTCCCACATCGACAGAAGCACCAGGTTGAAGGGATGTTCACGAAGCGCGAGCGCACTGGCGTCGGGCGGCATCCGGGTGGCCTTGCCGTGGTAGTGCTCGAGGATGCAGATGGTCCGCGGAGAGGTACTCGTGCGGGCATGCGCGGCAAAGGTATCGATGGCGTCGTCACTCAGGGCTTCCAGGAAACTGGATTTCCAATAGCTGTGAATACCGTAGGGGCAAGCCGGGTCGAGCATCTGCTGGAGGGCCAGGTAGGGCATCGGTCCCACCATGTCTGCGACAGGCGGGCCGAACTTTCGCAGGGGCTCCAGGATTCGGGCGCCCTCGTCGAGATCGTCCCCGGAGTAAGCGGGCACGAGGGCAAGCACTGGCATTCCATCGGGCGTCGTCAAAGCAGCGGCGTATACGATCAGCTCGTCGGGAACGGTGGCCACGAATTCGCGATAAAACCGCAGCACTTCGCCGGCGCGGTCGAGGGGGTGAATCAGCATACCGGAAAGCACGGTGGTAATCGGGTAAAGCTGGTATTCAAATGAAACCACGGCACCGAAATTGCCGCCGCCGCCGCGCAACGCCCAGTTGAGGTCGGGATTCTCGTCGGCACTCGCCGTGCGCACGCTGCCGTCCGCGGTCACGATCTGGAACGTGCGCACGTTGTCGCAGGCGAGGCCGCAGCGGCCCATGAGCCATCCGATTCCGCCACCCAGGGTCAGACCCGAGATTCCGGTGGTAGACACCTGGCCGCCGGTCGACGCCAGACCGAAGAGCTGCGTTTCGCGATCGTAGTCGCCCCACGTCATGCCGGCCTGGGCGCGCACCGTACGCCGCCGGGGATCGACGTGCGCGGACTTCATGCGCGTCATGTCGATCACGATTCCGCCGTCGCAGGTGGCCATGCCGGCGACGTTGTGGCCGCCGCCGCGGATGGCCAGCAAGGTGTCGTTCTCGGCGGCAAAGCGCACGGTCGCGACCACGTCGGCGACACCGGCGCAGCGCGCAATGGCGGCGGGGCGTTTGTCGATCATTCCGTTCCAGATGCGCCGGGCCGAGTCGTAGGTGGGCGCGTCGGGAGTGATGAGCTCACCGCGAAGCTGGGTGCGGAGTTGGTCAAGGTTGGACATGAGGGCTTCCTGAAACTTGTCTAATATACCACTGGAGACAGGAGGGAGGACTGTCCATGGCTCGCGGCGCCCCCGGCGAACAGCCCAACGGCGCTCAGCAGTACGGCGACCGCGGGGTCCCAGGTGGGGATGCCGACGATCAGGCTCACCATCACGCGGGTCAAGGCCAGCGCCGTGGGAATGCCGATGAGAATCCCTATAAACGCCAGCCGCATCCCCTGCCACACCACCATGCCTCGCACGTCGCCCGGACCAGCGCCCAGAGCCATGCGGATCCCGATCTCCTGCGTACGGTAATCGGTGGAGCGGCCGCGGAAACATGACTTCCGGGGTGACCGACTATCAGGCAGTCGATCGGCGTGATCCCCAGGTTATCCTCACGCGCGCCAGCGGCAGCGGCGACGTTGAACCTGATATATTCGGGGCGATGCAGGAGCCGTTCGGGACAGGTCGCGCGGCCAACGTTACTATGTTGTTGCGCGCCTGGAGCGCGGGAGACCGGGGCGCGCTCGACGAACTGACCCCCATCGTTCTCGCCGAGCTCAAGCGAATCGCGAAGCGGTACATGATGCGCGAGCGCAGGGAACACACCCTGCAGCCCACCGCCCTGGTCAATGAAGCCTTCCTTCGCCTGGTGGATGTTCACGGTGTTCAGTGGCAGGACCGTGCCCACTTCTTCGCCCTCTCGGCGCAGATGATGCGCCGGATCCCGGTCAACTACGCGCTTGCCCGGGGAACCGGAAAGCGGGGCGGCTCGGCGCGCAGGGTTTCCCTGAAGGACGCGACGATCGCCTCGCCCGGCCGCGACTTCCAAGTCGTGGAACTGGATGAGGCTCTGCAGGAATTGGCTAAATTCGATCAGCGAAAAGCACAAGTCGTCGAATTGCGCTTCTTTGCCGGCCTGAGCGTGGAAGAGACCGCTTCCGTGCTCAAAGTCTCTCCACAAACGGTTCTCCGGGATTGGAACATCTCCAAGAGCTGGCTGGCTCGCGAAATGAGCCGCACAGCCGGCGACTGAACATTCGATTCCGTCGATTAGAGTTTCGCCCCGCGATTCCTGCTTACCCGTTTGAAGGCAGCCATGAGGCTGCCGCGGGAGGCAGGAATGGACATCAGATGGGCGGCCGTGATTTTTCTGGGGGGAATTTATGCCGGCAGGGCGGACGCAGCGGAGAAGATCCAGGTGGATGTTTACGTGCAGCCAAACAATTGGCCTCAACCCCTGGGGTTCTCCGAACGGCTGGCTTCCGAAATATTCGGGGGAATCGACGTTCGCGTGGCCTGGCACGCGGGGGAATTGCCGGCGATCGCTTACGCCGGCCGGTTCGCCATCGGAATCCGCCTGATGGACCGCGCCCCGGTTTCGCTCACCTCGCATGCGCTGGCCTCCGCGCGGCCGTACAGCTCCTCCGGATCGTTGATCAGCGTTTACGAAGATCGCGGCCAGCAGTTGCTGAACAGCCTTGCCAGCTTGTCGCGTGTGCTGCTCGCCTACGTTTTCGCCCACGAACTGGCGCACGTAATGGAAGGCGCCGACCACGATTCCGATTCCGGGGTTATGAAGGCGAATTGGTCGAACGCGGACCACGCAGCGATGCTCGTCGAGCGGCTTGGCTTCACGGATTCCGACTCGGATCGGATCCGCAGCGGTCTGGCCGTTATGCGGACGAGCCGGTAGAGAGTACACTCGGTGTATGGGGAAGGAGCGCTGGGACCAAATCCAGGCGTTGTATCATGCGACCGCGGAGCGGCAGCCCTCCCAGCGTGAGGAGTTCCTCTCGCAAGCCTGCCGGAACGACCCTGAACTGCGCCGCGAGGTGGAATCCCTTCTGGTTCATGAGGGACAGGCCGATGGTCTGTTCGAGAGTCCGGCATGGAAGCAGGTTGGGCCCGGCGACCCGGCCGCCTCAACGCCCCGGGCGATGGCAACCGGGTCGCAACTCGGCGTGTTTCGCATTGTGGAACTGCTCGGAACCGGGGGGATGGGCGAAGTCTATCGCGCCACCGATACCAGACTGCATCGCGACGTGGCGATCAAGGTGCTGCCGGCCGAATATGCGCACCAGCCCGAGTGGCTCTCCCGCTTCCACCGTGAGGCGCGTGCGCTGGCATCGCTTAACCACCCGTGTATCGCCGCCATCTACGGGTTGGAGGAGTCCGGCGGCATTTGCGCGCTGGCCATGGAACTGGCCGAGGGAGCCACGCTCGCGGCTCGCATCGAGCGCGGCCCCATGGCGCTGGAGAGTGCCCTGGCTATCGCGAAGCAACTCGCCGAAGCGCTGGAATATGCGCACGAGAAGGGCATCGTCCACCGGGATTTGAAGCCGGCCAACGTCAAGATCACCCGTGAGGGCGCGGTGAAGGTGCTCGATTTCGGGCTGGCCAAGGCCACGCAGCGGAGCGTCGCGCCCGGCGATCTGACGGATGCGCCCACCGTAACGGCGACGACGGCCGGCGCCATCCTGGGCACTCCCGCCTACATGCCGCCCGAGCAGGCCAAGGGCGAGTTTGTCGACCAGCGGGCCGACATCTGGGCGTTCGGGGTGGTGGTGTTCGAGATGCTCAGCGGGCGGCGATTGTATCCACAAAAATCGATGACCGAGACACTGGCCGCAGTGATGCGGGACGAGCCGCGTTGGGAGGAGTTGCCCGCCAACACGCCTGCCGCGATTCGCAAACTGCTCGAGCGTTGTCTGGAAAAGGACTCGAAGCGCCGCCTGCGGGACATCGGCGAAGCGAGAATTGCGATCGAGGATTTCCAGGCCGGCAAAGTGGACGCTTCGGGGTCGGAGCGTGCTCCGAAGCGCCGGCTGCCCAGCGTGGCCGTGGCGGCTGTGCTGGCGGCTGCACTATTGGTGACGGGCGTGGAATTCACCCGCCTGCGTTTTCCGGCCCGGCCCCTTCCGCCGCAGACGGTGCGCTTCCGGATTCCGGTTCCGGAAGGCATGACCCTCCCCCAATCTGAGTCTTTTTCGCTTTCTCCCGACGGCAAAATCCTAGCTTACCTAGCCTCCAACTCCGACGGAGTTCTTGGTGTCTGGGTCCAGTCTCTGGACTCGCTCAAGCCCAGATTGCTGCCCGGCACGGACATTCGCGGCGGCGACCCGCCGCCGTTCTGGTCGCCGGATAGCCGGTTTTTGGCTTACTACTCGGGCCTAAAACTCAAGAAGACCGACCTCACTGGCTCCCTACCCGTTACCATCTGCAACACCCCCGGCATCACCATCGGAGGCGGCTCCTGGAGCCGCCAAGGCGTCATCATCTTCGGGAACGAAATGGGCGGCCTGATGCGCGTGCCGGAAAACGGTGGCAACGCCGCTCCTCTCACCATGATCGACCGTACCCGCGGCGAACGGGTTCACGGGTTCCCCACAATCCTTCCGGATGGCCGCCATTTCATTTATTCACGCGTTTCGAACGTTCTAGAGAACAGCGGGGTCTATGTGGGCTCGCTGGACGTCCCGCCGTCAGAGCAGGGGCTCAAGCAATTGCTGGCCACTCAGTACCGGGCCAAATTTGTACCGCAGTCGAACGGAAATGGAAGATTACTGTTCCTGCGGGACGGTGCGTTGTGGGTCCAGGATTTGGATACATCCCGCCTCGACTTAGTGGGAGATCCGGTAAAGGTGGCCGAGCCTGTGGGAAATTATCTGGTATCCGGCTTCTTCGACGCCTCCGCCGGAGACGCCTTGGTCTACCGGAACCCTACGGGGCAACTCTCCCAATTGGCGTGGTTCGACCGTCAGGGAAAGCGTCTGGCTTCGGTGGGGACCCCGATCCGCCCGGAATCAGGGCTGGCTCTTTCGCCGGATGGGACGCGGGTCGCCCTGGCATTATTCGACGGCACTGGCGTGAACTTGTGGGTGTACGATCTGGTTCGCGATGTCCGTCAACGCCTGACCGTCGATCCCGACCTGCAATACAGCGCCCTCTGGTCCGCCGACGGCAAGCGCCTGGTGTTTTCGTCCAACCGTAGCGGCCATTTCGATTCGTACCAGATCGCCGCGAGCGGGGAGGGTTCCGCGGAGTTGCTCTACGCGTCCGACGACAACAAGACCCCCACCAGTTGGTCGCCGGATGGAAAATTCCTGGCCTATGAGACGCGGGCAGCTGTTACCAACCGGGACGTCTGGGTCCTGCCGTTGGAGGGAACGGGCAAGCGCACAGCGGTGCCGCTGCTGCGAACCGTGGCCAACGAGTCGTCGGGAGCGTTCTCACCCGCCGGCCGCTGGATTGCGTATGACTCCGATTATTCCGGTAATCTTGAGGTCTACGTCCAGGCATTTGACCCGGCCGTATCGGGATACCTGAGCGGGCCCAAGATCTTGGTCTCCGTGGGGGGAGGGTTAGATCCCCACTGGCGGGCCGACGGGAAAGAGCTCTTCTATCATGCGCAAGGGGGGGTAATGTCCGTAACTGTTCCAGCGGGCACGACGTTCCAGCCTGGGGCGCCTCACCGTCTGTTCCCGAGGCCCAAGGGTTGGTTGGGGGAACCAGAGGGCGACGGCAAGCGGTTCCTGTTCGCGGTCCCCGTGGAACAGACCGCGCCACAGCCCTTCACCATGGTGCTGAACTGGCAGGCGGAGTTGAAGAAGTAAGCCGTCAGAAATTGAAGCTGGCGCCCAGCCGGATCGTCCGCCCAGGCTGGTACGCTCCCGCGCCACCTCGCGAGTAGTGCCCACCCGGCAGACTGTAGATCGGGTTCCAGAGCGGTCTCAGGCTGCCCGGGAACACGAACTTCCGCACGTCGTAACCCTTGAAGAACTGGTCCACCGGGAGGTCTTGGGAACTGATCGCCGTATTCCCCCGGTTCATCTGGGTCACGCGGCTGATCACGGCCGCCTGGTTGCAGACGTTCAGCGCGTTGGCATCGAACTTCAAGTAAGTGTGCTCACCCGTCTTGACCACCTGGCTGACCGCCAGGTCCGTCTGGGTGAGCACTGGCGTGCGGCCCATGTCTCCGCGCCCGAAGGGGAATGTCGGAGCGGCGATATAGAAGACGCTGGAGGAGTCCGGCAGACCGCTGTAGGCGATCTGGTTCAGGCCGAAGTTGGTCTCGCCGGCGCCGGTCTTCAGGGTATAGTTGCCGAACCACTTCAAGGTGTGCGGCCGGTCTGTGGCCAGCGGACCGTACGCGTTCTTCTGGCTGCCGCTCGAGTCGAAGTAGTAGTACGGCAGGTCGAACGCGGCCGTAACGCCGGGGACGGAGCGTCCGGATTCGTCCGAGTTGGCCAGGCCGGAGTAATTGCCGTAGAGCCGGCTCCACGTGTAAGACGCGGTCCACATCAAGCGGTCCAGGCGGCCCTGCAGACGGAATTCGACACCGTCATACTGGCGCTTCGCTTTGGGCACCAGGAACTCCTGGCCGTTGGGGGTCTTGCCGTCGAGGATGTGCTGCGGGTCCTGGCGGGTGCGCCCCTCGCCAGGGTTGCCGATGATGAACGCGGCATTCTCCTGGGCATCGAGCACGCCAATGTCCTCGACGGCGTGCAACAGGTCGTTGTGGGTGTAGCGGACACCGGCGCTGATGTGGTTGGTGAGCTGGCGATCGATCCGGGCGATGAACTGGCGCGTGCTGTACGGTTTCAGATCGGGATCCAGGCCGGCCAGTTCGCCCGCCGCGTTGAGCGGGACCAGGCGGTTGTCGGTACGGACAATCAGCGCGCCAGCCGCGCCAGGGTTCGCCTTGCTGAGCGCCTTCACATTCGGACTGTCCAGACGGTAAACGCTGGTGAAATAGGTTTCGCCGCCGAACGCGCCCCTGGCCACCTCGTACTTCATCACGTCGTAGAACATGCCGAAGCTGCCGCTCACTTTCCACTTGCCGTCGCCCTTGACGTCCCAGGCAGCGCCCAGGCGTGGGGCCACCTTTTCACCCCAACCGAAAGACACGGGGTTGGCGATTTTCACGCCGCCCTGTTCCTTGCGGTACGGCGGCAGAAACTCGTTTTCGAATCGTACCCCGAGGTTCAGCGTCAGAGTCGAGGCCGCCTTCCAGTTGTCCTGCAAGTAGAAGCCCTGGTTGTGCCCGGTCACTTGGGAGTTGTGACGGGGGCCGTCATCCCATTGATAGTAGCCGTAGGCGCCACTGACGTTCGAGAAACTCCCTCGGCTGAAGAAGTCGCCCCAGAAGATGCTGAAACTGCCGTTCGGGTAGTCGTCCACGATATTGTTGGCCATCCGATTGATGGCATAGCCGGCTTTAATAATGTGCTGCTGTCCGGCCAGACTGGCGATGATGCTGCCGTCCAGGTAGACGTTGTGACGGGTTTGGATGCTTTTCTCGGTCTTGAAGGGGTTCGAGATGTTCGAGTACCCGTTCGGGCCGGCGAACTCGGCAGGGACACCCGGCGCCTTGTCGGTGTTCTCGAGGTAGTGAATCCAGGGATCGCCAGGAAGGCCGTAGTTGCTGTCCTTCTGATTCAAATACCGGTAGCCATAGCGAGCCGTCAGCATCACCCGGCTGGTGGCGAAGTAACTGGCCGAAGCCGTATAGCTCTGCGAGGGGACGAAGCCGCCGAGCACGGACTGGTCGTTGGCCGGGGCGGACTGGCGGATGTCGGTGGATGGCAGTCTGCCCTGGGAGCGGGCCGGAGCCCACATCCAGGAGGTGTGGAACTGCCACTTCTGCACCGGGTTGAAGTCCAGGCGGGCCAGACCGTAATGCTGCGTGTCCTCCCGGAGGTACTGCCGGGTGCCGGAGGCATAGGCAATGGTGCGCTCCGTGTGAAGCAAGGTGGGCTCATAGGCCACCGTGAACAACAGCCGGTCCCTCAGGATCGGTCCGCCGAACCGGCCGCCGGGCCACAGCGAGCGGTAATTGTCTTTCTTGTCCGCATAGAATTCGGCAAGGCCGGCCGGGGAACGCTGCCAGTAGCCGCGCGGACGGGGGTTCAGCCGGTTGTTGGTGAACTGGAATTCGACATTTCCGTGATAGGCGTTGGTGCCGCCGCGCGTGGCGATGTTGATCACGCCGCCGGTGGCCCCGCCATACTCGGCCTCAAACCCGCCGCTCTTGATCTGGACTTCCTGCACCAGTTGCAGCGGAAGGGCATATTGGCCCAGCAGCGAGCCTTGGAACATGTCGGTGACTTCGACGCCGTCGATGACGAATGCGTTCTCGGCTCCGCTCGCGCCGTCCACTTGAATCCCATAGCCGCCGCCGGCGCGGTTCTCCAGTCGAACGCCCGGGGCGATGGTGAGCAGCGATGTGTAGTCGCGCGATTTCGCCAGGTTGTCGAAGTCCTTGAGGTTGATGTTGGTGGAAGTCTGGCTCGAAGTAACGTCGAGTGACCCCACCGCCTCGGCTACCTCCATCGTTTCCGTCACTGGCCCGAGGGCCAGCCGCGCGTTGTAGGTGATCTCGGAACCCAGCTTCACTTCGATGCCGTGCTGTCGCAGGGTTTGAAAATCCTGCTTGGCGACCGCCACGCTGTAGACGCCGATCGGCAGACGCGGGAAGGCGTACCATCCCAGTTTGTCCGACGCGGTTTCGATCGCCCGCGGTAGAGTGGGGCTGGTCGCGGTGATCTTCGCGTCCGGAACGACCGCGCCGGTCTGGTCGGTGATAGTCCCGGCGATGCGGCCCGAGTTCTCCTGGGCGAACCCTGCCACGGCGAGAACTAGTGCTAAGAGGAGCGAGGTGAGGGGCAAACCCATGCTGACCCGGCCTTGGAGATCCCGTTCGAGGCTGCCTGGCCTGATTTCGCTTTTACGGCCGGCGGCCAATTCCGCAGCGGGCATCGAGCCATGTCGATCAAGCACATCTGGAAAGCCCCAGGGAGTGGCCTCTGAGATGACCTTCATGATCCGAGAACCTATTACTTTCCGCATCATCAATGCCTGCGGCGGAAGCGATTGCCTTCGGGCTCCTGCAGGCTCTCAAGTATCGAGTTGAACGGACTCCAGTATACACGACCCATATACACGACCCATGCTGCAGGTGTTGCGGGCCACCGTGTTCCCGGGTTCGTGGGCGCCATTGAAAACCTGGTTGGGAACCGGCGGCGGGTTGTAGCCCGCCGGTTGCGCCGGTAAACAACCGGCGCTCAGCTTGACAAGCGCCACAAGCGAGTCCCGCCTCCCACTTCCCCAAACGGCCAAGCACCCGCCATTGCCGCAATTGCGTGAGTAAAGCAGTTGTTGCGTCCCCGGCGGCGTTTGTTTGGGGCGGTCCTCGTCCTTGACCCGATGCTTCCCGCGCACCTGGGGCAGGTGTTCCCGTAACCGTTCGCCGGTCTCCGGGTGCAGCAGCCGGACGTGCCGGAGATCCCATTGCACCTGTACTTGCCGGCCGATCCAGCCCGGCGGCGCCCCGTAATAGGCGGCATCGACTTCCACGCAGCCATCCAGATTTACCGTGCGCTGACCATATTGGTAGTAGCGGAAAGGCTCGACC
>JBGPKH010000141.1:0-16429 GCA_041485845.1 Bryobacteraceae bacterium
AAAACCAGTTTGCCGCCGCCTACGCCTTTGCGGCCTCGCCGGCGCGCTGGGCGCTTGAGCGGCACGATTGGAGAGCCGCTGCTACGCTGGAGATCAAGCCGGCATGGTTCCCCTGGAATCGGTTTCGGAATGCCGAAGCGCTGGTGCATTACGCGAGAGCGATTGGGGCCGCCCGTGCAGGCGATGTCATCGCCGCGCGCCGTTCGATCGACGAAATCGCCGCCATCCGCAGGGCCATGCCGGCAACTCGCGACTACGATTGGAGCGGCTCCATCGGCGCGCAGTGGGAAGCGGCTAGTGCGCTGATCGCATGGGCCGAGGGGAAGAAAGACGAGGGTGTCCGTCTCCTTCGCATGGCTGCCGGCCATGAGGATGCCGTCGACAAGCACCCCGTGACGCCTGGGGCGTTGCTTCCCGCGCGCGAGATGCTGGCCGATCTGCTGCTGGAGAATGGGGCGGCGCCTGAAGCTCTGAAGGAATACGAGGCGGTTCTGAAGATCGCGCCGCGCCGCTTCAACGCCACGGCCGGCGCCGCCAGGGCGGCCGGCAAGGCCGGTGATCGGACGAAAGCCCGCGCCTACGCGATGCAGCTTCGAGAGATCGCCAACAACGCGGAGACTGCACGGCCGGAATTGGAATGGGCCCGCGTCTATCTGGGCGGCCAATGAGCGGGCCCGGCGGACAACACAGGCGAAATCGCACGCGCCCCCAGCGGGGCCGGCACTCCCCCGGTCCGGATTTCCGCGGGCGCCCTGCTATTGGATTCCGGCGGTACGGCCCTCAGTGCGTCATGGCATACACGATGTAGTTCACGCCCAGCCGGATGGCCAGGTCGGCGAACTTGGCCGGGTAGCGCGGATCGTCCGCATATTCCCACGCATCGCCGACGTCGGAGTTGTAGGAGATCGCGATCATGACGCGGCCCTGGTCGTCGTAAATCCCTCGCCAGTGCGCGCCCTTGCCGCTGCCGTCGCGATCGACACTATCCTTGTAGCCGTCGCGAAGGTGCGCCTGGCCCGGAATCTGGTAGCGATCGTTCAGGTCGTACACCGTGTGGAAGATGGGGTCGTCATCCGGAATCTCGCGAATCTCCCTTTCGGGAAACGCCTTCTTGATGCGCGATTCGAACTCGTACCATTCCGAGCGGGCATGGAGATCGTCGGCCATGAAGAAGCCTCCGCGCAGCAGGTATTCGCGCAGCGCCCGCCCCTGGTGGTCGGTCAATCCCCACTCGCCGACCTGCACGGCATACAGCCACGGCCAATCGAAGGCATCGCCCTCGTCGAGGTTCACGATCTGCTCCACGGACCGCACGTGGATGCGCGTCAAGCGCCGCATCGCCAGCGAAAAGTGGCGGTCGGCGCGCGGGAAATCCTGCGACCAGAGAGAATACCCGGTATGCCAGTCCGCGTCGCGGCCGCGGTATCCGTTCAACGGACCGGGCGGAAACATCAGCCGGGCGAAGGCCCACTCGGTCTTCTCCTGGTAGTCCGCGGGCAGCGGAATTTCGCCGAGATTGTATTCGATGCCGGGCAACTCACGGAACGGCCGCTGAAAGGCGCACAGCACGCCGAGAAAGCCGAGTCCGCAGCCCACCCGCCAAACCGCCTTCCGCAGCGTCATCCCTCGGTGTACCTTATTTCGAGGATATCACCGAGTTCCCTCGCCTCCGGGCGTTCATTGAATCCGGACCACGTTGGCGTCCGTGTGGGGAAACTTCGTCATCACCGCCGGATCGTGGCCCGGGATGATGAACCGCGGTCCCGCCGCCAACTGCTTCATCCGCTCCTGCGCGCGCAGATTGGACTCGGCATCCAGCGTCGCGGCGATCGGCAGGTGCTTCTCCAGGTTCTCGTACAGATACAGGTTGTCGCTCGCCAGCACCACCACGCCGGCCGCCGTGTTCACCGCTACAAACTGCGACGCATACGTGTGTTTGCCGCCGGTGTAGCAGGTCACGCCCGGCAGGATCTCCTGCGCGTCGCCATTCACCAGACCGACCCGTCCCTGAGTATTCAGCTTCACCGCCGCCAGCACATCGTCCGGATCGATGCCGCCGTGCGTGCGCCGCGACTGCCACGCCTCGCCGGCGTAATAGGCGAGCTCGTCCTTCTGCACCCAGGTGCGAGCCTTCGGAAACAGGTCCATGCCGTCGGCGTGGTCCCAGTGCATGTGGGTGATCACCACGTCGGTGATGTCCTCGGGATTGACGCCCGCGCGCCGGACCGCCTCCGACGGCTTGACGAAATCCGTAACGTGCCACTGCTGGAAGAACTGGTCGCGATAGAAGCCCGAGTCTACCAGAATGTTGCGGCCATTCCCGCGCACCAGCCACACCATCATGGCGATATCGAGCTTCCGTCCCGCCTCCGCCCCCGCCACCAACTGGCTCACCGCGAAGTCCGGAACCGTGGCGTAACGAACGGCGTAGACTTCGTACTGCGGCTTGGACTGCGCCAGTGCGGGCAGCGCGGCAATTGCGGCGAGAGCGCAGAGTTTCATTTTCGCAACCTCAGGATCATTATCGTCTCGAGCGGCGGCGCGCCGGAAGTCTTGATGCGGCGCCTTGAAAGCATGCGGACGGTGAGCGTGGCGACCCGGCTAACGCTGCCGGCGGGTGGCCGGGATCTGATTACTCAGTTATGCTCCCGGCCAGGGACACTTTGAAGCTCGGCAAGAGACGCGTCTCTGAGCCGCGGCCAAAGGGAGGTCCCGACGGGCCGCGGCGGCCCACCAAAGGGCATGAAGACGCGGCTGGTGCGGGTCGGGTATTTTCGCCGGTTCTTCGCCGCGTCTTCAAGCGGTGAGAAGGTTGTTTCATGACAAGCCCTTAGCGTTCTCTTCAAGCCAAACGTACGAAGCCGTCCGGTAGCCCTTTCGGGCCTGCCGGGAATCGCCGCTGCCGTTCGATAATGGAAGCAGACGATGGCACCAGGGTACGCCTATGTCCACCTCACCACATACGATCCTGGCAGTGGATGACGACCGCAGCATTCTCGGTCTTCTCGAAACAATCCTCAGCGAGGCGGGCTATCGTGTCATTCTTGCCGATGGAGGTTGGAACGCCATCCAGGCCTACGAGAAGTGCGCCGAGCCGGTCAGCCTCCTGCTCACGGACGTGATCATGCCGGATCTTACCGGCCCCGTGGTGGCGGAGCGTTTGCGTACGCGGCAGCCCGACCTCCGCGTGCTCTTCATCTCGGGCTTTCACGATGCCGACCTGGTGCAGCGCTTCGTGACCCGCAAGGGCTTCTCCCTCCTGCCGAAGCCCTTCACCGTGGATGGGCTTCTGCGCGTGGTGCAGGAGTCCCTAACTGCCGTGCAACCCTGACGAGGCTTCCTGCGTCTCGACCTTCACCAGTTGCTTGCCGATATTGCGCCCTTCCAGCATGCCGATGAACGCTCGCGGAGCGTGCTCCAGGCCTTCCACCACGTCCTCGCGGTATTGAATCCGCTTCTCGGCCAGCCAGCCGGACAGTTGCCGCAGTCCCTCCTCATAGCGGTCGGCAAACTGGTGCACCAGAAACCCCTCCGCCTTTGCCTGCCGGACCACCAGTTGTACCAGCCAGCGCGGGCCCATCTCGGGCCGCTCGGCGTTGTATTGCGAGATCTGGCCGCAAACCGCAATCCGCGCGCGCGTGTTGATCAGCCGCATCGCCGCGTCGGTGATCGCGCCGCCTACGTTATCGAAATAAATGTCGATTCCGTTGGGGCAGAGTTCCTTGAGCTTCGCGTAGTAATCCGGCGTCTCCTTGTAGTTGAATCCCGCATCGAAACCCAGGTCGCCGGTGATGAATCGGATCTTCTCGTTACTGCCGGCGATGCCCACCGCGCGGCAGCGCTTGATCCGCGCGATCTGGCCCACCAGCGAACCGACCGCGCCGGCCGCGCCCGACACCACCACCGTCTCGCCCGGCTGCGGCCGGCAAATATCCAGCAGTCCGAAATAGGCCGTCAGCCCCGGCATCCCCAATACGTAGAGCGCGGTGGTAATCGGCGCCGCTGCCGGGTCGATCTTACGCAGCAGCTTCGCCGGCGCCACCGCATAGTCCTGCCAGCCGAGCATGCCGGACACAATGTCGTCCTTCGCCACTCGCGGATCGTTCGACTCGATCACGCGGCCCACCACGCCGCCCACCATCACGTCGCCGGGTTGCAGTCCCCTGGCGTATGAGGACTGCCCGCTCATGCGCCCTCGCATGTACGGATCCACCGAAAGGTACAGAGCGCGCACCAATGCCTCGCCTGCTCCCGGCTGCGGCACGGGCGATTCCACCAGCCGGAAATCGCTCTCCTTGGGCATGCCGGCCGGACGCTCGGCGAGTATGATCTGACGGTTTACTGACATTGTTCTCAGACTAGCATCGGAGGTCCTCTTCTTGAACGCCGATTCGTGAAGCGGAGCACGTGGCCGCACCGGCGAAGCATGCGAGACCGCACAGGTGAAACTCGCGTGCCCGGAGTGGGGCGGACGCCCGTCCACGCTCGGCTGCGCCATGTGGCATGGCCTGTCACTCGTCCGGCATCGCCGCTTCGGTGCTCGGCTGGCTCGGCTGGCTCGGCTGGCGGCCGCATTGACAACGGCGTCGTTTGCGGCCATAATTGCCGCAATCATTCGAGAGAGGGGTGTCACCGATGCGATGCTGCGTTCTCCTTCCGATTGTGTTCTCCGCCCTGCCGTTGTTCGGCCAAACCGGGATGGGCAATATCCAAGGGACGGTCAAAGACGCTTCCGGCGCCGTCGTCCCGGGAGCCAAGGTCGCCGTCACCCACGTTGAGACGGCCCGGGAGTACAGCACACTCTCCAACGGGAGCGGTTTCTATGATTTCCCGTCCCTGCAAAGCGGCCCTTACCGCATAACCATTGCAGCACCTGGGATGGAGACGTTCAGGGGCGAATTCCTCCTGCAGACCGGTCAAACCGCAGTGGTGGATGCCAGCATCAAAGTCGGCGCCGCAACCACCGAGGTTACGGTCACGGCAGATGTGACCCCGCTGGTGACTACCACGGGACCGACCCTGGCCGCGGTAACCGACCGCGCGCGAATCGAGCAGCTCCCGATTAGCGGCCGTTTTTTCCAGACGCTGGTCATGCAGACCACTCCCGGCATCGACGGCGAGTCGCAGGTTCCCCGCGTGTGGGGCATCCGCTGGGGCGTCGAGTTCCTCCAGGATGGCGCCGTGCTGGCGAACCGCGACACCGGCGAACTGTCCGGACGTCCGCCGGGCATGGACACCATCGAAGAGTTCCGCGTGGAGACCAACAACTCATCCGCCAAGTTGAACCGGCCGGGCACGGTGATTGTGAACACGCGGGGCGGCACGAATCGGCTCCACGGCTCGCTTTACGAAGTTGCGCGCAATAACCAGATGGGCTTCGGAGTGGCGCGCGCCCGCGAAGACAAATTCACGCGGCCGCCGCACCTGGCGCGCAACGAATTCGGCGGCTCGGTGGGGGGCCCCATCTACATTCCGAAGCTTTACAATGGCAAAAACAAGACCTTCTTTTTCCACTCCTATGAGGCATACCGCAGTCTGACCGCCAGCACCAAACGCACCTCCGTTCCCACACCGGCCATGCGCCAGGGCGACTTTAGCGGTCTGGTGGACGGCAGCGGGCGAAAGTATACGCTTTACGATCCCTGGTCGACCGGCTCTGCCGCCCAAAACTGGGGCCGCGTTCCCTTGGTCAACAACCAGATCCCGCTCGGCCGCGAAAGCCCGCTCGCGAAATACATGTACAGCGTCACTCCCCTGCCCACCGAGCCTGGCATCAATCCGCTGGTAGCCAATAACTACATTTACGAGGCCCCGAATAACCGTCTCGACTGGACCATGACGACGCGCATCGATCACCGCCTCTCCGACCGCGACCAGATTTTCTTCCGCTACACGCACGGCGTCCGCGACGCTTACTCGCAAAGCGGCAATAACAATTCCCCGACCACTCTCGACTTTGCAGCCAACGGCAACTGGCGGCCCATCCGGAATGAAAGCGGTGTGGCCTCGTGGACTCACAACTTCTCGCCCACATTCTTCGCGGAGACCGTAGTGAATGCCGGCTCCGAGGACCTCAACTTCCTAAACGTCGGCGACGACAAGAAATATGCGGACATCCTCGGCCTGCCCAACCCGTTTAGCGAATTCGGGTTTCCGAACCTCACCAGCACCGGCGTGGGGATGGAGTACGTCACGGCCGCCAACCGGCGCAACAGCATCAACCGGATCTATAACGCGGACGAGAATCTGACCAAGCTCCGTGGGCGGCACGAGTTTCAATTCGGTGGCCGGTTCCGCTACGAGTATCTCAACATCCTTCCGGACCAGCAGCAGGTGCAGGGCGCTCACTCGTATTCCAACCAGGCTACCGGACTTTTCGATCCGACCTCCGGCTCCGCCTATTCCGCGGTCCCGTTCACCGGCCATAACTCCGCCGACGTGTTCCTCGGCGTGATCGCGAGCTACTCGGCGCAGTTCGTGCGCAAGTGGTACGACATGCATGCGCGCGAACACTCTTTGTATTTCCAGGACAATTACAAAGTGAACTCCCGCTTTACTCTCAACCTGGGTGTACGGTGGGAGTTATTCACCCCGCTGACCGAGTCCGGCAACATTCTGACCGGCTTCGATCCCAAGACCAAGGCGGTAGTCAACGGGGCGGACTTCGAGACGATGTATAAGGCCAACGCCACCACTCCCGTCATCACGAAGGTCTATACGGACCTGGGAGTGAAGTTCGTGCGTCCGGAGGACGTGGGACTGCCCCACAGCCTGATCAACCTGAACAAATGGGACTTCAACCCGCGCGCCGGCCTGGCGTACCGCATGACAAACGGCAGGCATCCACTGGTCGTCCGGAGCGGCTATGGAATCTTTGGATACCCGATGCCTTTGCGTGCGTTCGATGCGCGGGCCCGGCAGAACCCGCCGACTACCGCGCGATTTACGTACCAGCTCGGCAACTCGGCGCAGACTCCCGACGGGCTTCCCAACTACGGCCTGCGCTCGGCTCCGCAGTTTATCGCCGGGGTCAACTCCGCCAACGTACTCGACGTGAACAAGCCGGGCGGGGTCAGCCGCGGCTCGTTCCTGGTCAGTTATTTCGATCCCGACCAGCCCACTTCCCGGGCCCACGAATGGAACCTCACCTTCGAGAAGGAAGTATGGGACAACACTGTGGCTCGCGTCGGCTACGTGGGCACGCATGGTTCACGCATGGACATGTACAACTCCTACAACCAGTCCCCGAGCAGCTTCGTCTGGTACTCGACCACCGGGCTGCCGCTGCCCACGGGGACGTTTGCCGGCACGGCGACGCGCGCGTTCGAAACGACTACTTTCGGCGACATCGAGGAATATCAAAAAATCGGCTGGTCGAACGCACAGAGCTTCCAGTTTGAACTGCAGCGCAGGTATTCGAAGGGCTACGGGTTCCAGGTCTTTTATGTCCTGTCCAACGCCTTCCGGGCCGGTGGCAACGGATGGTCGGATCCCGCCGTCCCACCCACGAACGTCTTCCTGCCGGGCGCGGTTCCGGCCGACTTCGGTGCGCGCGCTCGTTTTTTGCTCTACAAGCGCGATGAGGACATTCCCAAACACCGCGTCAACTTCAACTGGATCCTGGATCTGCCGTTCGGCCAAGGCAAGCGGATCGCCGGTAGCGCCGGACCGGTGCTGAATCGGTTCGTCGGCGGGTGGCAACTGGCCGGCCAAGGTTCCCTGACCAGCACCTGGTGGGATCTTCCCACATCCGATTGGCTCCTGCCCAATCCCGTGGAAATCTACGGCGACCAATACCCCATCAAGGACTGCCGCAGCGGCACGTGTCTGGACGGCTATCTCTACTACAACGGCTACATCCCGGCCAACCGCATCAACAGCTACGACCCGAAGACCGGCAGGCCGAACGGCGTCATGGGAGTGCCGTCGAGCTATAAGCCCGCGCATTCGCCGCTCATACCCATACCTGCCGACGGCGGCAGCTCCGCCGACCCCAATTTCAACTTCTACGACAGCAACACCTACTACATCAAGATGAAGGATGGCAGCCTGCAGCGCGTGTCCTATAACGACAACCTGAATCCATGGCGCAACCAGGCTGTCCCCGGGCTGTTCAACTGGGGGCTGCACACGTCGCTGTTCAAAGTGATTCCGGTAACCGAGCGCGCCTACTTCCGGCTGAACGTGGACTTCTTTAACGTATTGAACATGCCTGGCATTCCCAAGACGCCGGCCAGCGGCACGGGCATTATTGACGCATCGGTATCGGGCAGCGGCGCGCGGGCTTTACAGTTCGGATTGCGGTTGAATTGGTAGTCGCCCCCGGCCCCCGGTCTCCATCGGCGTTAAGATAAGCCCGTTGGAAAAAGGACCTCGGCTGCGCGCGATCCGGCCTCGGGCTCCCGTTTGGTTGCAACTTCCCAGAACGGGACTTGGGGCCCGCGTAGGGCTGTTCCGAGTGTGCCGCCCACTCCAGTTGGTGGTTGTCTTTAATCTACTGTGCCCTCGAAGCAAACAACGATGCCAAAACAACACCGAGCACCATGAATGCCTGCAACGAAATCAAGAAGGCTACCAGTTGGCCGTACCCGTTTGCGGAACGATGTCCCCGTATCCGACAGTCGTGAACGTGGTTGTGACCCAATAGATCATCTGCGCGAACAGCGCAGCGGCGTCCTGGACGTTTGAGATAGGAAGGCTCCTCAGCGCATCGCCTTTCAATCCGCTGAAACAGACATGCGCTAAGTACGAAGCCCCAGCCCCTGTCAGAATAGTCGTAGTAACCTTGCCCACCACCACCCTCAGATCCAGCAGCAGTTTTCCCCCTGGCGATGGCTTCGCCTCACCAGTTGAGAGCCCGTGAAAAGGGATCGCGTATCCACCGAGCCGGGCGTATGAAAACACCGCTTCCACTGACAATACCGCGTTCATCGCAAGAACAATGATCGTCAAGATGTACAACAAGGCGGCGTGTACGGCAGGCGAGATTAACAGCCCCGCCTGACGACTCTGAAGCATTGAAGCGGTCACGACTGTGTGAACTGTGACGACTGCGGCAAGGTGCTCATATCGGTACAGGATCGCTTGGAAAAGCGAGACAACTACGCCAAGCAGCCTTCGAAACGACAGGTGACCTTGGTGCGACGCTGAGATGTACCGTCGCAACCGGTAGTCCTTAGTCCCGAAAGGAAACGATTTGCCTTTACATGCCTCTAGCAATTCGTAGTACGCAGTCTCTGTCGACCAAGGCTTCTGAAGAGAGGCAGCCTCTTCACCCGTAAGCCCCCCCAACCATCGGATCGCCTGAACGACGGACGTCACCTTAAGGGATGCCACGACGATCAGGACAATCGTCACAAGTTCCATACGTCTTTCTCGGAACCACTTCCTAACCGCGATGGGTGATTACAACACATTGCAACCGCGGAGACAACTGTCCACGGTTTTAAGGACCGGATCCAATCCTCTGGCCACCCACGGCTTTCCGTTTGGGTGCCACTCGGAAGCGGCCCCAAACGGCCTTCGGGGAGATCACCCACTCCGTCGATGCCACACGGCCCCAGCGGAACAGAACCGGACTTCGCAGGCGTTTGGTGGCAGGAAGACGATTTGTCATTGAGGAGCCGACTGAGCGGGAATCCGCGCGGTCCCAACAGGATGGAGCTGGCTCGCCGGCGACCTCCAGCTTGCGAAGGCAACAGCAAATTGGGAGCAAGGAACATTGCGCTCCCTCCATATCGTTGCTGGCGACTGGGCAGCACCTCCGCCCCGTGCTTCGCTCGGCTCGCCAACAGAACACAAACGAAGCACACCATCGGCCAATGCGGCTGCCAGCCCTGATCGCTCCATCGCCGTTTTACGTTATGATGAATCGACCTGATTGGTATGCCGGATACCGACCCCGATTCGCCGAGACAGGACTGCCCTCCCTTTTTGAGGTGGGCTGGCAGCAAGCGCCGCCTGCTGCCTGTTCTCCAAACCTTCTGGACAAAAAAACACAAGCGGTACGTTGAGCCGTTCGCGGGTTCCGCCTGCCTGTTTTTCGCCATCCGGCCCCCCGAGGCCATCCTTGGCGACATCAATCCAGAACTGATCGCCACGTACATCGAAGTGAAGTATCGGATCGATGCCGTTTTGAAAGAACTGAAGACCTTGCGGCCAGCGGACAGGGAAGAATATAAACGCCTCCGTGGAATCGACATCTCGACGATGATGCCACCAGCCAGAGCGGCGCGGTTCGTTTACCTGAACAGATATTCCTTCAACGGGATTTACCGGACGAATCTGGCTGGGCAGTTCAACGTACCTTACAGCGGCGTGCGTTGTGGCGCGGTCCCTGGGGATGATGTGTTTCAGAAATGCTCGAACCGCTTGCGCCGCGCGCGGTTCGTCAACGGCGATTTCGAGACCGTCCTGAAGTATGCAGAAAAAGGCGATCTGGTCTATATGGACCCTCCCTTCGCTGTCCGGGCGCGGCGCGTGTTCCGACAGTATGACCCGGCTACCTTCACCGGCGAGGACATAGGCCGCTTACGCGGCTGGATGGAACGCCTTAACGCTGCCCGGATAAACTTCGTCGTCAGCTATGCCGAATCAGATGAAGCGGACGTTCTGAGGAGACACTTCTCATACGAAACGGTCTCAGTTCGTCGGAATATCGCTGGGTTCGCGCGCCACCGCGTACCGACGAACGAATTGTTGATTTCTAATATCTGAATTATCTGAATTATATGCCGACCTTAAAGCCTACTCAACATGAGGCGCTTCAGGTTGTGCCCTCCGGCCAGTTGCGCCGCCTGAACGCGGAGGACATCAAGCCCAGCACCAACAATCCCCGCGTACTCTTCGACCCGCCGCAACTGGCGGAACTCAAGAAAAACATCGCGCAACATGGCGTGCTCGTTCCGCTCACGATCTTCCAACCCAAAGGGCAAGTCAAGTACTCCATCCTCGACGGCGAGCGCCGTTATCGCTGCGTTGTTGAGCTAAACCAAGAGGGACATCTGGGGCCGGATGGGAAACCGCTCAAGCTACCCGCGAACATTGTCGAGCCGCCCACCATGATCGCCGGGCTGTTGTACATGTTCTCGATTCATAACTTCCGGGAAGCGTGGGAGCTAATGCCCACGGCCCTGAGCCTCAAGACCGTTATGCAAGAGCTTGGCGAAACCGACAACGCCAAACTGATGAAGCTGACGGGGCTGAGTGAACGGCAGATCGAGCGCTGCAAGTCACTACTCGAATTCCCGGAGAAATTTCAAAAGCTTTCCCTTGATCCTGATCCGAAAACCAGAATTCCCCCCAATTTCTGGATTGAGGCGCTCCCCGTTCTCGACCTGGCGATGGACAAAGTTGAGAACGTCAAAAAACTCGGCCGCGATGGCGCGACGGAAAAGCTGGTTGAGAAGTACCGCGACAGGAAAATCAAGAGCGTTATCCATTTCCGCCGCATCATGGAGAGTTATGAATCGACGGAGGAGGACAAGACAGCCAACGCGAAGGTTCTTCGGCACATCGAGCGGTTTTTTCTCAACCCGAAAACCGAGACGCGTGAATTGTTCGACGAATTTATCGTCGACAAGAAGCGCATACAGAACGCTCTGAACGCCTGCGAGACGTTCATTACCCAGTTGAAAAAGTTCAAGCTAAAGTACACAGCCGACGACGAGGAGCGCGAAAGCTTACGAAAATCCCTGATCGAAGTCCGCGCCTACTGCGAGAGTCTGGAAGAGGCGCTAAAAGGAAGTGATGATCCCGAGGCTCCCAAAGATTGACCTATGTGGCGCTTCTACCAAAGTGTTAGCGCCGCACTGCGCTTCCACGACTACAAGCCACAACCGCTAGGCTTTCTGTCGGCGCGTCGCTGGATGATGCAGTTTAAGAAGGACGATCAAGAGCATGCGGCCTTGCTACTCGAAAACGTCATCTATTTATCTGAACGGAAAACGCGGCGCATCCTCGTCGAACAAAACGAGGCCCTCATGGCACGGCTCGCCCGTGCAGGCATTCCATCGAAGAACCTCATTTATGTGCAGGTGCATGATCCGGGCAGTAGCAGCCCTGTCATGCTGAACATGCTGCGTGATGCCTGCAGCCTCGAACGGCGTGGATGCAGATTCATGGATTCGCGTGACTCATATGGCATCACCAAACTGACCAGCGAGCTTAAGGAGGGTGCCCTGATTTATGTGGATGATTTCGTAGGCACGGGCAACCAGTTTTGTGAGGCGCGCGACTTTGCGATGAAAAACGTTTTTGTGCCAACGTTCTCGGAGTTCCTTCTAGTCCCCAGTATTTGCGAGGAAGCCATTTACAAGATCGCGGCCAAGGGCATCGAAGCGTTTTCCGGACACGTTCACTCTAAGGCGGAGCGACCTTTACATGACAATTCGGCAATCCTTGAGCCTTCTGCCAAGGCGCGGTTGCGTGAGGTGTGCAAGGGCATCAGCCCCCGCATGAGTCTTGGCTATAAGGATCTTGCCACGATGGTGGTGCTTTACCGGAATGCGCCGAACAGCGTTCCGGCCGTACTGCGTGGAAACCTAAACCAAACGCCATTTGCCGGGATATTTCCGCGTGCCAGCGATCTGCCACTAAAGAAGTTGGGGTGAGGCGACATCCGGCGTCGCTGGTGTGGCATGCGATTCTCGGGCCGTGCCTCATGCCTACCGCGCAAGTCAGGATGGAATCCGAACACCATGTCAACGATGTGCTGCACGTCGGCGGCGGTGCGGAATACCTCCCCCGTGACGTCGTTGAGCGGTTTCAGGCAGTCGGCGGTGCAGTTGGGGTGCCGCGCGATGCCGATCTCGACCGCGATGAATGCACTACGCAGCTCCGCGCGCAGCTCCTCCATCGGGTAGCTGCCGCGAACAGCCCTTTCCACCAGCAATCTGGTCGCACTGGCCCCAAACGGCGTTCTGGGAAGTTGCAACCAAACGGGAGCCGACACGGATCCCCCGCCGTTCTGCTATCTTCATTTCGTGACCATCACCCGACGCACCGTCCTCACCGCCATGTCCGCGGCCGCCGCAGCCCAAGCCCAGCGCCCCCGCGTCCCCAACTGGAAACCCAAGCTCGGCGTCCTCTGCCAGTACTCCGACTCCAACCTCGAGTGGGTCAAGGCCGAAGGCTTTACCAGCATGCAGCTTCGTCTCGACCCCGCCCGCCTGGACGACGCGGCCATCGCCGCCATCAAGGACAAGATCCAACGCGCCGGCATCTACGTCTCCTCGCTCGCCGTGGACGGCAACCACATCGATCCCGACCCCGCCAAGCGCGAGCAGCAGAACCAGTACACCGTCAAGTGCCTGGAGCTCTGCGGCAAGCTCGGCATCCCCAACATCGGGGGACAGTCCGGCACCATGAGGGGCGAGCGCCTGGAGAAGCAGGTGGACGAGATCGTCAAGGTCTACAACGAGAAGTACTTTGCGGTTTGCGAGAAGCACAACGTCCGCATCCTCTGGGAGCCCTACGCCGGCGGACCCAACATCGCTACCGGCCCCGTGGGATGGGAGGCGCTCTTCAAGGCCTTCAACGGCAGCGCGCACATCGGCCTGCAATTCGATCCGTCCCATCTCGTGTGGCAGTTCATGGACCCGGTGCAGGCCGCGCGCGATTTCGTCGACAAGATCTACGACGTGCACCTCAAGGACACCGAGATCCTCTGGCACGTGCTGCGCCGCACCGGCATCCAGCCCGTCAACAACGCGCGCTGGTGGCGTTTCCGCATCCCCGGCTACGGATCGGTCGATTGGAAGGGCTTCTTCTCCGTGCTCTCGGAAGCCGGATACGCGGGCGCTATGAACATCGAGAACGAAGACGAGTTCTACTATCCCGCGTACGCGCAGGGGAACTTTACCGAACAGTACAAGCGCGGCTTCCACCTGGCGCACGAATTCCTGAAGACGCTCGTGCCGCCGCTGGCGGCCTGAAGGCATCTATGACGCTCCGTTACCTCTCCGCCGCCGTCCTCTTCGCCGCCATGGCGCACGCCCAGACCGCCCCCACCAGCGGCAAACGCGCCCGGCGCCTGCTGATCCATAACGCCACGGTGGTGGATGGCAACGGCACGCCCGCCAGCGGTCCCAAAGACATCGTGATCGAGAACAATCTCATCGCCGACGTCATCCCGCTCGACCCCGTCTCACTGGGACGCGGCGGCCGCGGAGGCGCCCAGGCCGACGCGGTCATCGACGCCACCGGCAAGTACGTGCTCCCCGGTCTCATCAACGCCCACGCCCACCTCCAGGAAGAGCGCGGCGGCAAGCCGCAGCCCTTAGAGTACGAGCTCAACATCTGGCTCGCCTGCGGCATCACCACCGTGCGCGACGTCGGCAGCGATACCAAGCGCGCGCTCGAGCTGCGCCGCCAGAGCGCCGAAGGCGAAATCGCCTCGCCTCGCATCTTCATCTACCCCATGTTCGGCCGCGCGCGAAACGCGCAGGAGGCGCGCGCCCGCGTCCGCTCGCTCAAAGAGATGGGCGTCGACGGCATCAAGATTCTCGGCATCGACCGCGACGCGATGCAGGCCATGGAGGACGAAGCGCACAAGCTCGAACTGCGCATCGCGCACCACGCCGGCGTGGAAGAGACCAACGCCTGGGACGACATCCGCTTCGGCACCACCAGCATCGAGCACTGGTACGGCATCCCCGATGCCGCCATCGAGCACGGCGTGCAGAACTTCCCCTCCACCTACAATTACAACAACGAGACCGACCGCTTCCGCTACGCCGGCCATCTGTGGCGCGAGGCCAGTCCCGAGCGCCTCACCAAGGTGCTCGAAGCGATGGTGCAGGCGCACGTCGCCTGGGACCCCACGCTCGACATCTACGAAGCCAGCCGCGACTTGCAGCGCGCCCAGACGCAGCCCTGGTTCGCCGATTACCTGCACCCCACGCTCGAGGAGTACTTCAAGCCCAACCCCGCCAACCACGGCTCCTATTTCATCGGCTGGTCCTCCACGGACGAGATGTACTGGAAGGAGAACTACCGCCTCTGGATGGCCGCCCTTCGCCAGTTCGACCGTCTCGGCGGCCTCATCGGCATGGGCGACGACGCCGGCTTCATCTACCAACTGTACGGATTCGGCCTCATCCGCGGCATGGAGTTGCACCAGGAGGCCGGCTTCCATCCCCTCCGGATTATCCAGCAGGCCACCGGTAATAACGCGAGGATACTGGGCCAGGAAGAGCGCCTCGGCCGCGTCCGCGCCGGATACACCGCCGACCTGATTGTGGTGAACGGCAACCCGCTCGAAAACCTCAAAGTGCTCTATCCCACCGGGGTGGACGAGATTCGCAACGGCAGAGTAGTGCACACCGGCGGCGTGGAATGGACCATCAAGGACGGCATCCCCTACCACGTCCCCACCCTGATGGGGCGAGTGAGAGAGATCGTGGCGCAGGCGCGGAAGAGTGGGGCAGGCGCGCGAGGTGCCCAGTAGCTGCGAACCGGCGACTATATTGTCGAACGATCTCGTGCACCTTGTGCAGACACCCGTTCGGTATTCCAGGAACCGTTGATATCATAGGTACGACGAGGTATGACGATCTGGTTTTTGGGGTCGTGTCGCCATGCTGGTACGCTGAGAACTGATCTCTGACGCCGTTAATAGGATAGTGCGGATGATTCTAATCCCGAGAGCGATCCGCCAATCGCGTGGTCACAGGTCTGGCATCCGAAAAACTTAGTCATACTCGTGACCGGTGTGGCTTACTTCGCTGCCACGTTTCTCGGGCAGCAGATGAATCGCGCATCCTTTGCGAAAAGTTGCTGATTATCTCGCAGCGTTTTTTCGGCATTCCGCCGTTCCGGTTCTATGCGCTGGCCGATGGAATCCGAAGAATTCTCTCCCAAAGCACCTTCAGTCCGCCGGAAATGCCACCCCCGAGCCTACAGATGGAGCTGACCCTTGTCTGGGAGTGCTGAGAAATTCTGGGGAAACTCCTGGCAAGATTCCTCTGGCAAGATTCCTCTGGCAAGATTCCTCTGTTGCGCCCCGATGATAATGTCCCTTTATGGCCCCGATAGAAATGTCCCCTAACCTAAAGACCTCACGTGGAGGTCAACAGGTTGGGAAGGATATGGATGAGCGACGAGGAGCGGAAGCGCGCCGAGGTGATGGCGCGGGTAAAGAAGGGAGATCTGCGTTTGCGGGACGCGGCCGAGATTCTGGGAATCAGCTATCGGCAGGCGAAGCGAATCCGGAAGCGATACGGGAAGCTGGGAGCCAAAGGGCTGGTGCATGGCAATGTGGGTAGGACATCCAGCCGTGCCAAGCCGAAGAAGTTTCGGGATCGGGCGCTGCGCCTGGTGCGGCAGAAGTATTCGGGGGAAGTGGGAGAGCGCTTCGGGCCGACCTTGGCAGCGGAGCACCTGGCTAGCGAGGATGGGCTGGAGGTGGGTACCGAAACGCTACGGCAGT